>DATHQE010000243.1:0-1872 GCA_035483035.1 Streptosporangiaceae bacterium | reverse complement strand
GCTCGGTGGTGTGGGCTCTGACCTGGCTGTCAATTCGGGCCAGCGCTTCGGCGACGCTCAGCTGCGGCAGGCGCTGGCCTCCTCGAAGCCTGATTGACGCCTCGCCGGCGGCGGCCTCGGTTGCGCCGATCACCGCCAGGTGCGGGACCAGCTTGTGCGCACGGATGCGGGCGCCCAGGCTGCCGTCGCTCGCCACCTCAGCTCGCAGTCCGCGCTCGATTGCCTGCCTCGCAAGCTGGTCCGCTTCTGGCAGTTGCGCCTCCGAGACCGGGAGCACGACGAGCTGGACTGGGGCTAGCCACGGCGGGAAGGCGCCGCCGTTGACGTCGATGAGGTGCCCGACGGCGCGTTCGGCGCTGCCGATAATGCTGCGGTGGACCATGACCGGGCGGTGCTTCCTGCCGTCCGGGCCGATGTACTCGAGCCCGAAACGCTCGGGCTGGTAGAAGTCGATCTGCACGGTCGCGATGCTGGCCTCGCGTTCGGCGCTGTCCGCTACCTGGACGTCGATCTTGGGGCCGTAGAACGCCGCCTCACCCTCCTCGGCCTCGTATGAGATGCCCGAGCCGGCCAGCACGTCGCGCAGCATCGAGGTAGCGTCCGCCCACATCCGTGCGCTGCCGACATACTTCGCTGACTCGCTCGCCAGCGAGAGCCGGTAGCGGGCGGGCTCGACGCCGAGTGCCTGGTGCGCCTGCCGGATCATCGCGAGCGCGCTCGCGGCCTCGCCTGCGGCCTGCTCCAGGGTGCAGAAAATATGCGCGTCGTTGAGCTGCATTCCGCGGACCCTGGTGAGGCCGCCGAGCACGCCGGACAGCTCGGACCGGTACTGGCCGCCGAGCTCGGCTATGCGCAGCGGCAGCTCGCGGTAGCTATGGCCCCGCGACCGGAACATCACCGCATGGTGCGGGCACATGCTCGGCCGCAGCACGACCTCGTCGGAGCCAAGCTCCATCGGCGGGTACATCCCGCCGCGGTAGTGCTCCCAATGGCCCGAGAGTTCGTACAGTTCGCGCTTGGCGAGCACCGGCGAGTACACGTGCTGATAGCCGGCCCGGCGCTCTAGCTCTCGGATGTACTCCTCGAGCGCGTGCCGGATCGCGGCGCCGGCCGGCAGCCAGTACGGCATACCCGCGCCGATCAGCGGGTCGGTGTCAAAGATCTGCAGCTCACGGCCGAGCTGGCGATGGTCATACATGGCGGTCTCCTCGCTTGGGCAGAGCGAGCGACCGGGTCCAACGTCAACAACAAAGCCCCGGGGCACTCGCCCCGGGGCTTTGTCGCACAGATGGGTCAGCGCGCCGGGACGTACTCCGGCGTCGTCGTCAGTCCTGCGCGCTGCATAGTGATGAGGGTAGCAAACAACGGCTAGACGCCCGCGTCCTCGGGCACGACCGAGCCGAGCGTCGGCCGCTGCTTGAAGTACGGACTGCCCATGGCCCAGTAGATGACCAGCGGGATCACGCCGATACCGAGGCCGCCGAGGCCGACCCAGATCACCACGGCGTTGCTGGTGTTGGTCGCCACGAACTCTCCGAGGATCCAGAACATGAACGCGGCGCCTACCAGCGGCCAGAGGCCGATCAGCACGAAGTTCTTGACCGAGCGGAACAGCACCTTCCGGAACGCCACCACGACGGTCACGCCGGCGAGGCCGTAGTACACGCAGATCTGCAGCCCGATGGACGAGATGGCGTCGGTCAGGATCGTGCTGAGCGACCCGATGTAGTTGGAGCCGATGAACAGGCCGAGCGAGACGACCGCCACCGCGATCGTCGCGAGCCATGGGGTCTGCCTGCCCGGCAGGATGCGGCCCAGGAACTGCGGCAGCGTCCGCTCCCTCGACATCGCGAACAGCGTCCTCGTGACCTG
>DATHQE010000242.1:0-5678 GCA_035483035.1 Streptosporangiaceae bacterium | reverse complement strand
ACCGCTGACAGTGACGTCGTCGTTGCCATCGCCGGCGACCCCGGCAGCTTCATGCGTGCCTGGCTGTCCGGCAAGCTCAAGGTGCAAGGCAACGTGTTCGACCTGCTGCACCTGCGCAAGCTGATGTAGCGGTCGGACCCGGTCGCTGTGCCGGTATTCATCGCGCTGGCCTGGCCACGATCTGCGGCAACCGCCGACCGCCAGAGGCGGCGAGGGCAGCGCGGATCTGGTGTGCGACCTCGTGCCCGGCCGTGCGGATCCGGCGCGGCGCGAATCTCAGGACCAGGATCCCCTGCTCGGTCATCCGCGCATCGCGCAGGAGAGTGCGCTCCCAGTCGGCGGGCGACAGGTGCCACTCGCGCGAGTCCACCTCGACGGCAACGCCCGCCGGCCACCATGCGTCGGTGATGGCGAGCAGCCGGTCTTCGACAAACAGGCGAGCGTTGTACATCGGCACAGGCAGCTGCTCGCGCTTGATCAGGGCGTGCAAGTCTCCTTCGGCTGCCGACCGCACACCGTCGGCCACCTCTGCCAGCGCCGCACGCAGCCGGGCGGAACCCTGAATCGGACCGGAATTGAGCTCCCTGGCAAGGTCCGCGACCGTGATCTTGCCGCGCTGCACTCCCCCTGCTACCACGGCTCGGACGTCCGAGAACTGAGCGAGCTGACGGACGGTATCCGCAACCGCTCGCGGCGGCGACGCGTAACGGACCACGCCCTCGCGACCGCAGTCCGGCACGATGCTCGTCCTGTGTAACCGGGCAAACCGCGCGTCCTTGCGCTGGCAGCTCAGCGGCACCAGGACATCCACTGCCTCGCTCCGCGCGGACGGAAGTGAATACCAGGCGAGGGCGGCAGGTCCAGTGATGGCGATCGCTTGCCCGGCATAGAGGTAAGCGGCCGTCACCCGCTGCTTGGCCGTCGGTACACCCTGGCTCGCGAGATAGACGCCCGGCAGTAGCGTCTGCCACGGCCCATCCGGGCGAATCCGGTGCCGGACGGCCGCTTCCGTCATGGCACAAGCCACAGCCTGGGTCCGGCTGATCACTCCGCTCTGCCGGCCCAGGAGCCGCGTCAGTGCGTCAGCGTCGAATTGCGATAAACGTCCCATGGCCGGAGCCTGCCAGCGAGCAGTGACAATCGTGCGACACCGCTGGCCCACAACGAATCTCCCGTTTGCCCGCTATGTCCATCGGGCTAAAGGTCATGGCTGTGACGACCACGATGCTGTATCAGCAGCAGATTCGCAGCGATGTGCTTCCCGATCAGCAGCAGATTCACAGCGATGTGCTTGCCGCTGCCCGGGGTCCGGCAGTGGCATGCTGGCGTCATGCCAGAAGGCGACGTGGTCTGGCGGACAGCGCGCAAGCTAGACGACGCGCTCACCGGGCGGGTGCTCACTCGCAGCGACTTCCGGGTCCCGAGGTATGCCACGGCCGATCTGGCCGGCCGGACAGTCATCGAGACCGCTTCCCGCGGCAAGCACCTGCTGACGCGGGTCGAGGGAGACGTCACGGTGCACACGCACCTGAAGATGGAGGGCAACTGGCGGGTGAGCCCGGCCACGAACCACCAGCTACGCGACCACCGGATCCGGCTGATCCTCGCGAATGAGCAGTGGCAGGCCGTCGGCGTCCTCCTCGGCATCGTCGAGGTTGTCCGCACGAGCCAGGAGGACCAGGTGGTCGGCCACCTCGGTCCCGATCTCCTCGGCGCGGGCTGGGACGCGGCTGAAGCCGTGCGCCGGCTGACCGCCGATCCGGACCGCACCATCGGCGAGGCACTTCTCGACCAGCGCAACCTCGCCGGCATCGGCACGATCTACCGGGCTGAGTCGCTGTTCCTGCGCGGTGTCAACCCGTGGCAGCGGGTCGGCGATGTGCGCAACCTGGCCGGGCTGCTCGAGCTGGCCAGGCGGCTGCTGGAGGCGAACAAGGCCCGGCCGGAGACCGTCACGACCGGCAACAGCGCCCGCGGTGCGCAGCTGTGGGTCTACGGTCGCGCCGGCCGGCCCTGCCGGCGCTGCGGCACGCTCATCCGGAAGGCGACCCTAGGACCCGTCATCGAGGAACGACTGGCCGTCTGGTGCCCGCGCTGCCAGCCGTTCCTGACCGGCCGTTCCTGACCAGCCGTTCCTGACCAGCCGTTCCTGACCAGCTGGGCCTGAAAGCTAATAGCGCTAGGGGAGCCAGCCTGGGCCAGTAGGCTGGCTCCCCCAGCGGCCCCCGTCAGTGACCACTGCCCCGTACATGGTCACTGCGCTTGTGCCGGGTCAGGCGTCCCGCTTGCGGAACAGCAGCAGACCCGCAATCAGTGCGATCGCTGCGTACCCGCAGAACACGGCGAACCCTGCCCACGGGGTGAACACCTGCGGATTCGGTCCCTTGCTGACGACCGACCAGATCTGCCCGCCCGCGATGGCCGGCGCCCACTTGTCGACGTGGTTCTGCCAGTTCTGCGGCAGGAAGTTCACCAGGACCGACACCACGAAGAGCAGTCCCACGACCGTGCTGATCGCACCCGCGGTGTGCCGCATCAGCAGCCCGATGCCGAACGCCAGCAGCCCGCACACCGTCAGGAACAGCGCGCCGCCAATAACCGCCCGCAGTACGTGCGGCTGGCTCAGGGTCGCGTTGAGGTGGTGTGAGGACATCAGCGCCTGGCCGAGGAAGAACGAGGCAAAGGACGTGATGAGCCCGGTGACGAACGCCAGGACGGTGAACACCACGGCCTTGGCCGCGATCACCGTCCCCCGGTGGGGCATCGTCATCAGCGTCGTGCGGATCATCCCGGTGGAGTACTCGGCCGTGATGACCAGGACACCGAGGACACCCATGATGAGCTGGCTGATGTACAGGCCGGTGAGGCTCTGCTGTGTGGCGTCAAAGCCCGGACCCGGATGACCGTGCGTTGCGGCGCCCCAGCTAGCGAGCGCGCCGAACCCGACGGTCACGATCACTAGCGCGATCAGCGTCCAGTAGGTCGACCGGACCGAGCGGATCTTGGTGATCTCGGACCGCACCTGGCCCATGAACGTGGCCTGGCCCGCAGTGGTGGGCAGGACGCGCCCGGCCGTCGCGGCCGGGAGCTGAGTCGATGTCGTTGCCATCTCAGGCCACCTCTCCAGCCGTCACCGGCTGCGCGGGAACGTCGGCGCGGAACTGAACGCTGGAAGCCGTGAGGTCCATGAACGCCTGCTCCAGCGAGGCGTGCACCGGGGCGAGCTCATGTATCCGGATCGCGTTCTCGTACGCCAGGTCCCCTACCTCGTCGGCGAAGAGGCCGGTCACCAGCAGCACGCCGTCGCCGTTCTCCCGGATCGTGCCGCCGGCGGCGGCAATCAGCTTCGCCAGCTGGTCCGGCTGCGGGGTCCGCACTCTCGTGCTCTGCTGCGAGTTGTCGGCGATGAACTCCGCGACTGTGCAGTCAGCGATGAGCTTGCCGCGGCCAATCACCAGCAGGTGGTCGGCGGTGTTTTCCATCTCCGACATCAGGTGACTGGAGACGAAGACCGTCCGGCCTTCGGCGGCCAGCGACTTCATCAGGTTGCGGATCCACAGGATTCCCTCGGGATCGAGCCCGTTGACCGGCTCGTCGAACATCAGCACCTTCGGGTCGCCCAGCATCGCAGCGGCGATGCCGAGCCGCTGGCCCATGCCGAGCGAGTAGCCCTTAGTCCGCTTCCCGGCGACCTCTGACAGGCCGACCAGGCCCAGCACCTCGTCGACGCGCTTGCGCGGCAGGTTGTTGGACTGGGCCAGGCACAGCAGGTGGTTGTAAGCGCTCCGGCCCCCGTGCAGAGCCTTAGCGTCGAGCAGTGCACCGACCTCGCGCATCGGACGCATCAGCTGCGCGAACGGCTTGCCGCCGACGGTGACCTGACCTGCGGTCGGCCCGTCCAGGCCCAGGATCATCCGCATGGTCGTGGTCTTGCCAGCCCCGTTCGGGCCGAGGAATCCGGTGATCTTGCCAGGCGCCACGCTGAACGACAGGTCGTCGACCGCCAGCGTGTCCCCGTACCGCTTCGTGAGGCCACGTGCCTCGATCATGTCTGGTTGCCCCTTCCCGGACAGCGAGTCCGGCAGGAGCCATCGGGTCCCCGCCAGACAGACGGTCCGGGAGGCGATCTCCCGGACCAGCTTCACCAGTGTCGGGCCAAGACGCGATAGTTCGCGTCGCCCGCGGGTCTGATGTTAGTCAGCCTGGAGGGTGATCTTGGCCCTCGTCGGGGCTGCTTCAGGGATATCTCCGGGAACCCTAGGGGAACGGCCGGCGATGAATTCAGGGTGCGATCAGTGCTGTGCCGGCTTGATCAGCGCTCGGCCGGCTTGATCAGCGCTCGGCCGGCTTGATCGCCGCGATCGCCGACGCTGCCGCCTTAAGCTGCGCTGCCGCGTCGCCGGGTGGCAGGCCTGCCGTCCACGCCGCGGCGCACAGCGCGCGCAGCCCGTCGATCCAGTCCCCGGCGCCGGTGACGGTGAGCCACGGGTCGCGGGCGGCATCAGCACCAGCGGCGGCGGCCGTCCAGCCGCCGCAGCGAAAGGCTCCGTCCAGCGCCGCGACTTCGGGCTGGGCGGCGTTCAGACCGCTGAGGTCGGCGGCGATGTAGGCGGGGCGGCGCTGTGGCGGCGCGAGCAGCAGATCAGCCGGCGTCGTCACGCCGGTCAGCACCAGCAGGCTGTCGGCCCCGCCGCGGACCGCGCCCTCAATGTCGGTGTCGAGCCGGTCGCCTACCACGAGGGGCCGCACGGCGCCGACGCGCTCGACCGATTCGGCGTGCAGCGGCGGCTCGGGCTTGCCGGCCACGACCGGGATGCTGCCGGTTGCGTGCATCAGGACCTGCGCCAGCGACCCGTTGCCGGGCTGGGGCCCGCGCGGCGTCGGGAGCGTCGCGTCCGCGTTGGAGAGGACGTAGAGGGCGCCGGCCTGGATCGCCAGCGCGGCCTCGGCCAGCAGCCCGTAACTGATGTCATGCGCATAGCCCTGGACCACCGCGGCCGGCCGCTCGGCCGCCGACGTCACGGGGCGCAGGCCGCGATCACGGATGGCCAGCCGCAGGCCGGTGCCGCCGACGACGAGCACCGCAGCGCCTGCCGGGAGCCTGTCGGCGAGGAGATGCGCGGCGGCCTGGGCGGAGGTCACGACGTCGGCGGCGGTCGCGTCGACGCCCATGGCAGTCAGCTGCGCGGCGATGGCGTGTGGCGTGCGCGAGGCATTGTTGGTGACGTAGGCCCGTTTCATGCCGCGCCTGGCCGCGTCGGCGAGAGCGTCAGCGGCACCCGGGATTGGGGTGCCACCGAGGTACACCACGCCGTCCAGGTCCAGCAGGGCGGCGTCGTAGCGCTCGCTCAGCGGAGCGGGACAGGCTGACGGGCTGGTCCTGTCAGCGGGCTGGCCGCGGCCGGGCAGGCCGCCAGCAGCGGGAACGGCCCCGTTCCCGGTCAATCCTCACGGCCTTTGCGCAGTTCGTTTCTCGCCTTCAGCGTGGCCCGCACGCTGCGCAGTGCATCGGTGTAGTGGCGGAGATTGGGGCGCATGGCCGCAGCCAGCGCTAGGTGCTCCGCGGCGCCTCGCGGATCGCCGGTACGCGCGAGGGCAAGCCCGAGCCCGAACTGCGCGTAGTCGTCGGTGGGGCTAGCCTCGACGATGCGGGCGAAGTTCCCGGCCGCGGCCGAGTA
>DATHQE010000241.1:0-2138 GCA_035483035.1 Streptosporangiaceae bacterium | reverse complement strand
CGAGCCGGTGCCGCTGCCAGCGCCCGTCGCGCGGCCGCGAGCCAGGCCGGGCGCGGAAACAGGGACAGATCGGGGGCACCGGGCCGCAAGTCATAGCGAGCACCGCGACCGGCCCGCTGAGCTGCTGGCGGCGTACGCGGCGGCGGCGGTCCGGCGCGCTCGGCGACCCACGTGCCGGAGCCGTGCCGGGCTGCCAGCCAGCCCTCGGCAACGAGCTGGCCGTAGGCCTCGGCGATGGTGTTGCGGGCGATGCCAAGATCCAGTGCGAGCGCCCGCGACGAGGGTAGCGCGGTGCCAGGCGCCAGCCTGCCACTGCGGACCGCGTCACGGAGCGCGCTCTCGAGGGCGGCCCGTGGCCGGGTGCCAGGCAGCTCGAGGTGAAGGTCGAGACCGGCAGAAGTGGACCACGTTCCTTGCATGGAATTGGATCTTAATCCTGCGCCTCTTGCCACGTTAACGTGGAATCACACCACCGACGAGGAGATCGCAGATGACCACGCAGACCATCCCGGCCAGGCTTGACTTCGATGCGCACGCGGCAGGTTTCGCCCGCGCGATGTCGCACCTGGACCAGGCCGCGACCAAGGAACTCGACAAGGTCGACTTCGACGTGCAGCTGCGGGAGCTAGTGCGGATCCGCGCGTCGCAGCTCAACGGGTGCGCGTTCTGCATCGACATGCACACCAAGGACGCGCGGGCGGCCGGCGAGACAGAGCAGCGGATCTACGCGCTCGCCGCCTGGCGGGAGACGCCATTCTTCACCAGCCGGGAACGGGCTGCGCTCACGCTCACCGAGTCCGTCACGCTGATGACGCAGACGCACGTGCCAGACGCTGACGTCGCGCCGGCGGCCGAGGAGTTCAGCGCCGACGAACTCGCCGCGCTAATCTCCCTGATTGTGACGATCAACGCCTGGAACGCGATCGGCGTCAGTACCCACGCCTGGCTGCCGGGCTCCTACCAGCCGTGACCGCGGGCCGGGCTACGACCGCTGACGCAATACAGCTGCGGGCCATGCACTCCGGCCCGCTGCCGCTGATCTTGCCGAACGTCTGGGATCCGGTGAGCGCACGCTCGTTTGCGGAGGCCGGGTTCGCGGCGCTCGCGACGTCGAGCTCAGCAGTCGCCGCCACCCTCGGCTACCGGGATGGACAGACTCCCGGTGACGAGATGTTCGCCGCCATCGCGCGGATCGCGGCCAGCGTCAGCGTGCCGGTGACCGCCGACATCGAGACCGGGTACGGCCTGCCGCCTGCCGAGCTCGTGCGCAGGCTGGCCGACTGCGGCGTCGCGGGATGCAACCTGGAGGACTCCGATCCGGTCGCCCGGACGCTGACCGACCCGGTGCAGCAAGCCGACTTCCTGGCCGCGGTCCGAGCCGAGGCTGGCCAGGACCTGGTGATCAACGCGCGGGTCGACGTGTTCGTGCGGCCCGTCGCCGACGGTGCTGCCGGCGCTGGCGGCCCGGCCGGCGCTGGCAGCCCGGGCGGCGCTGGCGGCCTGGGCGGCGCTGGCAGCCCGGCCGACGCTGGCAGCCCGGCCGACGCTGGCAGCCTTGCCGCCGAGGATGCGGCCACGGATGCCGCCGTGGCGCGGGCCAACGCCTACCTCGCCGCCGGTGCCGACTGCGCCTATCCGATCCTGGCGCCGCCGACGGCGCTGGCCGCGCTCGTGCAGCGCATCAACGGCCCGGTGAACGCCATGTACCGCCCCGGTGGGCCCAGCTTGGCGGAGCTTGCGGCGCTCGGCGTGGCCAGAATCACCTTCGGCGGCGGCCTGCACGTACGGGCGGCCGAAATGGTGCAGGACATGGCCCACGAGCTGGCGGCAGAGGCCGCCGCGAGTCGCTCCGCCGACTGACAGCGCCTGGCGCGTGCTCCTGCCCGACCGCCATTGGGCGCCAGGTTGGATCTGCTGCCCCACATTGGGCAGCAAAGCCAACTTCGCGCCCTATGAGGCTCGGCGGATCCAGCTGCCCGGAGCTAATCCCAGCGCAGTGGAAGTGATTCGACGCCGTAGATGCCCTCGACCCCGCCGAGAACGGCCGGCCCGTCGGCCGTCAGGGCTGGCATCCGCGGTGCGAGGAAGGCGAGCGCTTCCTCGAGCTCGGCCCTCGCCAGGTTCGCGCCCAGGCAGAA
>DATHQE010000240.1:0-5767 GCA_035483035.1 Streptosporangiaceae bacterium | reverse complement strand
ACGCGGGATGGCTCTTCGGGAGCGCGAGATGATCGGCCACGCGGTCGAGTTGCCCGAGCCGTGGCGCAGCGCCGCGGTGACTGTGGTGCTGCCTACGTACAACGAGGCAGCCAACCTGCCTGTCATCGTGGCCGAGCTCTTCGGTCTCCCGCTGACAGGACTGCACATCCTGGTAGCCGACGATAACTCTCCGGACGGCACCGGCGTGGTCGCCGATGAGCTGGCGGAGAAGTACGGCGCGGACCGGCTGACCGTCCTGCACCGGCCCGGCAAGCAGGGTCTCGGCCGCGCTTACGTCGATGCCATGAGCCACGCGATCGCGGCCGGTGCCGAGTTCGTCGTGCAGATGGACAGCGACCTGTCACACTCGCCTCAGTACTTGCCGCAGATGCTCGGCGCCCTGCTGGCGTCCGACGCCGACGTCGTCATCGGCTCGCGCTACGTGGTCGGCGCCAGCCTGGCGAGCGAGTGGTCATGGCGCCGCAAGGCGCTCTCGAACTTTGCGAACTACTACGTCCGGGTCCTGCTGCGCCTCGGCGTCCGGGACGTCACGGCCGGATTCAAGCTCTGGCGGGCCTCTGCCCTCACCGCCATCGATGTGGCCAGCGTCCGCAGCAACGGCTACAGCTTCCAGGTCGAGATGAACTACCGGACCGTGCACCACGGCCTCAAGCTCGTGGAGCTGCCGATCCACTTCGCCGACCGGCGCGAAGGCGAGAGCAAGATGAGCATCAAAGTGCAGCTGGAGTCGGCGCTGATGCCGTTCGCGCTGCGGCGGCGCGCGCGTTAGTCCGCCGCAACCGAGGCAACTACCACAAGGCAACGCCCACCGGACAGCACGAAGGCCCGGCCGAGATTCCGGCCGGGCCTTCGCTTCGGGTCAGGCGGCCCGGGAAGTGCCAGCTGGACTAGCGCTGACGCTCCCCGTTCCCGTCCTGATCTTGATTTTTCTCGTTAGGCCGCTACGGCGGCGTGCGAGTTCGCTGGCTCCAGGGCGAGCTGGAGCACCTCGCGGACGTCGCTGACCGGGTGGATGCTGAGCGCCGCGCGGACGTTCTCCGCCACATCCTCCAGGTCCGGCTCGTTCCGCTTCGGGATCAGCACGGTGGAGATCCCGGCCCGGTGCGCGGCCAGCAGCTTCTGCTTGACGCCGCCGATCGGCAGCACCCGGCCAGTCAGCGAGACCTCGCCGGTCATCGCCACATCGGACCGGACCAGCCGGCCGGACAGCAGCGACGCCAGGGCGGTCGTCATCGTGACGCCCGCACTCGGGCCGTCCTTCGGCACCGCGCCGGCCGGCACGTGGACGTGCACGCCGCGGTCCTTCAGGTCGCCGACCGGCAGCTCCAGCTCGGCGCCGTGAGAGCGAAGGTAGGACAGCGCGATCTGCGCCGACTCCTTCATCACGTCACCCAGCTGTCCGGTCAGTGTCACGCCCGTCGAGCCAGTCTCCGGGTCCGCCAGCGATGCCTCGATGAACAGGACGTCGCCGCCGGTACCCGTGACCGCCAGGCCGGTGGCCACTCCGGGCACCGCGGTCCGCTCGGCCGACTCCGGCGTGTGCCGGGGATGGCCGAGGTAGCCGACCAGGTCGCCCGCGTCCACGGTGACCGGCACGGCCGTCTCGCCGGACTCCGCCTGGGCCGCGATCTTCCGCAGCACCCTCGCGATGGTCCGCTCCAGCGACCGGACGCCTGCCTCGCGGGTGTACTCGCCCGCGATCTGGCGCAGCGCCTCGTCAGTCAGCTCCACATCGGCGGGCTCGAGCCCGGCCCGGTCAAGCTGGCGTGGCAGCAGGTGGCCGCGCGCGATCGTGACCTTCTCGTCCTCGGTGTAACCGTCCAGCGTGATGAGCTCCATCCGGTCCAGCAGCGGCGCCGGGATGGCGTCGACCACGTTCGCGGTGGCGATGAACAGCACGTCGGACAGGTCGAGCTCGACCTCGAGGTAGTGATCGCGGAACGTGTGGTTCTGCGCCGGGTCCAGCACCTCGAGCAGGGCAGCGGTCGGGTCACCCCGGTAGTCCGTGCCGAGCTTGTCGACCTCGTCCAGCAGGATCACCGGGTTCATGGAGCCAGCCTCGGTGATGGCGCGGACGATGCGGCCGGGCAGGGCGCCGACATAGGTACGCCGGTGACCGCGGATCTCGGCCTCGTCCCGGACGCCACCGAGGGCGACACGGGCGAACTTACGGCCCATGGCCCGTGCGACGGACTCACCCAGGCTCGTCTTGCCGACGCCAGGCGGGCCGCCGAGGGCGAGCACAGCACCGCTGCGCCGGCCGCCGACGAGCTGCAGGCCGCGGTCAGACCGCCGCTTGCGGACCGCCAGGTACTCGATGATCCGGTCCTTGACGTCGTCCAGGCCCGCGTGGTCAGCGTCAAGCACTTCTCGCGCGCCGGTGATGTTGTATTCGTCCTGCGTGGTGGTCGTCCACGGCACTTCGAGCAGGACGTCCAGCCAGGTGCGGATCCAGCCAGCCTCAGGCGACTGGTCCGAGCCGCGCTCGAGCTTCGCCGCCTCCTTCAGGGCCGCCTCGCGGACCTTCTCCGGCAGGTCGGCTGCCTCGATCCTGGCGCGGTAATCCTCCTCTTCCGAGGCGGGCTTGCCGTCCAGCTCCGACAGTTCCTTGCGGATGGCAGCGAGCTGCTGGCGCAGCAGGAACTCGCGCTGCTGGCGCTCCATGCCTTCCTTGACGTCGTTGCTGATCGTCTCGGCGACATCCAGCTCGGCCAGGTGCTCCCTGGCCCAGCCGATGAGCACCTCAAGCCTGGCCTGCGGGTCGGCGGTCTCCAGCAGCTGGCGCTTCTGCTCCAGGCTGAGATAGCCCGCGTAACCGGCGCTGTCAGCCAGCGCGGACGGGTCGGTCAGGCGCTGCAGTACGTCGACGAACTGCCACGCACCGCGCTTCTGAAGGATGGTGGCGGCCAGGCCGCGGTACTCGCGCGCCAGTTCAGCAGCGCGGGGGGTCGGCTCGGGCTCGTCGATAACCGTGCCTTCGACCCACAGGGCCTGGCCCGGACCGACGGTGCCGGTGCCGATGCGGACACGGTCGGTACCGCGGACCACAGCGGCGCGCTCGCCACTGGGCAGCCGGCCGACCTGCTCGATCGTGGCCAGCGTGCCGATGGGCGCGTAGCCGCTATCGGGCCGCGGCACGAGCAGGACTTGCGCCTTGGTGTCGCCGCCCGCGGCCGCTGCGGCGAGCTGCGCCGCCTCAATCGCGGCACGTGGCTCGGCGGCGGAGAGATCAAGCGGCACCACCATGGTCGGCAGAACGACGTTGTCGTCCAGCGGCAGTACCGGCAGCGAGAATGTCTCGGCCATTACAGAGGTCACTTCCTCCGAGGAGTAGGCGATAGGTGCTTACGTAATTACGAGGCTACAAGCCAGCTTGGAGGTTTTTTGTTCCTCGCCTGGCAGAGCGTTCGCGGTGAGCGGACGGGGGCCGGGCGGGCCTGCTGGCTCGGCGCTCAGCGGGGAGTACGGCTTTGGGCTTTTCTAGCCGGTCTGGGCCGGTCTGGCCTGAGCGTCCACCGTCGTGGTTACGCGCCAGTAACAGCGCTGCGGAGGCCGAAAGTGTTCCCGGCTCGGTGAGCGCCGGGCGTCGAGGGCCGGGCGTCGACGGCCGGGCTGGGTGTCGAGGGGTGCGGTGGTCTTCTGCGTCCGAGATGCGTTATTTACAACCATTTAAGCCGTGGCCGTTGCGCCGGATAGTCGAGCTCGGCGTTTGGCCGAAAGATTCGACACAGCCGGCTATGCCGAATCTTTCGGCCAAACGGAGCGACCGCGCCGAACGTGCACGGCCGAGCAGGCCGCGCGGTCCTGCGACGTGGCGGGGGCCGGGAAGGGCCGGGGTCAGCCCATCGGGTAGTGCTGCAGTCCGACTGCGTACTCGCAGCCTGCGGCCATGCCGACGTAGCCGGAGATGTTCCGCAGGAACTCGTCCGGATCGAAGTCGCCGCCGAGGCCATCCAGGTACGCGCGGTGCTCCCGAAGCGAGGCGATGCCCGCGTCGATGGTGGCGGTCACGTCCACGAAGTGGCTCGGATTGCCAGTGCCGACGACGTAGGCGTCCTTGATCTGAGCACGGGGCAGCGCGAGCTCCGGGAAGACCCACTCGTTCGCCGCGTCCCGGCAGGCATCCAGGACCGCAAGCCCGACCGCCCGGTGGTCCGCGTGGTTGACCGGGCCATTTTCGCCCCAGGTCAGGTCAAAGCTCATGGTGATGACCACCTCGGGCTGAAGCCGCCGCAGCGCTCTGGCCAGGTCGCGGCGCAGTGGTACGCCGTACTCGATCAGCCCGTCCTGGTGGCCGAGGAACAGCACCTCGGATACGCCGACGATGGCTGCGCTGCGCCGCTCCTCATCCTCCCGCAGCGGCCCGACAGTCGCCGGGTCCTGGCCCGCGATGCCAGCCTCGCCGCTGGTGGCGAGAACATAGGCGACCTGCTTGCCCTGCGCCGTCCAGCGGGCGACGGCAGCGGCGGCACCGTATTCCAGGTCATCGGGATGTGCGACCACAGCGACCGCGCGCTCCCAGTCCTCGGCCATCGGCTTCATGCGGCCACCTTCCCGCGCACCGCGGCTTCGCGCGGTACGCCATTGCGTGCGTGCTGGCTACCATTCAATCCTGAGTCGTGGCAGCCGGGCGGCGTAAGCTGCGGCGTTGTGCTTCCCCGTGTCCGAGCGATCAGGTACGTGACCCCGCTGCGCGAGGGCGGCTCGCTGCCGGCGGTGATGGAAGCCGACGACCTCGGCACCTACGTGGTCAAGTTCCGCGGCGCTGGCCAGGGCCGCAAGGCGCTAATCGCCGAGATCATCAGCGCAGGCCTGGCCAGGGCATGCGGCCTGCTCGTGCCTGACCTGGTCACCGTCGACCTGGACGCCGCGCTGGCGCCCGGCGAGCCGGATCAGGAGATCCAGGACCTGCTGCGGGCGAGCCACGGGCTGAACCTCGGCGTGGACTTCCTGCCCGGCGCGCTGGAGTTCGAGACGGGAGCGGCGACCGTCGCTGCGCCGCTGGCCGGCCGGATCATGTGGTTCGACGCGCTGATCGGCAACGCGGACAGATCCTGGCGCAACCCGAACATGCTGCTCTGGCATGGCAGCCTCTACCTCATCGACCACGGGGCCTCGCTGACCTTTCAGCACCGGTGGGCCAGCGCAGCAGCGGCAGCCGAGCGGGTGTACAACGTGACGGACCACGCGCTGATCGGCTGCGGCGCCCTGGTCGAGGCCGCGGATGCCGAGCTTGCGCCGCGGCTGCGCACCGACGTCATCCGCGCCGCTGTGTCCGAAGTGCCGGCGGAGTGGCTGGCCGACGAGCCGGGTTTCGCCGATGTCCAGCACCTGCGCGACGCCTACGTGGCGCAGCTCGAGGCGCGGCTGGCCGCTCGCCCCGCCTGGCTCCCGGCCCTGGCAGCAGCGGCGCGCGCAGGCCTCGGGCAGCTGACTCCGGCCGACAGAGCGGGGCGCCCAGCGGCCAGGCCCGCGTGGCTGACCGGCGGCGAGGGGTCATGACGGGCGGGAACGGGGCCGATACCGCCGGTGCCCCCAGCCAGCCGCAGCCGTTCGAGTACGCGGTCCTGCGTGTCGTCCCGCGCGTCGATCGCGGCGAGGCGATGAATGCCGGCGTGCTGGTGTACTGCCGCCCGCTTGACTACCTGCGAGCCTGGGTTGAGCTGGACATTGGCCGGCTGCGCGCGCTCGATCCGACCGCAGACGTCGCCGCCATCGAGCGAGCCCTCGCCGCCGTCGTCATGGT
>DATHQE010000239.1:0-2769 GCA_035483035.1 Streptosporangiaceae bacterium | reverse complement strand
CGATATCGAATACGGCTGGGGCCAGCAGAACTGGCAGCCCTGGTCCTCGGCCGAGCAGCGTGCGGCCCGGACCGGCGTCGCCCTGTTCGACCAGACCAGCTTCTCCAAGTACCTGGTGACCGGCCGGGACGCCGAACAGGTGCTGCAGTGGCTGTGCACCGCCGATATCGCGGTCGAGCCGGGCCGGACCGTCTACACCGGCATGCTCAACGCGCACGGCACCTACGAGGCCGACATCACCGTCACCCGGCTCTCCGGGCATGAGTTCCTGCTGGTCAGCAGCGCCGCGAGCACCGAACGCGACCAGGACCACATCACCAGGCGGATGCCCGCCGGGCGGCACGCGTCGCTGGTCGACGTCACCTCCCAGTTCGCCGTCTACGGCGTCATGGGCCCGCGGTCACGCGACCTGCTCAGCCGGGTCTCCCGCGGTGACTTCAGCGACGAGGCCTTCCCGTTCGGCTCGAGCCGCGAGATCGACCTCGGCTACGCCACGGTCCGCGCCACCAGGATCACCTACGTAGGCGAGCTTGGCTGGGAGCTGTACGTCCCGGCGGAGTTCGCCGTGGGCGCCTACGAAGACCTGGTCCGGGCGGGCGCGGGCCTCGGCCTGGTGAACGCCGGCTACTACGCGATCGAGTCGCTGCGGCTGGAAAAGGCGTACCGGGCCTTCGGCCGCGAGCTGACCCCGGACTACAACCCGGTCGAGGCCGGGCTGCTGTTCGCCTGCAAGCTCAAGACCGGCATCTCGTTCCTGGGCCGGGAGGCGGTCGAGCAGGCCCGGGCAGCCGGCCCCCGGCGCCGGCTGGTCTCACTCGTGCTGCCTGACACCGGCCCGGATGCCATGATCTGGGGCGGCGAGCTCGTACTCCGCGATGGGGCCGCCGTCGGCCAGGTGACCTCCGGCGCGTGGGGCGAGACGGTCGGCGGCTGCGTAGGCCTGGCCTACATTCGCCATCCGGACGGCCGCGTGCTCACGCCCGACGTCGTCCGGGCGGGGGAGTATCAGGTGAACGTCGGCGGCCAGCTGCACCCGGCCACCGTCCACCTGCGCCCCCCGTTCGACCCGGCAGGCGACCGGATCAAGGGCCGCTACGAGCATCACCGGTTCGGTTAAGCAGTCAGGTTCCGGCTCATATCAGCGGCCGCCTCGCGGTTCTCGACGCCGAGCTTGGCCAGCACGGCCGAGACGTGGTGATCGACCGTCTTGGCCGAGATAAACAAGGTGCGGGCGATTTGGGCGTTGGTCTGTCGTTCGCAGATCAACTCGAGCACCTCGCATTCACGCGGAGTGAGCCCGAGTGGATGCGCCCGGGTCGCTCGGCGCGGGCCGGCCGGCACCGACCGGGCGCCTATCTGGCGCAGCTTCTGGCGGGCGAGGCCAGCCGTTGCCTTGGCGCCTAGTTCATCGAGGCGCCGCAGTGCGTCGCGCAATTCGTCTTCGTCCGACGAGTCAAGCAGTGCGAGCGCCGCGTCCAGGTGGCAGCCGAGCGTATCCCACGCACGCGCAGCCGCTGCGTGCTCGCCGGATTCCTGGAGCCGGTACGGCTCGGCAATCGGGCCATCGACGATTCGGTCGGAGCCGGTGCGGTCAAGCCAGCGGCGCAGCGCGCCGCGCATCCACTCGTCGATGTCGTGCGCAGCATCGGCGGCCAATTCGGTTTCGTGTCGCGCCTCGTCAAGTCGACCTTCGGTCAGGTATGCCTCGGCCCGAGCGAGCCGGGCCGGTACTACGTACTGCGGCTGGCCGGTCGGTGCCGCGTTGGCGATCGCGCTGTCGAGGGCGCGCCAGACCTCCGGCTCGCCACGGCGTGCATGGATCACGCCGATCAGGGCCTGCACGCTGATCTGGTTCAGTGGGGCGGCCAGGCTTTCCTCGAGCAGCAGAGCACCGATCGCTACCGCTTCGTCCCAGCGCCCACGATGTTCGAGGACGGCGGTTCGAGTTGCGCGCAGGAAATAGGAGTGCTGGTCTAGGTCGTTCTGCTCGCAGTAGGCGAGGCCGTCGAGGTAATACTGCTCTCCTTCGTCGAACCGGAACTGGTCACACGAGATGCCGTACAGGTTGCTGTAGGCGCGACCGGCCTGGTTGGGCAGGTTGCGAGAGATGGCCAGCTCAAGTGAGCGGCGGATCAGCTCGACCCAGTTCGGGTCGGCCGCGGACGCGGCGCAGCCCTCGGTGTTCAGTGCATCAGCGATGACGTCGGATGCGCCAAGCGAACGGGCGAGAGCCTCCGCTCGCCGGGCCAACTCGATCGCCTCGTCGTTCTCGTTGCGCGTCATCTTGATGGCGGCTAGCGTCGCGTATGCCCTGGCCAGCTCGCGCGTCTCGCCAAGTGGCTCGAGCGTGCTGATCGCTTGGACGGCGGCACCTACCGCTTCATCGCCTCGGCACAGATGTTTCAACGTCAGCGAGTAATGCTGCAACGACTCGCCCTCGTGGCGGCGATCTTCGAGCAGCCGCCAGAGCCGTAGCGCCTGCTCGTCGGCGTCGGCCGCTGTTTGCGATCGGTCGCTCAGAGTCGCCTCTTCGGCCAGGCCCGTGTAGAGCTCGGCCACGGCGGACGGTGCGGTATGGGCCGCCCAGCGCAATGCGCGCTCGTACTGGGCCGCAGCCTCGCGATGTGAGCCGAGATCAACCGCTCGTCTCGCGGCGAGTGATGCGTGCCGGACGACTGCTTCTTCGTCGCCAGCACCCTCGGCGTGGAAGGCCATGCGCGCGTCATCGCGGCTGCCGCCGGCGAGCAGCGCGCTGAGGATCTTGGCGTG
>DATHQE010000238.1:0-7628 GCA_035483035.1 Streptosporangiaceae bacterium | reverse complement strand
CCCCCACAAGCAAGGCGAGGCAGGCATGGGCAAGGCGGAGCGGATCCGGCGGATGAACGCCAGGGAGAGGATCGCTGCGCAACAGGCGGCCGCGCGGCGCGCTGAAGCCCGCAAGCGCATGTACCTGGCGAGCGGCAGCGTCCTCGGCGTGATCGCCATCGTGATCGGCCTGATCGTCTGGAAGAGCGCGAGCTCCAACCAGGCGTCGGCGTCAGCCAGTACCAAGGCCACTGCCGCCGAGGTGAGCCTGGTCACCAGGCAGCTCGCCACAGTCCCCGCCGCGACGCTGAACGCTGTCGGCAAGGGCAGCGGCGTCAGTCCGATGGTCGCAACCAGCGGGCAGCCCGCCCTCACCTCAGGTGGCAAGCCCGAGATCCTCTACATAGGCGCTGAGTACTGCCCGTACTGCGCCGCCGAGCGCTGGGCTATGACCGTGGCGCTGAGCCGGTTCGGCTCATTCTCCAATCTGAACCTGATCCACTCGTCGAGCACTGACGTCTACCCGAGTACGCCGACGCTGAGCTACTACAAGTCGAGCTACACCAGCAAGTACGTCCAGTTCACGCCCGTGGAGTGGTTCGGCCTCCAGAACAACGGCGTCGTCTTGCAGCAGCGGACGGCCACCGAGGCCGCGCTGATGACGAAGTACGACGCCCCGCCGTTCCTCCAGGTGTCCAACGACCCGTATCCGTTCGTCGACATCGGGAACCAGTACCTGATCAGCGGGTCTCAGTACCTGCCGAGCACGCTGGCCAACCTGACCTGGGCCCAGGTCGCGGCGGACATCCGGGACCCCAGTAGCGCCGTCGCTAAGGGCGTCGACGGGACGGCGAACGCCATCACCGCCGCGATCTGCAAGATCACCAAGAACGCGCCAGCCGCTATCTGCAACTCGGCGGGCGTCCAGGCCGGGGCCGGGTCCTTGTAATGGCTGCCCAGAAGCCAGCCGGCCGCGGCCGCACAGGCACTGGCGCGCAGGGCGCAAGCAACCGCTCAGGCAACGGCAGCCGACAGGCCGGCGGCGACCGCTCAGGCAACGGCAGCCGACAGGCCGGCGGCAACCGCCAGAATCAGGGTCAGCCGCGGCAGGGTGCTGCGGCGGGCCCGACCAAGCCGAACATGACCGGGGCCACGTCAGCCAAGTCTCGTCCCGCGACCGCGGCCAGCAGGGCGAGGCCGGCTACCACCACAGCCGCGGCCAGGGCGAACTCGGCCAGCAAGGTTTCCAGCCCAGCTCCGTCCGGCCTGGTCGGTAAGGTCTTCGGCCCATTCCGCACGGTCGGCTTCGTGCCGCTCGCGACGTTCGTGTTCTCCCTGTACGCGCTTGGCGCTTCGGTCTACCTGACCATTGCGCACTACGACACGCACGTGACGCTGGCGTGCTCGGACAAGGGCCTGGTGAACTGCGCCGAGGTCACGACGAGCGCACAATCGATGGTGTTCGGCGTCTTGCCGGTGGCTGTGCTCGGCCTGGCCTTCTACGTCTTCATGGCGGCGCTGAACTCGCCGTGGGTCTGGCGGCTTCAGCAGACCGGCTCGGACCAGCTCAGCAAGATCCTTCGCTACACCCGGCTCGGCGCCGTCGTGGTCGGCATGGGGTTCGTCCTGTACCTCGTTTATGCCGAGCTCATCCAGATTCGCGCCATCTGCCTATGGTGCACCAGCGTTCACGTGGCCACGTTCCTGATCTTTGCGCTGATCGTCTTCTACACCTCGTTCTCGTCGGTCGGTCAGGTCGCGCCGAAGCGGGGCTGAACCTCGGCCCGGCCGCGGCCGTGACATGATTGGGGCTGACGGAGCGTAGCGCCACGCTTGATTCTTTTTCTGGCGGGCGGCAGACGCGAGCTGGCTTAAGCGCCGCGTCCTAACCGGGACGCTCACCACGACTTCAAAGGGTCGGTTCTCAGCATGGCCAAGGGTGACCGGAAGCGGTCCGAATCCGCGCGAGCGCGGATCGCCGCGCAGCAGGCGGAGCAGCGAGCCCGCGAGAAGCGGCGCCGGATGCTGGCGATCGGCGGAGTCACGATCGCCCTGCTGGTCGTCCTGGGCATCATCATCGGCGCCGTCGTCCACAACAACGGCAGCGGTTCCAAGCAGGCCGGCGCTAGCAGCGGGGCGCTCCCGGCCGGCGTCCAGGCCAACCTGACGGTGCCGGCCAGCGTGCTGGCCCAGGTCGGCATCGGCACCTCCAGCACCAAGGCACTGACGCCCGGGTCCGGTGCCGCGCTCACCGCGGGCGGCAAGCCGGAGATGCTCTACATCGGCGCCGAGTGGTGTCCGTACTGCGCCGCCGAGCGGTGGGCCATGGCGGTAGCGCTCAGCCGGTTCGGCACCTTCTCGCCGCTTCGGGGCATCCACTCCTCGGCCACGGATATCTTTCCCAACACTGCGACGCTGACCTTCTTCAACACCACCTACACCAGCAAGTACCTTGACTTCACGCCGGTGGAAAACCAGGACGTGAATCACAACCTGCTGCAGAAGCCGACTGCGGCCCAGCAGGCGATCTGGAACAAGTTCGATCCCACCAACGGCTATCCGTTCATGGACTTCGGCAATCAGTTCATCGCCGGCACCACCTACAGTCCTGGGGTGCTGCAAGGCCTGACCTGGAGCCAGATAGCCGCGGACCTGCACAACCCGTCCTCTGCGGTGGCGAAGGGAGCAGACGGCTCGGCCAACCTGTTCACCGCTGCCATCTGCCGGATGACCGGTAATCAGCCGGGCAGCGTCTGCAACGCAGCGCCCGTCGCCGCGCTGAAAGGGCAGATCTAATACCTGGTGCTTTGCGCAGTTCGCGTTGTGGGTAGCCCCTTAATGTCGGCTCGCCGCGAAGGAGGCTCCTGTGACCACGCCAGCCAGGCTCCGCGGAGTCTCCGCATTACGCGAGTACTTCCGCACCAATCAGCGGCCGATCTACTTCATCTCGCCCACAGCCTTCAACCTGCTCGGCATCAACCGGTGGGTCCGCCAGTTCCGCTACGTCTGCTATTACGACTCCTTCGACGGCGGCCACCCGAACGTCTTCGTCCCGGCCGACCGGCGCGCGCCGGAGTTCGAGTCGATCGAGGACATCTGCAACTACCTGCTCCGCCATCCGGAAGTTCGCAGCCTCGTGCGCTCAGGCGGGCCGGGCGGGCTCGCCACCTTCGTGATGTTCGACGAGCAGACCGAGGCGCTCGCGGCTGAGATCGGCTTGCGGGTCGCCCATCCCGCGGCCGCGCTCCGGCACCGGCTTGATTCCAAGATCGTCACGACCCAGCTGGGCAACGCGGCCGGCGTGCCCAGCGTGCCCAACGTGCTCGGCCGGGCGGACAGTTACGCTCAGCTCGTGCAGCTGGCCGCGACGGCGGGCCTCGGCACCGACCTGGTCGTCCAGATGCCGTACGGCGACTCGGGCAAGACGACCTTCTTCATCGCTGATGCTGACAGCTGGGCTGCGGCGGCAGCCAAGGAGTCCCTGGCGACCGCGGAGCTCAAGGTGATGCGCCGGATCGAGCACCGCGCCATCGCCGTCGAGGCCGTTCTCACTCGGCACGGCACGCTGGTCGGACCGCTGATGAATGACATCACCGGTCATCCGGAGCTGACCCCCTACCGCGGAGGCTGGGCCGGCAACGACTACCCGGCTACTCTCACCCCCGAGCAGAAGCAGCGCGCCAGGGACCTGACGCGCAAGCTCGGCGACCAGCTAGCCGGCGAGGGCTACCTGGGCTTCTTCGAGGTTGACTACCTCGTCGATACCGGGTCTGGCGAGCTGTACCTGGGCGAGCTCAACCCGCGGATCAGCGGGATCAGCCCGATGACCAACGTGACGGCCGGCGCCTACGCCGACATGCCGCTCTTCCTCTTCCATCTGCTCGAGTACCTGGACCTGGACTATGAGGTCGACATCGAGGAGATCAACGAGCGGTGGTCGCACGAGGCGACCGTGGACGTCTGGAGTCAGCTCATCCTGAAGGAGACGGCCGACGGTGTCGACCTGCTCACGGCCGCGCCGCGGACGGGTGTCTACACGATCGCGCCAGACGGCAGCGCCGACTTCCGCCGCCATGCCTACGACTGGCACGGCATCGTTGATGAGTCTGAGGCCTTCTACCTGCGGATCCTCGCGCCGGGCGACTTCCGGTATTCCGGCGCCGATCTCGGCGCCATCGTCACTCGCGGCCGGCTCCAGGCCGACGACAACACGCTCGAGCGGCGCTGCGTGCAGTGGATCAGCGGCATCCGCGGCCACTTCGCCGGGACACCGGTCGTCCCGCTCCAGCCCCAGCCGCCAGTCCGCGAGTCGTTCAAGCTGGCCTGATCCCCGGAAGCGTCGCGGGACTCACCCATAGGGCGCCAGATTGGCTCTGCTGCCCTTCATTGGGCAGCAGAGCCAACTTCGCGCCCTATGGGCGCGGCCAGCCGCGTGCTACTCGGGGACGTGGCTGACGGCTTCGACGTTGTTCCCGTCCGGATCGCGCACAAATGCCCCGAAATAGTCCTCGTGGTACTCCGGCCAGACGCGCGGCGCATGCAGGACCTCCGCGCCGCTGAGCACGGCTGCGTCGAAGAACGCCCGCACAGCAGCCCGGTCAGGCGCCGTGAACGCGAGGTGCGACTCGCGGAAGCCGTCACCGGTGGCCTGCCGGCCGATCCAGAACGTCGGCTGTGGCGGCAACCCGTACCCGATCACCTCGCCGAGGTCCATGATCCGCGCGCCGCCGAGTGGAGCCAGCACCGCGTCGTAGAAGGCTGCGCTGGCTGAGAAGTCCGCGCACTGGATCGACACGTGGTCGAGCATCGTAGTCACCCCGTATGTATCGGCTGGTCCGTCAGGAACGCGACGATCGCGGCGGTCAGAGCCGAGGCCAGTAGGCGCTGGAAGTCCGGGCTCGTGAGGAGCGCGGCGTCGGTGGCGTTGGGCATGTTTCCGCATTCGATCAGGATCTTCGGCACTGTGGTCAGGTTCAGGCCGGCCAGGTCGTCGCGCTCGATGATGCCGTCCTGGCCGTAGTAGTCGCTCGCTGGCATCGGGGTGTCCGCGAGCATCGCGGCCCGCACGTCACCCCCGAAGGCGATGGACGCGCTGATCACCTGGTCGTTCGGGCCGTCGGCGACGGGCTCAAGGACCGTGAAGCCGCGGCCGGAGGCAGGACCGCCGTCGGCGTGGATGTCGATTGCCACGGCGGCGTGCGCCCGGTTGATGATCTGAGCCCTGGTCGTGACGCACGGCCCCACGCCGTTGTTGGAGTGGCGGGTCATGACGACCTGGGCGCCGTCAGCGATCAGGTCCGTCTGCAGGTCGGTGGCCACGTTGAAGTTGAACTGCGCTTCGGTGTATCCGGAGGCCGTCTGCGTGCCGGTCGTGTCGCACGTCTCCTCCTCCATGCCGTTCCAGATCATCGAGTTGATGTAGCCAGGGTCGTCGAAGTTGCCGCCGTTGTGACCGGGATCGATGCCGACGGTCTTACCCGCCAAGGGCAGGACAGTCGCGGCCGGAACCGGAGAGGCAGTGGGAACCGGAGAGGCGGTGGATTCGGAGTCGACCGCGCTAGGGGCCGGGGAACTGGCCACGCTCGGATCCGCCAGCCCGGCACCCGACGCACCGCAGCCAGCGCACGCCAGAGCCATTGCCCCGAGGACAGCGGCCGTGCGCCTCGTCAGGTGCATTGTGCGAGCCTAGCCGCGGCGTACGGGCCGGCGAGCCGCCCCGAACCGATTGGTCAGGAGCTCGTCCACTCCTCGCTGCGCTGCCAGAGCCGCCCGCCGAGCTCCGGCGTCGCCACTGCGCTCGGCTCCCGCTCTGCGCAGGCGTCGTAGTACCGGCCGCTGACCTGCGCCAGTTCCGGCGCCGTTGCGCAGTACAGGGAGGTCTGGGCCCCCTGGTCCACGGTCAGCATGCGCCTGGTGATCAGCGGGCGGATCGGCCAGGGCACTCGGCGCCAGATGTCGGACGCCACAACGCCCGGGTGCAGCGCATACGCCGTGACGCCGGTGCCGGCGAGTCGCCGGGCGAGTTCCTGGGTGAACAGGACGTTGCAGAGCTTGGAGACCGCATATTCACGCATGGCCGCGATGGTCCGGGCCGGGCGGCGCAGCCGGTCGAAGTCGACGCCGGGTGCCTGAAAGTGAGCGTCGCTCGAGACGTTGACGATCCTGCCCTGACTGCTGGTCAGCCGGTCCAGGAGGGCTGTGGTGAACGCGAAGTGGCCGAGATGATTGACCCCGAAGAGCAACTCGAATCCGTCCTTGGTGACGCCTCGCTGGCCAGCCACGCCGGCGTTGTTGATCAGGACATGCAGCGGCTCCTCGAGCGCCAGAAAGGTCCGGGCGGCCGCCCGGACCGACCCGAGGTCGGCCAGGTCAAGCCTAAGGAACGCAACCTGGTCGCTACCTGTGGCCGCCGCGATAGCGGCGACGGCCGCTATGCCTTTCTGCTCCGATCGGCAGGCGATATGGACGCGGCCGCCGCGCGCAGCCAGCGTCTGGGCGGTCGCCAGCCCGATCCCAGTGTTACCACCCGTCACCAGGAACGTGAGTCCCGAGAGCGCTGCCATAGCGGAGATTATCCGGCAACCGCGACGGCGCGGTGACCGCGGTCGGCTCCTCGCGCTGCGGGCGCGGTCGGCGCACGGTCTCGGCGCGCTACCTGATCCGGAACCCGGCGACGACCGCGGCGGCGCCTGCCACCGTCAGCAACGCGAGGCCGTCTACCAGGCGCCACCGAAGCGAGCTCAGTAGCAGCGCGAACGGGTCGTCCTGCGGCCGGGCGCTGTCGCGTAGCAGCGCGGCCGCTCGGCCGGCCGCGTGCGCCACGCCGGCCAGTCCGGCAACAACGACGACGGCCGGGACGCGGCCGACGGCCGCTACCAGCAGTGGGAGGATCGCGAACCCGGCATACGGGTTCCGGGTGAGGAAACCAGGCCCGAGTATCGAGCCCCACACCAGCACCCGCCGGGGTGGGCTAGTGCCGATCAGCAGATCCTGGGGTACCTGCCAGCGGAGCCCCGGAGCCGCAGGCCACGGCGAGCCGCCGACCTCGGCCGCGCCGTACGCGCATCCGTAGACCGCGCTCGCCACGACCGCCGCAGTCGGAAGCCAGGCAATCTCGACTGCCGCGACCCCAAGCGCCAGACCCAGGGCTGCCCAGGCGGCAGCGCCGGGCACGAGGTACGCCGCAAACACGAGCCCGGTCCTAGCACCTCTCCCGACCGGGAGACCGGCAGCCAGCGAAGCTGCCGAATTCGCGCCTCAAGGCGAATAGGCCTTGCCGTACCCGTTGCCCGCGGCCAGCAGGACTGCTAGCACGCCCAGGATGATCACACGACCGCCGACGAGCCAGGCGACCGCGAGGCCAGCGGCCAGTGCGAAAGCTGCGAGCAGCGTCCGGATGACCGCGCTGTCAAAGGCGGAGCGGTCGGCCTGCGGCTCGTCCAGGCCGGCCGTCACAGCACCGTGTCGAGCTGCTGGATCCGGAGCTGCTCGGTCCGAACGTCGGCGGTAGTCACACAGTCGCAGCACACGCAGATGCTCAGGCACGTGCACCAGCGGTGGCAGCCGCCCTCGCCAATGCAGTCGTGGCACATCCGGAACCCATGACCCTTGCCGAGTCCCGTGCACGCGAGCCACTGGCCTCGCGGCCA
>DATHQE010000237.1:0-15644 GCA_035483035.1 Streptosporangiaceae bacterium | reverse complement strand
GAGCAGGGCCACGGCCAGCGACAGGCGCAGGTGCGCGCCAAGGAAGCTGATGTTGACGGCGTGCGCGTTCTGGATGATGAAGATCATCACCACGATGAGGCCAGCGGTGGCGGCGATGAGGCTGGTACGCATGCCGCTGATTCGGGTGTGCATCCGCGCGGCACTTGCCGGGCTGGGCGGGCTGGGCGGGCTGGGCGGGCTGGGCGCGGCTGGCAGCTGGGGCGATGTGCCGTTGGCTGACTGCGGCGGAAGGGTGGTGGTAGCTGCCGGGGGGACTGGCTGCTCGGTCATGGCGGTGTTCCTTCGTGAGTGAGAGCGGGCCGCTCCCGGCCTGGCGTCTCACTGAATGACCCGGGCTCGCTGCGGCCGTCGGCCGCTGACTGTCCGGGTCTGCTCTCAGCGTACGCACGAATTCGGAAACGCGCAATGAGTTTCTAGAATACTGTGGTAGGTTTCTCAGTGTGGAGAGCTGGAACTTCCTCACCAACCACGCCAAGATGCTGCTGTGCATCGCACGAGATCCTGGTGTGCGGCTGCGCGACGCCGCGGCCAGCCTGGGGATCACCGAGCGCAGCGCGCACGGGATTGTCTCCGACCTGACCGCAGCCGGGTACGTCGTTAAGCACAAGCACGGCCGCCGCAACCGCTACCAGATCCAGGCGCACCTGCCGCTCCCCGAACCCGCGAGCCAGGAACCGGCCATCGGCGACGTCCTAGCCCTGCTGGCGGGCGACAGCGCAGTGCAGACTGAGGTATCAGCGGCCGGTCACGAGCCTGCAGACATCAACGACCGCGATCCGGCGTAGTGTCCAGCAATCTCGTAGAAACTCGGGGCCACGGCTGGAACGGAACGTTCAGCGCCGGGCCATCAGACGCGCTCCGCCGGCGCCCGGCTCGTAAATCAGGCCGTAGTGCCTGAAGATCGCCTCTTCATCGCCGGCCGGCAGTTCGCCGTCGGTAACGATCGACGGACACTGCCTTACCTGCTTCTTGTCGTACCAGACCTTGAGGTATCCCGGGCCCACCGTGGCCTGGTTCAGAGGCACGAACACCAGCCGGTGCCGGGACGGCATCCCAACCTTGACCGTGGCGAACGACGGAAGGTCGCTCGCGGTGTCGACGTAGACAGCCTCCAGTTGGCCGATCTTGTGCCCATCCGGGTCAACCACGTCGTGGCCCCGCCATTCGCGAATATCGTCAGCTTCGAACATGCTGATCTTCCCCCTCACGGCAGCGCAACCTGCCCGCAGATCCATCGTGCCACCATGCGCTGGAGCGGCGGCTGCCAGCACCGGGCAGCGCCCCGGGCCGGCGCGGTGTTCGCCAGCGTGCGTAGGTCACTGCCGGGCGGAATCGCTGCGACGGCCGCTGGCAGCGGCACAGAGGGCGCCCGGGCTGACCTCCTGCTCGCGCGCCGGGAATCCGGATGACCTCCGCATGGCATGGCGTTCCTCTTGAGTGGTGCCGCCCCAGATGCCGGCCTGCCCGGTAGCGAGGGCGTACGCGAGGCAGGCCGCGCGTACCGCGCATTGAAAGCACACGGCTTTTGCGGTGACTACCTGTGCTAGCGCGTGGCCGGTCGCGGCGATGGGAAAGAAGAGCTCGGGGTCTTCGCCCTGGCATGCGCCCCGCGGCATCCAGCCGGCGGATCTGTCAGAGAACTGTGATGGCGGCATGAGACTCTGACTCATTCTGCGGGAGCGGACGCACTGGTATGCGCGTCGAGGTCGGGGGAGGCGCTGGCGGCTTCGCTGGCGAGCGAGTCTGTCTGTGCGGCGGCTTGCGGGGGAGCGAGCCGGCGCTTGAGGTCGCGGAGCCTGCTCCGCCGACCGTTGCCTTCGCTGAGCGGCGGGCCTTGACGGGCGGTGCCGTTGCCCAGCGGGCTGGCGTCGGCAGCGCGCGCGGTGTCGCGTTGCTCGATCAGGGTGTCGCGCTGCTGGCTCGCGGCCGCCGTTTCGCGGCGGGACTGGCGGAGCCCGCGGCGCGCGGCGCTGCCGCGCCGAGAGGAACGGCGCGCGCCGGCGAGCAGCAAGCTGAGGCCCAGCAGGCCCGCTGCCCCGACCACGATGCCGGACAGGAACAGGGTGCCGGCCGAGCCGGTCACGTGGTAGCCGAGCACGGAGAAATGGCTCAGCGCATGGGCGCTGCCGTCATTGCCCAGAACACCTGCCACCCCGACGACCACGGCGGCGACCAGGACGATGAGC
The DNA here is from genome assembly GCA_035483035.1 of Streptosporangiaceae bacterium. Taxonomy (GTDB): domain Bacteria; phylum Actinomycetota; class Actinomycetes; order Streptosporangiales; family Streptosporangiaceae; genus JAJYUU01. The sequence goes on along the minus strand of DATHQE010000237.1, from coordinate 13,437 downwards.
CCGAGAATGATGATCATGACTGCTCCGAACTACGTGGTGAATCAGGACACCGATAGGGCCGCCGGGCTGTCAGGAAGCCGGTGCCGCAGGTCGTCGGCGCAGACGCTGAAGCGCGCCGGGGACGGCCCGAGAGCCGGAGCTGCCCCCGGCGGCTCTCAGCGGTGCGCGAACCTGCCGCGCCGGCTAGACGACTGTCCGCTGATCAAGTGGGCAGACGCGGCGGGAGAAGAACTCTCCCGGACGCTCTCGCCGTCGTTCCGCGTAGCGCCTGTCCGGTCCCGGTCCGTGGAAATGAAGAACTCCGGCCCTCAGCACGCTCCGCGAATATCGCAGAAGGGGCTACCGGGGTCCGGAGCAACACGTCCAGGCTACGCGCCTTTCCGGCAGCACGCAAAGAGCATTCTGCGGCCAATAACCTGGTGTAACGTCGGCGTTGTTGCTCTGGACCCTGGCAGCTGCACCCGCCCGTGAGTGGCGGTGCGGCGCAGGACTGACAGACGCGCTGGGCTGCTACTGCGGTTCGGTGTAACGTCTTGGTGGGCCTCTCGTTGCTCCTGTCCCAGCCGAGGCATTGCCCGACGCCGCGTATGCTGGCGGTACTTCATTCGCTTCGGCAGCCTGAACGAGTTCAGGGACCTGGCCCAGACCACGCGCCTGTTTCAGATCCGCCTCGCTGCATCTCTCAGATCGCGAGGCTTCCGATGAGCGCTGCTGACTCCAGCTGCACAGCTGCCACCTCCGCCGGACGTTTCTTCGCGTCCTCATGATCACCGGGCGCCGGGGCCTGCAGCGCCGGGAGATCGTGCCTACCGTCGTTCTTGCCGATGGGACATCGGTCGGCCGGAGATCAGCCCGGCTGCTTGGCAACGGCAGCGGCCTTTTGCAGCCGAATCGGCGAGCGGCCGCCGCCGGGCGGTTCGGGCGCTGGCGGAAGATAGCCAGCACCACGGCGTCCGCTGCCCTGGTCGCCGGGATCTTCGGCTTCGCGCTCCCGCATGTCGCGTCCTACCGCAGCGTATGGGCCAGCATCCAGCTGATGGCATGGCCGCAGTTGCTGCTGGTCGTCGTCGCGGCAGCGGTCAGCATGGCCGGGGGCTGGCTGGTGATCTGCTCAATCCTGCCGTCGATAAGGCTGCGCGAAGCTGCGATGGTCAATCTTGCCTCCACCGCGGTGGCAAATACGCTTCCTGCCGGCGGGGCCCTCGCGATGGGCGTGAGCTGGACGATGCTTTCGGGCTTGGGCGTTAGCGGAGCCGACTACGTGCTCTACACCTTGGTCTCAGGTATCTGGAATGTCCTGGCCCGGCTGGGCCTGCCGGTCATCGCCCTGCTGCTCATCATGACGGTAAGCAGGCCCCAGGCTGGCCTCCTGGCTGGAGCAGTGGCTGGCCTGGCCTTGCTCCTCGTCGTGGCCGCTGGCTTCGGCCTCCTGCTGCGGAGCGAGACATTCGCGCGCCGGGCGGATGCGGCGCTCCAGCCCGCACTCAGGATCGCCTGCAGGGTGGCGCGCAGGCAGCCGCCGTCGCCTAGTGGGGCGCTGCAGGGGTTCCGTGAGCGAGCCTCCGGGCTCCTCGCCGCGCGCGGCTGGCGGATCACCGCTGCCACAGCCATCGGCTCCCTCGCACTATGGCTGGTCCTCCTGGCGAGCATGCGCGCGGTCGGCCTGACCCAGGCCGAGGTGCCCTGGCAGACCTCCCTGGCGGCGTTCGCGTTCGTCCGTCTGCTCACCGTGCTGCCAGTGACACCGGGCGGTGTCGGCATTACCGAGCTTGGGCTCGTCGGCATCCTGGCCGCGGGCGCCGACCACAAAATCGCCGGCCAGGTGACAGCCGCTGTCCTGCTGTACCGGGCTCTTACGTACCTGACGCCCATTCCGGGCGGGGCGCTAGCGTGGCTCGGATGGCGGTATGTGCCCAGGCTCAGGCGCGCCGACAAGAGCTCATGGAAGACTGCCCAGCCGGGACACGGGGACGCACTTGGCTTGCAGGCAACCGCTGAGCAGCTGACTGACGCGAAGGCGGAGATCGGCGGTTAACGGCTCGGCAGCATCTCGCCGCCGTAGCACGGCATCCGCGCGGCCCGGACCGCGCTTCGTCAGGTCGGTCCGGAGATGAGGGCGGCCAGCTTCTGGATGCGCCGCGCGATGTCCTCGTGGACAGCATCTGGCGGCCGGGAGCCATCGACGGTGAACAGCCATTCACGTCCGGCGTAGTAATGGAGCAGGGGCACAGTTTGTGCCTGGTAGACATCCAGGCGATGCTCAATGACGGCCTCGGCGTCTTCCGCCCCTCGGCCACGGGCGGTGAGCCGGCGGATCAGTTCTTCGCGGGGAACGTCCAGGTGGATCGCGGCCTGAACCTCGGCGCCGAGAGTCCGGACCACCGCGTACGATGCCTGCGCTTGTTCGATGGTCCGCGGGAAGCCATCAAGTACATAGCCGCGGGTCGCTGCCAGTACCGGCGCGCGCAACATGGTCATGACCAGGCCGTCCGGCACTAGGTCGCCGCGGTCGAGGTAGGACTTAACTGTGCGGCCGAGGGGCGTCTGGTCCCGGACGTGCTGGCGCAGCAGGTCGCCGCTAGAAATGTGCGCGATGCCGAATCGCGCGGCGAGCCGCTCGGCCTGCGTTCCCTTGCCTGCGCCGGGTGCGCCGATCAGCAGAAGTCGCATCTGGTCAAATCCCCCCGTACCGTCGCGCCGATCACCGTCGGTCGGCCACGTCCAGCAGCCAGCTCGCACTGGCCCTCCGCAATCTTGCCTGACTTTCGCCTCTGCACTGACGCTTTGTCAACGCCGACGTCGTTCCTGGCCCCTACGTCGTAGTTTTGCTCGCTTTCGGCGGCTGCGTCGGCTGCAGCGCGGCATGGCTGGCCGTCAATCGCCCGAGGGCGTCTGGCTCACAGCGGTTCGCTGGCGTCGAACCTGACTGGCCGGCCGAGGAGCGCGGAGACGTCTGATCCGGCGGGCAATTGTTGTAGGTCGGCGCCTCGCCGAAATAGGAGGCAGCCGGTCACCCCGCCGGTGGTAGCCCGCGTGCCGGACAGTCGCAGCCAGGTGCCCTCGGGCATGCCGAGCACGGGGACGTCGTTCTCCGCCAGGAACTCGACGATGCGCCGCGGCCGGGTCTCGGTACCTGGCGAGTGAGCTGCCTCCGCATCCGGATAGTGGGCGTTGATCTGAAATGGGATCAGGCCGAGCGCCCGGAGCGAGCCGGGCTCGACGATGGGCATGTCGTTGGTGGTGCGGATCGTCGGGCAGGCCAGGTTCGCGCCGGCGCTGGCCCCGAGGTACGGGACGCCGGCCAGCACTCGGGCGCGAAGCTCGTCCAGCACGCCGAGCGCGCGAAGGCGCTTCAGCAGCCGGAAGCTGTTGCCGCCGCCGACGAAGACCGCGTCAGCTTCGGCAATCGCATCGCGGAGACCGCCAGCAGCGTCTGCATGGTCAACGCGGATGCCGATCGGAGCCAGGCCATCGCGCATCATCTGGGTGTAGCGGTCCGGCTCGCCCGAAGCCAGCGCGATAAACAGCAGACGGTCGCGCCCGTGCAGTACCTCGGCGATCACTCCGAGCGCGTGCTCAAGAAAGGAACGCCCAGGCGCCGTTGAATTGGACAACAATAGAATCTCAGCCAACGACCAGCTCCAGTACGTGGTCCCGAGCCAGCCTGTCTACGAGGCAGGCTCATTCGCGGCCGCGCTCCTCCAGCGCGCGCAGCGCCTCGGCGAACGGTCGTTCCAGCCAGGCGAGGTGGTCAGACTCGCCGTGATGGTGCGTCGTGAACTGGTCGGACCTTCGGACCGAAGTGTGCCGTACGTATTCACGGGCACCCTCGACGAGCGTCCGGATATATCGAAGGCCTGCGGGGTCTGTCATCGTCCAGTCGCCGCCGCAGGCGACGTACACCGGCGAGGTATGCGCGAAGACCTGGCGGCCCCATTCATCGAGGTGGTAATCAACACCGAACGCTCTGCAGGCTATCCACGAGTTCCCGTCGATCCGCAATTCCTGGCTGATTTCGGCATGCCGTCCACCGTCGGCTTCGGCTCTGGCGACGACCTCGCCGTTGCGCACAATCTCGAGGGAACGGAGCGGGAAAATGCTCCGCACCTCTGCACGGATGCTGACCGTTCCCGGCCCGGAGAGCCCGACAGTGTCGCCCGGCTCGCGTCCGTCCACCGAAAGCGTCACTAGCGGCCCGCCCGACAGGAACGTACGACCCAACCGCACCGCCCGGCACCAGGCCTCATAGCTGAACTCCTCGTCCAGCCGCGCGTACGTGCGGTAGAGACCAACCGGCACGGCGCTTGACATCTTGTCCGTGCCACCGACGAGCGGCAGCCGGTAGCCGCAGTTCAGGTACCGGTAATATTCGAGCATCGCATCGTCGGAATGGGTCAGCATCTCGACGGCGTCGGCACGACCGGTCGCGACGAGAACGGCGGGCTCGCCGTTCGGTTGCGGGAAGTGCGCGGCTACGACGGTCCCGCCCTGGGCGTGCGTCCGGTCAGCCCAGTCGCTGAGCGTCGCGTCCAGTGCGCCGCCGAGCTCGGCCTCGTCGGGACCGTCACTGCACCACGGCATGACCGGTTCTTTCAGGCCCCACAGGAGCATGTGTCCCAGCATGTGCTGGCGGTTTTCCTGGCCGACATAGGTCACGTAGCCGCCGCCATCGATGACGCTCGGCTGGCCGGAAAAATCCTCGGTGTTGGTGAACAGCGCGCCCCACTGCGATTGCAGCAAATTGACGACACGCAGATCCTCGCCCCGTTGTTCGAGCTGAGCGCCCGCGGTGGAAAGGAAGTGCACGTGCGAGTCGCCGGACCACCATCCTTCCGAGGCCAGGTCAGCGACGCGCCCGATCCGCAGGGTCAGGTCCCGCTGACCCGGCTCTACCCGCACGGTCTGTCGTAGCGGTTCGTATTCGAATCCGCGTGCGACATCCACGACGACGTCGCCTCGCGGTAGCCACCCCTGGCACGTCCCGTCGATATATGCGTAACTGCGCTGGCCAAGACGGATGTCACCGCCAACGTCGTAATGCCAGCTGCCGAGATTTTGCGCGACGTGATTGTGGTGGCCATGCGGCTGGTAGGGAATTCCCGCCGGCGAACGGAAATGGACCCGGCAGGGCACCGGCCGGCCGGTCGCGTCGTCGACCACGGTGACATGTACCCAGTTGCGGCCGCCTTCCACCAGCTCAAGCGAGACCGCGTCGCCATCTGCCCGGCCGTCACGTTCCACGTCGCCCCAGCGCACTCGGCCGAGCTCGTCGTCGCCCCGCCGCACCGCAACGGTGGCCGACGGGAGCGCGGCGACTGATGTGTACGCGGACGATCCTTCGGTTGCTCCCCAGCCGGCCCGGTCATCCTCGCCGGGCAGCGGCTGCGGATAGGTCGCGACGCCCCGGTCTACGTCGACATCGAGGACGCCGTTGCGCCCGTCCTTCGCCACCAGCCGCACCGGGCGCGCCGGCGCGCGGACGAACGGGTGCTCATCAACGTCGCTCGTCGTAACCGCGGCAACGATGAATCGGGCACCGCGCGGGATGAACTCGATCCGTTCGACCGGTCGTTCCGGATGAGGATTCTCCCAGCACCACAGGTAGTATCCGGCGGGCTCACCCATGACGTGTTCTGCCAGGCGAGCACCGGCCTCGCCCCAGCTGCCTTCGAAACGCGGCAGGTTACGGTCGTTGTTGTCGGTGACGGCGAGGAACGGCTGACGGCCCCACGCCGGCGGCACTACCTGGATTTCGAATCTCTCCCGGATCGGAGCGGTGACGTCGCCGCCGCCAGCAAGGTGAAAAACATACTCCGCGACCGGCTGCCCGACGCCGTGACCGGCCGGCGCGCCCGGCTCGAGCAGCCGATGCGCGACGATCACCCGCCGCGCCAGTCGCCCGATGCCGACGAGCGTCGGGGCGCCGGGCAGCAGGAAACACCGCTCCGCAACCGGCGGCTCGGACCCGATCAGGAACGGCAGGCCGCGCAGGTGCACCCTTCCGAGCGGAACATCGCCCGGCTCATCACCAAGAACGTCGACGCCTGCGTTGCATGCCTCGGATAGGTCTACTGGCTCATAGCTCGGCATGCGTCCGATCGTAAGACGCGCGGCAGGTCTGAACCCAGCCGATTTTCGGCGGGGGCAGGGCCGAGCGGTTCGGCCGCGCCCTCCAGGCGAGCCGACTAGTTCGAGAAGTCCTGGGTCATCCATACGGTGCCGTCAGCAGAGCGCTGGACAGTGATGCCGATGTGAGCGAACGACGAGCTGAGGATGTTCAGCCGGTGGCCGTCATCGGGCGGCTTTTCGTTGAGCATGTCCTCAGTGAGCGCCACGGCCATCTGCGTGATCGCGGCCGACGTATCGGCGACGGGCCCGCCCTCGCCGATGTTCTCGCCCGCCGCGGTCCATTTAACTCCTGCGGCGGTCTCGCGGGCCCCGAGCGAAGGCTCGCCCTGGCACTGATGGGACAGCCCGCAGCCAGCCGCCATCAGCTGGTTGTGCCGGCTCGAGCTGAGCTCCAGCCCGCTGCTGATCGTGTACGCGGGCAGACCGGCCCCGGCCCTGGCCTGGTTGATGACGGCGAGCACGCTATCGGCTGCCGCCGAGGCCGGCGCTACGGTCGCCGATGGCAGGGGCTGGACTGCGCTAGTCGACGGCGGCGGAGCCGACGATGTCGGCGAAGTCGGCGCTGCGGGGGTCTCCGTGGTGCGGGGCGCGGCCTGCGGCGACGGCGCCAACGTCTGCGGCGACGAGACCACCGTGTGGGACGGCGTCGGCCGGATCGACCTCGATGCGGCCCCTGCGGCACTGCCGGTCGCGATATGCACGGCGATCAGTGCCACCACGAGGACAACGACGGCCGCCGCGACCGCTAGGTACGCCTGGCGCGGCGCCCAGGCGCGCGGGCGAGCGCGGTGGCGAGGCACCTAGGTGACGTTAGCGGTGTATTGCCGTGCTTGCGGGCGGAACGCGGTGGCCCTGTCGGGCCGGGGCTAGTCGTAGCGCCGCAGCCCGTCAGCTTCGTGGCGCGTAGTCGAACGCCTGGAACGGCCAGTCTCGTTCAAGCCATGCCAGGACCGCGTGATAGAGCACTAGGTCAAGCGCGGCATGGTCGGCGCGCACCCAGGACTTGACGAGGGCACGCCGTTCGCCCGCGCGGCTGTCCAGCTGTTCGCCGCGCGGCGGGTAGATATACACGCAGCCAATGACATCGCCCGTGCCTGCGCTGAGCACCGTGTAGGTGAACCCGCGGCGCTCGGCGAAGTCCTGTGCGTGGCGTTCGAGGTCCCGCAGATTGTCCGCCAGGCTCATCTCGCGCGGCCAGCCCGTCCCGTCGAATCCTGGCGTGCCCTGGATGTGGCCGATACTGGCCGTCCACGCGGCATAGTCCGCGTCGTTGTGCCGCGGCCCGAGCGGTTCGAGCCGGAATCGCTCGGCTGTGAGCCCGTCCGGTACTGCAAATTCCACCGGAACGAACAATTGATCACTCATCAGGAGATGGTAACCGGACAACCATCTCGCCCATCCGGCCCCGGCTGTAGGCAAGGCCCCGTCGCGATCTCCACGCGATCAGCGATGGCCTGACGGTCGGCCATCAGTTCCCTCCCGCACCCGACTTTCGTGTTCCGGCAGTCGCGCCAGATCTGACACCGCTCCGATGTGACCAAGCTTGTCGGGATTGACCACGGCGCGGATTGCCTGGACCATGCCATCGGCGACGTCGAGCGAGAACACGCTGACCACACGCCCTTCGGCGTCGTGCGCGACGGCGCCTGGCTGGCCGTTGACCCAGGCCAGGCGGAGGGAGACGCCGAGCACCCGGGCCCGGCGGAGCAGGCCGACCAGGTGGCGCGTCACCTGCTGCCGCCCGGCCGCCGGCTTCCTGGCGACTTGAGCTTTGCCGCCGCCATCCCCGTAGACCGCGACGTCGGGCGCGAGCATGCCGAGCAGCGCATCTATGTCGCCACCCGCCGCGGCCTCGAAGAACCTGCGGGCGAGTTCCTCGCCTTCCGCCCGCCGCGCCGGGGGCGGCGGGCTGCCGGGCGCCTGCGCCCCCGCGGCGACGCGCTGCCTGGCGCGGGCGAAGATCTGCCGGCAGTTCACCTCGGTCTTTCCGGTGATCCTCGCCACGTCCGGATAGCCGTACCCGAACACCTCGCGCAGCATGAACACCGCCCGCTCCACCGGCGAGAGCGCCTCCAGCAGCACCAGGAACGCCATGGACAGCGAGTCGGCCAGCTCGGCGTGCTCGGCAGGCCCCGGCTCGCCTGCGGGCACGACGACCGGCTCGGGCAGCCAGTCCCCAACGTACGTCTCTCGCCGCACCCGCGCCGAACTGAGGTAGTTGATGCCCAGCCGGGTCACCGCCGTCGTCAGGTACGCCTTCGGATCGGCAATCGTAGTTCCCGCCTGGCGCGCCCGGGTCACGCCAAGGTAAGCGTCCTGCACGATGTCCTCGGCGTCGCCCACCGATCCGGTCATCCCGTAGGCGATCGAGAACAGCAGCGGCCGGTACTCCGCCGCCGCGCCGGCCTCATCCGCTGAGCCAGGCACCGAACCCCTCTCGCCAGCTCGCATACCGCGGCTTCCAGCCGAGTTCCTTCTTTGCCTTCTCGTTCGAGTACCCGCGTGAGCTGGTCATCTGGGCCGCGACAAACTCCCCGGCCAGCAGCCGCCCGAGCCAGGCCGGCATCCGCAGCGGCGGCTTCGCACCCAGCATCTCGGCCAGGTACGGCAGCCACTCCGCGACCGGGGCCGGGTCGTCATCCACGACGTTGTAGATGCCAGGCGCGCCGTGGCCGACCGCGGCGACCGTCGCCGCGGCGGCATCGGTGATCTCGATGAACGACCAGATCCCAGTCCCGCCGCCGATAACCGGCACCTGCCGCTTCCGTACCGCCTCCACCAGGAAGTCCCCGGTGCCCGGTCCGTAGAAACCGCCGTAGCGCAGCACGAGGCCCTCCAGTGCCTCCGTCGGCACTGTCTTCTCCACCCGCGCGATCGCCGCCGGCCCTTGCATAGCCGACCGGATGGCCCGCCACTCTGACGGATCGTCTTCAGTCTTCACCAAGCCGGGACGCTTGTCGGGTCCGGCGCCCGCGTAGCTTTGCGCGATAACACGGCGGGTGCCCGCCTCGGAGGCGGCCGCCAGCAGGTTGTCGGTACCCCGGGTTCGGAGGTCGTTCGTGGCGGCGAACAGCTTGTCGGGATTGCGAAAGCTGCGCATGCCCGTCAGCGCGGTCATCTCGTGCACAATCACGTCCGGCGTGGCGGCCCGCACCGCCGAGATCACCGCCTCGCGATCCAGCCCGTCCACCACCACCGGCTCCGCCCCCGCCTCGCGCAACCGCCCGGCCTTGCCGGGCGTCCTCGTGGTGGCGATGACCTCATAACCTGCCGCGATCAGAGCGGGAACGAGGTGCTGTCCCAGTGCCCCGGTCGCTCCCGTAACGAAGACCCGCATGATCTTCCCCTTCCGCCTGGTGCCTACCCCTTAAGACAAGGCACCACCCGGAGCTGTGACACTCCCCGGCTCCGCCCTCCAAGCCCCCGACCGCTCTCGACCAGCCCTCGCCACTCCGTCGCTGGCATCTGCTGATTTGCCGCTCCGTTGTGACAACGCGGCGAGCAGCGCGCGGTGATACTTTCGGGCGGTCAGCTTCGACGAGCCCGGATGAGGCAGCTCAATGCCACGCCTTGACGTTCAGATTCCTGCACCCGAGGGCCACAGCAACGGAACGCTGCACGTTCCCGATGGGGATGGCCCGTGGCCGGGCGTGCTGGTTTTCCCGGACGCTGGCGGAGCGCGTGAGACGTTCCGGCAGATGGCCGACCGGCTTGCGAGCATGGGTTACGTGACGCTGGTCCCGGACATCTACTACCGCGCGGGCGAATGGGCACCGTTCAACATAGCGACGCTGTTCACGGACAAACAGGAGCGGGCACGGATGTCCAGCCTCGCGAGCCTGCTTACCAATGACCGGATCATCGCCGATTCTGGCGCCTACGCGGCGTTCCTCCTAGCGCGACCGGAAGTGACGGGATCCGCGATCGGCACCACCGGATACTGCCTGGGCGGGCGCATGTCGCTCATAGCCGCGGGCGGGCTCGGCAGCAAGATCGCCGCGGCGGCGTCCTTCCACGGCGGCAGGCTGGCTGTCGACGGCGACCCATCAAGCCCGCACCTCTCGGCGGACCGCATCACTGCCACGGTCTATGTGGCCGGCGCGAAGGACGACGACACGTTCACCGATGGCCAGGCAGAGCTGCTGGAACGCGCGCTCACTAACGCCGGAGTCGACCACACCCTCGTGTTCTACTCCGCTCACCATGGATTCGCCGTGCCCGACAACCCGACCTACAACACCGGAGCGAATGCCCGGCACTGGGAAGCACTCCACGAGCTTTATCAGACCCGCCTCTAAGCTCCTGAAGCGCATGCCACTGACCTCCGGTCATTGTGCGCATGCGGTTCATTTGCCGCGCTACGGTGCGTCGTCTTGCTGGGCCAGGGCGCAGCGCTTAGAGTCCGTGTTCGAGTGAGCGCCTTCGCGCTCGCCGCGGGAGGTGCGGCAGCTGTGTCAGCATCCCAAATCGTCGAGGCTGGGCGCCGTTTGCTAGGACCGACCAGGCGGCCGTTGCCGGTGTTCCCCGCACCGGAGCCGATCGTCACGCACGGGCCAGCGCGCATCGCCGCCGTCTGCAATCAGAAGGGCGGCGTTGGCAAGACCACGACGACCATCAACCTCGGCGCCGCGCTGGCCGAGCACGGCCGCCGAGTCCTGCTCGTCGACTTCGACCCGCAGGGCGCGCTGTCGGTGGGCCTCGGGATAGAACCGCACGAGCTGGACGCGACCGTCTACAACCTGCTGATGGAGCGCCGCCTGACCGCGCGTGACGTGATCATCAAGACCCGCGTTGACGGCATGGACCTGATGCCAAGCAATATCGACCTGTCGGGGGCCGAGATCCAGCTCGTGCACGAGGTCGCTCGCGAGTTCGCGCTCGGCCGGGTGCTGCAGCCGGTAGTCCCTGACTACGACGTGATCCTGATCGACTGCCAGCCGTCCCTTGGCCTGCTCACCGTCAATGCTCTCGCCTGCGCCGACGGCGTGCTGGTTCCGCTGGAGTGCGAGTATTTCGCGCTGCGTGGAGTAGCGCTGCTGATGGAGACCATCGACAAGGTGTCCAGTCGGCTGAGCCCGAAGCTTGCCATCGACGGCCTGCTGGCGACCATGTACGACTCCCGTACCTTGCACACCAGGGAAGTGCTGGCCGGCGTGCGGCAGGGGTTCGGCGACCTCGTCTTCCAGACTGTCATCAGCCGGACGGTGCGCTTCCCTGACTCTACGGTGGCTGGAGAGCCGATAACCAGGTTCGATCCTGCGTGCAACGGCGCCCACTCGTACCGTGAGCTGGCCAAGGAGGTACTGGACAGGTGGCGCCAGCGTCAGGGCGCTCTCGCGGTTCGCGCCGGGTAAGCCGGCCAGGAGTCGCAGAGCTGCTTCGGCCTGGCTGTCCCAGCCCGCGCATATCCCTCGTAACTTGCGCCAACGCCGCTCGATTCGCTGGCTTTGCAGTTTCCGAAGGTCGGTCACGGTGCGCGGCCCGGTCACGACGCGAGCCGCGCATACCTGGGCGTTCAGCGTCCAGATTCATCCGGCACCCGCGGTGGTAGGACACCGCGTGTTACCGGCAGGCACTTTCAGCCCCTGAGTCGAGGGTGTCGGGCTGGCCACCCGGACGACCGGTTGTCCCAGGTGGTCGAGACCGTGGCGGAAAGTGCTGGCCAGGACGGATCAGCCAGATCGCGTTGACGCTGACTGCCCGCGGGCTGACTACCGCGTCTACCCGGTCCCGTTCGCGGTCGTGATGCTGGCTTTCAAGGAGGAGTTTTGATCATGACGGAGAAGGGTGCGCGCAGTCTGGGGCGTGGCGAGCTGAAACCTCTAGCAGGCCTCATCGAGCTGCTGGGGCTCACCGCACACTTCTCGGGGGACGCCGTCATGCACGGTAATGATCCCGTCATCCGCTCACCGCACAGGCTCGGTGAGGCGTCCTGCACCGCGCAGTTGCTCATAGGTGCTGCCGGCGCAGCGATCTGGGAAGCCCGTGGCGGCACGCGCACCGACATCTCTATGGACATCATCCACGGGCTGCACTACCTGCACCAGACCCACTACGTCGAACAGTCTGGCTACCTCAGCAGCGTGGGAGCCGAGCTCGTCGAGGTCAACGGTATCTTCCCGACTCGCGACGGCCGCTACATCATGCTCGAGGCCGGGCCGCCGTACCAGAAGCTGCTCAACGGGTACCTCAACTTCTTCGACTGCGGGAACAACAAGCAATCCTTCGCCCGCGAGGTCGCCAAGTGGAATGCGGAGGATCTCGAGCAGGCGCTGACGGACGCCGGTCTCCCGGCCTGCCGTGCGTTCACGCGTGAGGAGTGGCTTGCCCATCCCCAGGGCAAGGCGCTCGCCGGGACACCGCCGATCGAGATCGTCAAGATAGCCGACGGCGACCCGGTTCCCTTCCGCGATCACGGAAACTGGCCGCTGGACGGCGTTCGCGTGCTCGACTTCACGCACGTGCTCGCCGGTCCCCGCAGCACCCGCACCCTCGCCGAGTACGGAGCCGAGGTGCTCCACATCAGTTCGCCGTGGTTCGCCGACACCCGCGCCCAGCACCTCGGCGTCGATGTCGGTAATTACGACGCCTACCTCGACCTACGGCACGATAAGGACATGGCAACCATGCGGCAACTGGCCGCCACTGCCGACGTGTTCGCATCCACCTACCGCCCGGCAGTGAACGAGCGCTTCGGCCTGCTGCCCGGACAGCTCGCTGCCGCGAGCGAACGCGGCATCGTACACATGTCAGCCAACGCATACGGGCATTCCGGCCCTTGGAAGGACCGGCCCGGATTCGACCAGAACGGGCAGGTGGCGTCCGGGTTCGCGATGGCCGAAGGCCAGGGCGGCCCGCCGAAGTTCTCCCCGGTCTTCTACCTGGCCGACCTGGTCACCGGGTTCTTCGCTGCCGCCGGGATGATGGCGGCGCTGCACCGACGTGCCATCGAAGGTGGTTCGTACCAGGTGAAGCTGTCGCTGGCACGCAGCGCCATGTGGGTCCAGGAACTCGGCCTGATCGACGTCGCCGCCCAGGGCGAGGTGCCCGAGACCGACGCATATCCGGCGGAGACGGTCTCGATCAACACCGCGTACGGCGCCGTGACCTCGCTGGCGCCGCCGCTCACGTTCACGAACCTGACCCTGCCGGCCACCGACCGCCTCGTGCCCTACGGCGCGGACCCCCCGTCGTGGCCGTCGGAGACCTTATGAGGGCCGCCGGAGTCGTGCGCGCGGAATCGGCGATCGGGAAACTGCAGCGCCGGTACCGGCGGCTTACGCTGCGTGATCGGCCCCTATGAAGTAA
>DATHQE010000236.1:0-5136 GCA_035483035.1 Streptosporangiaceae bacterium | reverse complement strand
CCCTAACGTCTGGTGCCGAGGGCGCGCGACAGGACGGTGACGCGGTCGTGGGCGCCGGTCTTGGCAAAGATCGACTTGAGATGGTCCTGGATCGTGTGCTCGGACAGCGACATCCGGCGTGCCATCGTGCGGGTGTCGCAGCCGGTGGCGAGCAGGCCGGTCAGCTCGTATTCGCGGGCGGTGAGGCCGAAGGCGCGGCCGAACAGTTCGAGTCGCTCCGAGGCGGAAGCCTCCTCGATCGTGACCACGATCGTTGCTGCCCGGCCGGCGACGGGCTGATCTGGGGAGAGCCTCGCTGCGCGCAGGGCAAGCCAGAAACCGTCAGCCAGATGGGTACGGGCGAAGGCGGGATGCGCGTCGACGCCATTTTCAGCCGACAGAAGCTGGGCGGCGACGTTGTAGACGCTCGCCGGGATGGCCTTGTGGTCAGGCACGGGCGGAAGCAGCGCGTCCAGCCACGCGCGCGAGGCTGCCGTGCGGCTCGCGATCTGCAGGTCGTCGTCGACCATCAGGACGACCGGTCCGAGATCGGGCCGGTGCGCAGTCGCGGGATCGACGAAGGTTCTGGCCTGGCACTGACGCAATGCGGTGGCCAGCGGCGTCGCGACGGCGGCCATGAAGCCTGCATCAGCGGCACTAAACGCATCGCTGGTGTCGTTACGCCACAGATCCAGGAAGCCCCAGCAGCCGAACTGGTCTGCGAAGACCGCCGACGCCACGTCGCCGATTCCGTATCTGCTCAGCACGGTCCGCCACATCAGGCTCCGACTCAGGTCTCCGCCGACAGCGTCGCTCAGGGTGCCCGCAGGTGGGCTCTGCCGTCGCAGCGTCGTCCACCGATTGACGGTCGTGGCGTACTTCGCCCGGATCAGGGCCGGCAGTTCGGGCAGGCAGGGCACATCGGCCAGTGGCGCGACGCCGACAGCGGTGACGGGATCAGTCAGCAGCCAGACGTACGCGTCGAAGCCGATGACCTGGCCGAGCACCTCAAGCACGTGCAGGCGCAGGCTCCTGTCGTCGTGAGACTCCGCGCAGATGGCCTCGATGCGCGCGCGGGCACGCGCCCGCGACCAGTTGCCGGCCACGCCGTGAGCGTATGCCCTGCACATGCCGGCCGCTGCGGCGCTTCGGCTGACGCGACACCGACCCCCCAGATAGCCGGGATACCGCGCCCCGGTGAACATCCCTAGCGTCGATCTGGACAGCACTAAGGCAACCCGATGGAGAGATCCGATGACCACACTCAGGATCGAGCACGCGATCACCGATTATCAGCTCTGGAAGAAGGCATTCGACGGATTCGCCGAAGCGCGCGCAAGGGCAGGGGTCCGCAGCTGCGCCATCCGCCTGCCAGTCGACGACCCGCTGTATCTGATGCTGGACCTGGAGTTCGATACGGCGGGCGCAGCGCAGACGTTCGCCGACTTCCTGGTACAGCACGTCTGGTCAGCACCGGCGTCTTCGCCCGGCCTGGCCGGTGCCCCTAACACCCGGATTCTCGACCTCGTCCACGGCGGCTAGCGCTGAGGCCCGGGGCCGGTCCAGGCATATTCAGTGTCTTCGACTTCGGTACCTGGGTGAAGTAGAGTCGGCTTTACTGAGGGTTTCCCGCACCCTGGCCCCCACGCCAGCCTCGCCCCCGGCGATCGGCAACTGGGTCCGCATGGGCCTCAATCGGCGTGCAGCATGGCCAGCTTGAGCACACCTCTTCGCCGCTCCACTTCCGGCATCAGCCTGGCAGTGAAGATCGTCAAGCGGCACATCGTCGTGACTGCCGCCAACGGAGCCGTCGCCGGCACAGATGCCGGGTGAGAAAAGGTGGTCAGTGCTGGCATGGCCGGCATCGTGTCTGCTCTGGCTCGGGAGGGTTCGCCTGGTCTCGGAGCGGTGGCAGCAGCGGCCTGCGCGGACGCGCTCGGATTGACTGGCGTCGCAGTGAGCGTACTTGTCCCGGGTGGCGGTGACGTGGTCTGGCGTACCGATGGGGCGAGCGCTCGTCTCGATGATCTTCAGTTCACGCTGGGTCAGGGGCCAGGCGTGGATGCGGCGGCATCGGGCGAGCTTGTCTTCGAGGCCGACCTCGAGGCTCTGCCAGCGCAGCGCTGGCCGGCGTTCACCCCGGCCGCGCTGGAGCTGGGGGTGCGGGCTGTGTTTGCGGTCCCGCTGCAGATCGGCGTAATCCGGCTAGGCGTCGTGCTGGGGCACCGGGATGCGGCGGGGACGTTGAGCAGCGCGGCACTAGCAGACTTGCTCGTCTTTGCCAGCGCCGCGACCGGAGCACTGCTAGGACCGCTCAGTGATGGCCCGGAACCGCAGTGGGTGTCTGACCAGACATCCGGATACCGCGCCGAGGTGCACCAGGCTACCGGGATGATCAGTGTCCAGCTCGACGTGACTCAGGCTGTGGCGCTCATCCGGCTGCGCGCCTACGCGTTTAGCCAGCACCGTCCGCTGGCCGATGTGGCCGCAGACGTTGTGGCGAGGCGGCTGAGATTTGACGACAATGACGATTGACCGATCAACTGCGCCAGGCCGGCGGGCCCTAGCCCGCGCGGCCGCGCGGATGCTCGCCAAGGTTAGTTGAGAGGCAAGGCTATGGATCGGGAACAGCGTCTGGCGGAAACCTTTGTTGAGCTCGCGGACACCCTGACCGATGACTTCGACATCATCGACTTCCTTCACGTGCTGGCCGCCCGCTGTGTCGAGCTCCTCGACGTGGGCGCGGCCGGCCTGCTACTGGCAGATCACGACGGCTCGCTGGTGACGGTGGCGGCGTCCGATGAGCGGTCCCGCCTGCTCGAACTCTTCGAGGCGCAGAACGACGAGGGCCCATGCCGGGACTGCTACCGGCTAGGCGCCGCGGTCGTCAACGTTGACCTGGACGGCGCCTTGGAGCGCTGGCCGAGGTTCGCTCCGCAGGCGATCGCCGGAGGGTTCCGGTCAGCGAACGCGCTGCCGTTGCGTCTGCGCAGCCAGGTCATAGGCTCGCTCAACTTGTTCCACCTGGATCCCGGTGGCCTGCGCGGCACCGAGCTTCGCCTGGCCCAGGCCCTGGCCGACGCCGCCACGATCGGCATCCTGCAGCAGCGCTCCGTACACCGGGGCGAAGTCGTCGCCGGGCAATTGCAGCAGGCGCTCACCAGCCGGATCGTCATTGAGCAGGCCAAGGGCGTCCTGGCCGAGCGGCTAAAGGTCAGCGCCGACGATGCCTTCGAGGTGCTGCGCGGCGTTGCCCGGTCGCGCAATCGCCTGCTGTCAGAACTGGCCCGTGATGTCGCCAGCGGTACCGCTGACGTGGCCACGCTGGTGCGTTAAATCCCCCTGAGACAGCTGCGCGATTACGGCGTAGTGTGCGTAGCGACGACTGGTGACACGAGCCGCGATGGGTCCAGACCCCGCCTTTGCTGCTGCTGCAGAGAGGCGATCCGGAATGGTCAGGCTAGAACTGAGTACCCGTGAGTGCGGGGGCCGGGTCGTTGTTGCGCTGCGCGGGGAGCTTGACGTCGCCGACGCGGCGAGTGTCGCGGCATCGCTAGCGGCTGTCGCGACAAGCGGCCGCCCTATTATTCTCGATCTGTCAGCTCTCGATTTCATCGACTCCAGCGGCCTGGCAGCATTGGTGCGCGCGCGGCGGCAAGCCCTGCAGGCCGGGTGTGACGTGCTGCTTGCCGCGCCCCAGCAGCAGGTGCTCGGGGTGCTTGCGCTCACTCGCCTGATCAATCTCTTCCCGGTCTATTCGGGCGTGGATGAGGCGGCTGGTGGCCGTGGCAGTTCCCCGCCAGCGGCGGGAAGCCTCGACGCCCTCGCGGCGACCTGATGCCGGCGCCTGGATCCGGGTTTCCTGAAGCTATTAATCGCTGCAGAGCGGGCTTTGCACGGGAGCCGGGAAATGGTACCGTCGAGATGACGCTCCGGACCCAGGCAAGTGCGCGCGTAGATTCGCGATCACCTTAGCAGGGTCCGTTTTCTTTTCCCCCACGCATGGGCCGGCGATAGCGCGACGCAGCGGTCGGCGGACCGGCAGAAGCTAATTTCGCCATGCGCTGTTCAGCGCTATCAGTTACCTGCATCCTCTGTTGCCTGAATAAGGAGTTGGCATGGGGATCATCGCGAGGCTGGTTGGCCAGGGTAGAGTTCTGCGCCATGCTCGGGGCCGTCGCGAAAGCGGCTGCCAACACGCCCATATTTCACGTGACTGGCTCCAGTCGATCCAGTCACTGGCGAACCCCGACCAGCTCAGCGGATGCGGAGTGCTCCTGCCGATCCCGGCACTATCAGCGTCGGCGGGCACCAGCACGTGGTTCCGGCCCGCCAGCCGAGCGAGGACGGAAGCAGGCGCTCCAGGCATTTGCGGCTCAGATTCCCTGGGGCGTCCGCTCATTCTGGTCAAGATCTCTATTGGCACGATTCCCGTCCCGGCTCACAGTCGGCTCGCATCTCAGCCGTTCCCGTTGCCCGCTGACTTGGCAAGCTGACTTTGGAGCGTCACATGCATTCCGCCCTTCCGCCGCACGCGCACCTGCTAGCCATTAACATCAATCAGCCGAGCACTCTGCTGCACTGGTCGATATTCCAGGTGACGGTGGCGAACCTGGTTCTGATCGCGGTGATGGTCGGCATTTTCGCTGCTGCGCTGCTGATCCCGTTTCCGCGGGGACGCCGCGAAGACGCCGCGGTAGTGTCCGAGAGCACAGGGGACGACGGCTCGTCGCCGGCGTACGAGCCTGCCGACGACGCCGCCGGGATGTGGACCGCCCGGCTGCGGCGCCGCGCCGTTCGGATGCTGCCGCCGGGCAAGCTGCTGCCCGACAGCCAGCCCGTTTATGTGGCGTCGTGGATTTACGTGTTCGGGGTCGGCTCCCTGGCGGCCCTCGGGGTGGCGATCGTGTCGGGGTTCGGTCTGGCGCTGGGTGGCCCGGACTGGTGGCACTACAACCCGCTGGGTCACTTCTTCAACAGCCTGCACGTGTGGAGCGTCGAGCTGTTCATGGCGTTGCTGGTCATCCACTTGTGGGGGAAGTTCTGGATGGCTGCCTGGCGCGGCCGCCGGTCGCTGACCTGGATCACCGGCGTCATCGCGTTCGTGGCCTCGGTCGTCGAGTGCTTCACCGGGTATCTGTCCCAGCAGAACTTCGA
>DATHQE010000235.1:0-2944 GCA_035483035.1 Streptosporangiaceae bacterium | reverse complement strand
TCCCGGAGGGTATTCGGTGTACTCCTATCCCCCGGCCCGGATGGGCGGCGATGTCGACGACTACCACGGCGAGCTGATCGCCGATCCTTATCGGTGGCTCGAGACGACCACCGACGCGGAGACCGTCAGCTGGATCAGGGCCGAAAACGAGCTGACCGAGAGCTTCCTGGCCGCGGTGCCGGCGCGTGAGTCGATCCGCGAGCAACTGACCGGGCTCTGGGACTACCCTAGGGCCGACGTGCCGTTCGAGCGCGGCGGCCGGTGGTTCCAGTCACGTAACCCTGGGCTTGCCGCTCAGCCGGTGCTCTACGTCATGGACCAGCCCGGCGAGACGGGGCGCGTGCTGCTCGACCCCAACACACGTTCTGCTGCCGGCACCACCGCGGTCAGCGCCGTCAGCGTCAGCGACGATGGCACGCTGGTGGCCTATGCCACGAGCGACGGCGGCTCCGACTGGCTGACCTGGCGGGTGCGGGACGTCGCGACCGGGGAGGACCTCGCCGACGTCATCGAGTGGTCGAAGTTCTCTGGCGCTGCGTGGCGTAGCGACGGATCTGGCTTCTTCTATGGTGCGATGCAGCCCGCGTCAGCCGGCGCTGAGTATCTCGAAGCCAACGCACCGTCGAGGATCCTCTTTCACCGGATCGGGACGCCACAGGACGTTGACGAGGTTGTCTTCGCCGCGCCGGACGATCCCGACTGGATGCCATATGCCGAGGTGACGCAAGACGGACGGTTCCTGGTCGTCACGATCGAGCGAGCCGCGGGCTTCGAGACCCAGCTGCACGTCCTTGACCTGCGCGACCCGGCAGCGCTGCTGCAACCGCTCATCGGCGACTTCGAGTCTGTCAACGTAGTCGTGACGAGCGTCGGTACGACGTTCTACCTGGTAACCGATCATGGCGCGGAACGCAAGCGACTCGTGGCCGTCGACCTCGAGTCGCCAGGGCGGAAGTACTGGCGCGAGGTCATAGGCGAGAGTGACGACACCCTCGAGAGCGCCTACCACTATGGCGGCCAGCTTGTCTGCCACTACCTGCGCGACGCGCATTCCGTGCTGCGTGTCAACGCGCTGGATGGCAGCTACCTGCGCGACATCCCGCTGCCCGGCATCGCCTCGCTGGCCGCCGAGAGCCAGGATCGCTGGGCCATCTCGGGCCGCCCGCGCTCGGACTTGACGCACTTCAAGGCAACCTCGTTCACCGAGTCAGGCGCCATCTGGCAGCACGACCTGGTTACCGGCCGGACGCGGCAGGTCGAGCCGTCCAGCGCGCGGATCAACCCTGCCGACTTCGTCACCGAGCAGGTACTCGTTACCTCAGCTGACGGAACGCGGGTGCCGGTATTCCTGACCCGCCGGCGGGACGTGCAGCCTGACGGGCAGGTACGTGTGCTGCTGTATGCCTATGGGGGATTCGATATCGCCATCACGCCGGCGTTCTCCCCGCTCATGGCGGCGTGGATCGAGCGTGGAGGCCTGCTCGCGGTGGCGAACCTGCGCGGCGGCGGCGAGTACGGCCGGGCCTGGCACGAGGCCGGCCGGCGGGCTAACAAGCAGAACGTATTCGACGACTTCTGCGCGTGCGCAATGTGGCTCGCAACCTCCGGCTGGTCGCGCCGCGAACGGATCGCGATCATGGGGGGCTCCAACGGCGGACTACTGGTGGGCGCCTGCCTGACCCAGCACCCTGAGCTGTTCGGCGCCTGCGTCCCGCACGTCGGCGTGTTCGACATGCTGAGGTTCCACAAATTCACGATCGGCTGGGCGTGGACCGGCGAGCTCGGCAGCCCCGACAACCCGGACGAGTATCAGTGGCTGCGCGGATATTCGCCGCTGCATAACGTGCGGCCAGGGACCCGCTGCCCGGCAACGCTGCTGCTGACCGGCGACCACGACGACCGGGTGGTGCCCGGCCACTCGTTCAAGTTCGCGGCCGCGCTGCAGGCCGCTCAGGGCGGAGACCAGCCGATCCTGATCCGGGTCGACACGGCCGCCGGTCACGGCGCGGGCAAGCCAACGGCCAAGGCCATCGCCGCGGATACCGATGTGCTGGCGTTCCTGGAGGCAGTACTCGGACCCGCCTGACCAGGATGAATCGCGGCGCGCCCGACCATGCCGGCAAGGCCGTATGTCTATGCATAACCGCGCTGGGCGCGAATGCGCGCTTCTGCCGCGGACAGGGTCGGGCGCCGTGGGCACGGCAAGGACTTTGGCCACGCCACGCGGTCAGTGGGAACCGTGAACCTGGCCAGCCGAGGACCCGGGCCGACTGGGGAAGCCAATCACGGAGAGCAACCTGAGCCTTTGCGTGTCCGCGCGCGTAGCCGCCGTTTTCTGGCGCGGGTAGCTCGCGTCCGTCGTCGGTGAGCGGGCTTGCACAGATCGGGGCTTCCGGGCGGCGGTCTGGATGGCGGCCCGGTGGTTGCGGCGCTACCGTCCGTCGATGTTGCCGTCGGTGCCGAGGCCTAGGCGGCGGCGGGCGACCTGGCGAGCCAGGTCCAGGACGGCGGGGTTGTCGTGCAGGACGAAGTTGGCGTCGGCGGCCAGGCATATGCCGTTCAGTTCGAAGGCGAGCTGGTCGGGGTCCTCGCCGGGCGGGAGCTGGTTCTGCTCGATGGCGGTGGCGGCGAAGCCGCGGAGCAGGTCCACGAACCCGGCCTGGAAGCCGGCGACTGCTTCCTTGACCGGGCCGGGGCGGGTGCCCATCTCCAGGGCGGCGCCCGCGAAGAAGCACCCGCCGGGGAAGGTGCGCCGCCGCAGGTGCTCGAAGAACGCCTCGCATACCGCGGCGAGCTGGGCCAGGCCGGGCGGGGCGGCGAGGGCGGGCTGGACGACTTCGTCGGCGAAGATCCTCCCGGCTTCTTGCACGGTGGCCAGCTGGAGTTCCTGTTTGGAGCCGAAGTGCGCGTACAGGCCGCTCTTGCTCATGCCGATGGCCGCGGC
>DATHQE010000234.1:0-10031 GCA_035483035.1 Streptosporangiaceae bacterium | reverse complement strand
GATCCAGACGCCAGGCGACACCTCGAACCCGTCGATCTGGACGCTGACCTTGCCGGTCAGCACGTCGGCCTGGGCCTTGACGTAGCTCTCGAGCGAGCCCACGTCCTCCCAGTAGCCGTCGGCGATCCACCCGTACAGCGGTGCGCCGTTCTCCAGCAGCTTGGGGAAGACGTCCGCTGACCAGTCGACGACCTGGCCCGTCGGCACGTGCGCCAGCACCTCGGGCTCCATCACGTAGATACCAGTGTTGACCGTGTCGGAGAAGACCTGCCCCCAGGTCGGCTTCTCCAGGAACCGCTGGATCTTGCCGTCGTCGTCCACGATGACGATGCCGAACTCCAGCGGATCGGGCACCCGCGCCAGCGCGACTGTCACCAGCGCATTGTTGTCTCTATGGAACTTAATCAAATCGGAAAGGTTGATATCGGTCAGCGCGTCTCCGGAGATAACGACGAACGGCTCATCGCGGAGCGCATCCTCGGCGTTCTTCACGCTGCCTGCGGTGCCGAGTGGCGTCTCCTCGGTCGCATACTGCAGGCTCATGCCGAAGTCCTCGCCGTCGCCGAAGTAGTTCCGCACGATCGACGCCAGGAACTGCACGGTCACGACGGTCTCGGTGAGCCCGTGCCGGCGCAGCAGCCGCAGCACGTGCTCCATGATCGGGCGGTTGGCCACGGGCAGCATCGGCTTGGGCTGGTTCGCCGTCATCGGCCGGAGCCTGGTGCCCTCGCCGCCCGCCATCACCACGGCCTTCACCGCTGTTGAGCCTCCTTAGCGTGCCGTTGCAGGCGCTCCGGCTGCCTGCGGGGCAGGCCCGGCCAGCAGCCGTCTGGCCTGGACTATGTACAACAGGGCTGAGCACCAGTACAGCGCACTTCCCCAGAAAACGAAGGTCCAACCGGCCACCTTGGCAGTCTCGGCGTAGCTGGCGACATGCGCACCTAGGAAGAGCAGCGGGAACGCGTACAACAGGCAAAGCGTTGCTGTCTTGCCGACGAAGCTCACCTGGAGCGTGCCCCAGCCGCGACGCCGCAGCACGGCGAGAACGACGGCCATGAGCAGCTCCCTGGCTGCCAGGAGCCCGACGAGCCACCACGGGATGATGGCTCGCACGGCCAGTGCCACGATCGTCGCGACGATATACAGCCGGTCAGCGGCCGGATCGAGCACCTCGCCGAGTCTGCTCTGCTGGTTGAGCGCCCTGGCGATCTTGCCGTCCAGCCAGTCCGAGGCGCTGGCCGCGATGAGCAGGCCAATGGCCCACCAGTCCCCGGCCTTGGAATCCACGCCCAGCACCAGCCACAGGAACACCGGCACGCCGATCAGCCTCGCCAGGCTGATCGCGTTGGGGATCGTCCAGATCCGGTCGCCGACCTCGCTCATGGGCCTCACACTAGGTGGGGTGCGCACAAGACCGCTAGCGGGCCTCGCCCTGGCGCTGCTGCTCACCGCGTGCGCTAGCACCAGCAGTCCGCCTGCCCCGCACGTATCGAGCACGTCGCCCGTTTCGAGCCCCGCTGCCAGCCCGGCGCCCAGTGGCACGCAGGCGGCCACCGACTGGCTTCAATACCACGGGAACGGGGCCAGGACCGGGACTGCCGCGGGCATGCCGGCCGCCGGCCACCTGGCCATCGCCTGGTCAGCCAGGCTCGGCGGCGCGGTGTACGGGCAGCCGCTGGTGATCGGGGGCACCGTGATCGCGGCGACCGAGACGGACGAGATCTACGGGCTGGACGTGGCCACCGGTGCCGTCCGCTGGCACGTCAGGGTGGGCACGCCAGTACCGCTGAGCCAGCAGCCGTGTGGCGACCTGGACCCCCTCGGCATCACCGGCACCGGCGTGTACGACCCGCAGACGCAGCTGGCGTACTTCGTCGCTCAGTCCGGGCCGGCCGAGCACCTGCTGATCGGCGTGGACCCGGCCGACGGCAGCGTCCAGTTCCGGCGCAGCGTGCCGTCGCCCGACCACGAGCCGTCCTACGACCAGCAGCGCGGCGCCCTGGCCCTGACCGACGGTCGGGTCTACGTGGTGTTCGGCGGTCACTTCGGCGACTGCGGTCCTTATATCGGGTCGGTCGTCTCGGTGCCCGCGAGCGGCAGCGCCAGCATCCGGTCCTACCTGGTACCGACGGCCAGGCAGGGCGGTATCTGGGCCTCGGGCGGACCGGTCGTCGGCCCCGACGGCACCATCTACGTCTCGGCCGGGAACGGCGCTACGGTCAGCTCCTCGTATGACGGGAGCGACTCGGTCACGGCGCTGACGCCGCAGCTGACTCGCGTCGGCATCTTCGGGCCGGCGAACTGGCGCATGCTCAGCGCCGACGACCTGGATCTCGGCTCGAGTTCGCCCGCGCTGCTGAGCGACGGTCGCATCCTGCAGGTCGGCGAGCAGGGCGTCGGTTACCTGCTCAACGCTGCGCATCTCGGTGGCGTCGGCGGGCAGCTGGCGTCCGGGCCGGTGTGCGGTGCCGCGTTCGGCGGCCCGGCCGTACTCGGGACCATGGTGTACCAGCCCTGCCTGACCGGCCTGACCGCCGTGGACACCTCAGGCGACCGCCTGCGGGTGCGCTGGCATGGCCCGGCCGGCGTCGGCGGGTCGCCGGTCCTGGGCGGCGGCGCGGTCTGGGTGGCCGACTGGCATTCGGGCCGCCTGTACGAGCTCGCGCCCAGCACCGGGGCCGTCCGCCAGCAGATCAGCCTCGGTGGCCAGCTCCCGCATTTCGTCTCGCCGAGCCTGTCCGGCGCCCTCGTCCTAGTCGGCACGCTGACCGGCGTCACCGCGGTCTCGGGCGGCTGAGCTAACTACCCGGCTCGCCCGGCAGGACGTGCAACTCGACGTCGCGGGCGAGCCTCGCCAGGTCGCGCAGCACCGGGAACCGGCTACTCGGATTCGGGTACGCCCGGCTCAGGACCAGCTCGGTCGCCTGCCGCTGCCGTGCATACTCCGCTAGCGCCGGGGCCGGGGCCGCCGCCGTCAGGGTGACGAACTCGCCGCCGAGCTGCTCGGTCAAGATCGCGTAGCTGGCCAGCTGCTGGTCGTCGGCTGGGCCGGGCTGCGGCCGCCGCACCGCCGCGACCCGGAACTGGCCGTCTACCTGTGCGGCCAGCGCGGCTGACCGCCGGATCAGGGGTTCCATGCCAGGCCACGGCGCAGCGCAGGCGATGATCGAGGGCTGCCGCTCCGGCCCCGAGACGACCGCATCCTCCCTGGTGTAGGCGAGCAGCTGACGCTCGCCGTGCTCGGCCACCAGCCGGAACGCCCGCTCGCGCTCCGCCCGCAGCGTCTCCGGCGCGAACGTCGTCGCTAGCGCCGACGAGACCTGATCGGGCGGCACGATCTGGCCGCGGCGCACCCGGTCGGTCAGGATGGACGGTGGCACGTCCACGAGCTCGATCTCGTCCGCGAGCGCCAGCAAGGCTGACTCGTCCAGGTATGCCTCCGGACCGCCGTCGGGCGTGCCGCCCAGCCTGCCCAGCTGGACCGTGCCGATCACGGTGATGCCTGCATCGGCCAGCCGCCGGGCCGCGACGAACCTGCGCTCGGCGGTCGTAGTGCCGGCCGTCAGATCATCGACACAAACAACCTCCGGACGCCGCGCCAGTATCGCGGCAGTGTCCAGGGTGGCGCCATCGCCGATCAGCTCGAGGTGCTCCAGTTCGGCGGTGACATCCTCGCGATCGCGTGCATCGACAGCGGCGACAACCACGTCGCTGCCACGCGCGGTTCGCCGGCTCGCCTCTTCGAGCATCGCGGTCGTGGTCCCGCAGCCGGGCGCGTAGCCGAGATAGACCCGGATCGCGCCGCGGCGGCGCTGCTGCGGGCGGGCGGCGTCCTGATCGGCCCCGTTCCCGGTATCGGTATCGGAATTCGACGCGGCGGCGGCCTGGATGTGCAGGTGCAGGGCTGGCAGCTGACCCGCCAGCCGTTCCAGCAGCGTGCCGCGCCAGCGCTCGAACATCCCGGCCGACGGCACCGCGAGCACGAGGTGCCGGGCGTTCAGTTCCTGGGCTGCTGAGATGATCGCGGCGCCGACGTCGCGGCTTTCCCGGATGAGCACCGACGCCCCGCCCGCCGTGGCGGCGACCTCGACAAGCTCGGTGAGGGCCTCGGTGACCAGATGCTGACCGGGCCTCGGCTGGCTGAGGGCGACCACGAAGCAGCGCGCCCCGCGGCGGCGGGCTAGCCGCACGCCATGCTGCACGAGCGGCTCCACCTGGTCTGGCCGCCAGACCGCGACGACCACATCCTGCGGGCCGCGCTGGCGGGCGGCAATCGGCGACTCCGCGTCCGGGCCGACTGACTGACTGGCGACTAGGCGCAACCCGATCTCCCGCAGCGCGGCGAGCCGGGTCTGCTGGAACTCGGTCTGGAGCGCGGACCTGATCTCGTGGGCCGGGTAGATGTTGCCGTGGCTGAGACGCTTGCGCAATGCCTCCGGCGAGGAGTCGACGAACTGGAGCGCGCCGACGGACGCCAGGATCGCGTCGGTGATCGTGCCGGCCGCCGGAGCGCCGGTCACCGCCTCGACTTCGTTCGCGACCTGCCGTACGTCGGCCACGTTCGCGGTGCTGATCACGTGGATCCCGGCGCTGCGCAGCGCCTCGATGGGCGCTGCGTGCCGGCCAAGGTCGTCGACCAGGGCGACGGCAGGTCCCCGGGCCAGCACGGCTGTCAGGTCCATGTGGTCGCCAGCGGGCGGCACGGTTTCCAGGCCGCCGATCGCCTCCACCGTGTGCGGGCGCCCGTGGGTGTCCGCGAAGCCGATGACCACGTCCTCGCCCTGCGCCCGAACCGCGCGGCCTTCCCGCAGCATCGTGTAGGTGGTGCCCGCGCCGGGAGCCGCGCCCAGGTAGACCGTCAGCGAGCCGCGGCTGGCGGGCTGCGGCGCGTCCGCGATGGTCGCGCCGATGCCCTGCTCCTCCCTGATGATCTGACCGCGCGCCGCGTCGTAGTCATACAGCTCGGCGTAGCGGCCCCAGTTCACCGCGACGTCGAGCTGGCGGGCGGCCTCCTCCTCGCCGAAGCTGGTCCGCAGGATGTCGGTGAAGAAGCCCGCGGGCAGCGTGTCGTCCATGCTGCCGCGCAGGCTCCGGTAGATCGTGCGAACCAGCGGCGCGTGCTCAAGGCACGCACGGGCGAAGATCTCCTTGGAGTCCTGGATGCTGGCGCCGGCGAACACCTTGCCGTTGCCCGACAGTTCGAGCCGGTCGTCGCGCAGGTCGGCGAAGCCCAGCATGACGAGCGCATCCACCAGCGGTAGCAGGTCGTCCACCTCGAGGCCGAGGCTGTCGGCAAGGTCCGCCAGGTCGGCCGCTCCGCCGTGCCTGGCCTGCAGGATCTCGGCGAGGCCGGACAGTCCGTCGACGGAGGCTTGCGGGAGCGGCGTGTCGCTGACGGTTCCGGCCGGGGCGCCCGAGGCGGCGGCCGGCTCCTCGGCCGCAACGACTCGCTTGGTCATCATCCGGTAGATCTGGTCGACAAGGTCGTCGAATTCCGGGGTCCGGCGCCGACGGGGGCGTGGCAGCGGGTTCACCATGTCGGACCGGATCCGGCCGGGGTTCGTGCCGAGCACAAGGATCCGGTCTGCCAGCAGCACCGCCTCCTCGATGTTGTGCGTCACCATCACGATGGTCTTGGTCGGGAACCGGTGGCCCTCCCACAGCTCGAGCAGCTCACCTCGCAGATTCTCCGAGGTCAGCACGTCCAGCGCGCTGAACGGCTCGTCCATCAGCAAGGCGGCAGGCTCGACCACCAGGGCGCGGGCGAAGCCGACACGCTGCCGCATACCGCCGGACAGCTCTTTGGGATAGGCAGACTCGTAACCGTCGAGGCCGACGATGTCGATGGCGCGCAAGGCGCGTTCGGTGCGCTCGTCGGTCGGTACGCCGCGGGCCTCCAGGCCCAGCTCCACGTTCTGCTGGACGCTCAGCCAGGGCATCAGCGCGAAAGTCTGGAAGACCATCGAGGTCTCCCGGTTAGTGCCCCGCAATGGTCGGCCGCGGAACTGTACCTCGCCCTCGGTGGGCGCCATCAGGCCAGCGATGCACCGCAGCAGGGTGGACTTGCCGCTGCCGCTGCGGCCCAGCAGGGCGACGAACTCCCCTTCGGCCACATCCAGGTTGATGTCGTCAAGCACGGGCAACGGCCGGCCGCCAGGCCCGGAGAACGACTTGCTGAGCGAACGCACGCTGATCAGAGGCGGCGCCGTGCGCGCGGTTGACGGACCTCCGCTAGACAAGGCGGTCATGCCAGCGCGTACCTAGTCTCGGCCAGCCGGTAGAGGCGGCGCCAGAGCAACGCGTTCAGCCCGGTGACATACAAGGCCATCACCAGCAAGCCGGCAAAGAGCTCCGGCAGGTCGGTCGTGTGCTGCGCGATGAAAGCGCCAAGGCCAGCGGCGGCCAGAGTGTGGTGGTTGTAGGTGACGAACTCCGCCACGATTGTCGCGTTCCAGGCGCCGCCAGCCGCGGTAATCGCACCGGTCACGTACGCGGGGAAGATGCCGGGCAAGATCAGCCGCCGCCACCGCTCCCGGCCGTGCACGCCCAGGTTGTCCATCGCTTCCTTCAGGTCCGAAGGCACCGCACTCGCGCCAGCAATGACGTTGAACAGGACATACCACTGCGTGCCCAGCAGCATCAACAAGATGCTGCCGTAATTCAGGCTGATGCCAAGGTCGAGGAAGATCACAATGGCGAACGGGAAAATGAAGTTCGCCGGAAAGCTGGCCAGCACCTGCACGACCGGCTGCATGAACTGGGCCACCCGCGGATTGAAGCCAATCCACACGCCGACCGGCACCCAGATGAACGAGGAGACGGTCACCACCGCGACCACGCGCAGGAATGTCAGGAAGCCGAGGCCGAACGCCGTCCCGAACACCCCCAGGCCCTGCTTGCCGGTCGCAATGTAAGCCAGCATGCTGGCGACGCCCCAGACAAGTACCAGGCTCACCACCACCGTGAAGGCCACGTCGGCGGCTCGACGGCGAGCCGCGTGGCTGGCCAGGCTCTGATCATCGATGCCGGTGGCGCGCCCCATGAAGGCGTTGACTGGCTGGCTCAGCGCTCGCCTGCCCCGGCCGAGCGCAGCGGGCCAGTTCGATCTCCGCAGCGCGTCGAGCACAAGTGACTTGGCCTTCAGCTCGGATTCCGACTGCTCGACCCGGAACTTGTCGACGAAGGCGACCAGCGGCCGCCAGAAAAAGAAGTTGACGACCAGGATGATGGTGATCATGGTGACGATGCCCCAGACAACGTCGCCGAGCTTGCCCTCTCTTTCCGCCGCCCCGACGTAGGAGCCGACGCCGGGCAGCGCATACTGGCGGCCCTTGTACGTGATCAGCTCGGACGCGGTCAGGAAGAACCAGCTGCCGCCGAAGCTCATCATGCCGTTCCAGACCAGCCCGATCGCGCCACCGGGCACGTCGACGGTCCAGAACCGCTTCCACCGTGACAGCCCCATCAGCTTGCTGGCCTCGTTGAACTCGCTCGGCTGGCTGACCAGCGCGTGGTAGAAGGAAAACGTTATATTCCACGCCTGCGACGTGAATACGGCAAATATCGCCGCACACTCAAGGCCGAGCTCTGAGTGCGGGAAGATCGCCACGAAGAACGTCACGGTGACGGCCAGGAACCCGAGTACGGGCACCGACTGGAGAATGTCGAGCGCCGGGATCAGCACCCGTCGCCATCTCCTGCTTCGCGCCGCTACATAGGCATAGCTAAGGCTGAATGAGTAAGAGAAAAACAGTGCGATGAACATCCGCAGCAAGCTGCGCGCCGCGTAGTACGGCAGGTTCGCTGGCGAGAGGTTGATGCTGTGGGCGGCGTGGACAGGTGCATTGGTGCCCGCGCCTACCCGCACGACCACGTAGATCAGCAGGATCACGAATACGCCGACGCCAGCGTCCAGCGGGCGGAACCTGAGCCTGTCCAGGGTCTCCCGGCTCGGAAACGTCGGAGTAACCGCCACAGGGCAATCATGCAGGTGAGTAACGGCAACGGCGGGGCCGACCCACCAAGTGTTCACCGGTCTGGCATAGCCGCGCTCGGATCGGGGCACCCTGACGGCAATGGACGCCAGGGGGCTGGAAACCCTGCTTGCGGTGGTGCTCGTCGCCGCACTGGCGCCGGTCATCGTCTCCGTGCTGCCTGGCCCGAAGATTCCGCAGGTCGTGATTTTGATCTTCGGCGGCATCCTGATCGGGCCGCATGGTCTCGGACTGGCCAACACCGGCAGCATCCAGCTGCTGTCGAACATCGGCCTCGGGTTCTTGTTCCTGCTGGCCGGCTACGAGCTGGATCCGCGGCTATTCCGGGAGCAAGCCGGCCGGATTGCCATGATCGGCTGGGCCATCAGCGCGCTGCTGGCGGTCGGCGCCGTCGGTGTGCTCGCGTCATTCGGCTTCGTGCGTGACTTCGTGCCGATCGGCCTGGCCCTGACCACGACGGCGCTCGGCACCTTGCTGCCGATCCTGCAAGACAACGACATGCTCAGCGGCAAGTTCGGCCGGTACGTGCTTGCTGCCGGTGCGGTGGGCGAGCTGTTCCCGATCGTGGCCATCTCGCTGTTCCTCACCAAGCGGGCTCAGTTCATTGCCATCGGGTCGCTGCTGGCTGTGGGACTCGCCGCGCTCTTGCTGACGGCGGCGCCGCGCGCGATCGGCGACCGCCGCCTGCGCGCGCTGATCAAGCAGGGCCAGCGGGCGACGGCGCAGACCACGCTGCGCTGGTCGATCGTGCTGCTGATCGTGCTGCTGGTGGTGGCGGAGAAGTTCGGCCTCGACGTCGTGCTCGGCGCCATGCTGGCGGGAATGGTGCTGCGGAGCTGGACACACCGGATGGAGGTCGATGTCGAGCCGCTCGAGTCCAAGCTCGAGGCCGTCGGCTACGGCATCTTCATCCCGCTGTTTTTCGTCGCTTCCGGCATGACCCTCGATGTGCAGTCGATCGCCGCCAACCCGCTGCGGCTGGTGGTGTTCGTCGTACTGCTGATCGTCGTTCGCGGCCTGCCGTCGCTGGTGGTCTACCTGCGGGCACTGCCCCGCCGCCAGCGGGTAGAGATGACGTTCGTCACCGCGACGACGATGCCGCTGCTGATCGCGCTAGCCGAGATCGGACTGCAGGACGGGGTAATGCTGCCGTCCAACGCAGCCGCGCTGGTGGGGGCCGGCGTCGTCTCGGTGCTGCTGTTCCCGGCCATCGCGGCGGCCCTCCATCGGGGCGGCAAGGCCGCGCCGAGCGCAGCCGAGCTCGCCGCGTTCGACCAGGACCGCGTGGACGACCGGGGAGTAGATCCCAGCATCGACGATCGCGGCGGTGAGTTAGCCCGCCGCTCAGCCGACTGCTGCCGCGAGCCCGCTGTAGCCCGCGGGGAGCTGTGCCATGAGGTGGCGATAGTCCTCGTTGCTGAGCCGGTCACGCAGCGTAGCGAGTACCGCCGCGGTCCCGGCGCGGGCATCCCGTTCCGGCTGGCCGGTGCGCGTGCCCACCTGCCTGACGAAGTCGTCGATGCTGACCGGATGCGCCTCCGTCCGGCGGCGCGGCTGTGCCGTCACCTCCGCCGCCAGCGGCTCGGGCAGGTCGGTGGCCAGGTGCCTCGCCTCGCCGGCACTGACCTGGCTGGCGAGCCCGTCTAGCACCGACCGGGTGATATCCGCTGATTCCTCGCGGGACAGACCGGTTCGCTCAGCTACCGCACGTGCAGTCTCCGTCAGATCCACGGCCAGGCCCCCTTGCTCGGCTTACCCCTGCTGTCTTGGTCAGCGGTGTCTTGGTCGGCGCGGTCTTGGGCAGCCGGAGCTCGCCGTAGTCCGGCAATCCAGCCGCGCAGGCACGCACCGACCAGGGCCGCCGCACGAATAATCGCGGCTAGCGCCAGCAGCAGAGACGACCAGAGCCAGGCGCGCCAGGCACCGCTGGCCAGCCGTGCGCCGTCGGCGTCGACTCGCGCGGTTCGAGGCAGTGCCTCGTCCCGAGTCAGCAGCGTGAAGGTAGCGAAGAGAGCGGTCAGCTGCGGATCGGACTTA
>DATHQE010000233.1:0-4124 GCA_035483035.1 Streptosporangiaceae bacterium | reverse complement strand
TCGTCGTCGGCAACAAGGGCATGGTAGGCGTGCGCCGGGTCCTTGGCAGCGTGCCGAACTCGGTTGCCCATCGCGCGCCCTGCTCGGTTCTGATCGCCGACACAACCTGATCCGGATACCGCCCGGCCAAATAATGAGGTGGGACTTTCCGACTCACCTGGGATAATCAAGGTGTGCTAGATAGCGGACAGGGCGCCGGGGTACAGGGCGCCGGGGTACAGGGCGCCGGGGTACAGAGCGTCGGGGGACCGGGCGTCGGCGGATGCGGCGTCCTCGCGGGCCGGACTGCCGAGCTCGGCCGGATGCGTCAGCTGCTGGGCGACGCCGAGGCGGGCCAGCCCAACGTCTTGCTGGTGAGCGGGGATGCCGGCGTCGGGAAGACCAGGCTGCTGACCGAGCTCGCGCGCGAGGCCGCCGCACGCGGCTTCACGATCCTGTCCGGGCGTTGCGCCGAGCTCGCAGAGACCGTACCGTACCTGCCGCTGGCCGATGCGCTGCGCAGCGCGGCTGGGGACCGGCTGGCCGATGCGCTCGCGACCCGGCCGGTGCTGACCCGGCTGCTGCCGGATCGCGAGATCACCCGGCAGCCAGGGGACCTGCCCGGACTGGCGCAGCAGCAGCTGTTCGGAGCGGTGCTCGGCATGCTGACCGAGCTGGCCCAAGCGCAGCCGGTGCTGCTCGTGCTCGAGGATCTGCACTGGGCCGACCGATCGACCCGCGACCTGGTGACCTTCCTGAGTCGGGTGCTGCGGCAGGAGCGGATCGCGGTCGCGCTGAGCTACCGCAGCGACGACATGCACCGTTCTCACCCGCTACGGCCGGTGGTAGGTGAGCTGCTCAGGCTGCCGAGCGTGACGGCGATCGATGTCGGCCCGCTCGACCCGGCCGCGATGGCCGCGCACCTGACCCTCCTGGCGGCCGGGCATCAGGACGCGGCGGCGATTGACCGCGTCATTGAGCGCGCCGAAGGCAACCCGTATTTCGCCGAGGAGCTGCTCGCTACGTCGTCGGCCGGCAGCGAGCTGCCGACCGGGCTGGCGGACCTTCTCGTGGCCCGCACCATCGACTTGTCCCCGGCTGCGCAGCAGGTGCTGCGGGTTGCGGCTGTCACCGGGCGCAGGATTGACGACGACCTGGTGATGCAAGCAACCGGACTGCCGACGGCAGACTACGAAGCCGCCGTGCGGGAGGCTGTCGCCCACCAACTGCTCGTCCCCGACGGGGCGAGCGGGCTGGCGTTCCGGCATGCGCTGCTGCGCGAAGCCATTTACAACGACCTGCTGCCGGGGGAGCGCAGCAGGTTGCACGCCAGGCTTGCGGAGCTGCTCTCGGTTCGGCCAGATAGCTCGGCGGCGGAGCTGGCCGTGCACTGCCTGGCCAGCCACGACATTCCTGGCGCGTTCGCCGCGTCGGTGCGGGCCGGTCAGGAGGCGTGGCGGCTCGCGGCGCCGGCCGAGGCACACCGGCATTTTGACCAGGCGCTGTCGCTGTGGGAGCGGGTGCCTGAGCCGGAGAAGCTCGGCGGTATGACCCGTGGGAAGCTGGCTTTCAAGTCGGCGCTGAGCGCGGCTGACGGCGGCCAGGCGCCGCTCGCTGTCAAGCAGCTGCGACGGCTCGTCAGCTTCGTGCGCGACCAGCCCGAGCAGGACCTGTCGTTGCTATGCCGCGTGCAGGAGCGGCTCGCGTACTTTCTCCTTGACCTCGACGAGGACGCCGAGGCGATCGCCAGCGCGAGCGCGGCCGTCGACGTCCTGCCAGCGGATCCGCCCACCTGGGAGCGCGCCCAGGCACTGGCGACGCACGCCAAGACGCTACTGAGCTTCAGCAATACCGGACCGGCGCGCACGCGCGCCATCGAGGCTGAGGCCGCGGCGCAGGCCGCCGGGGCGCCGTGGCTAGAGGCGGACGCGCTCGCGACGCTCAGCACGCTGAGCGAGCGGGCTGGCCTCATTGCCGACGCCAAGGCGACCGGCGCCCGCGCGCTAGGGCTGGCTAGCTCGTCGGAGATGCCGGGCGTGGAGCTGCGCGTCAGGACTCTGCTCGCGCGCATCCAGCTGGAGTCAGGCGACCTGGCTGCGGCGAGCGAGATCGCGCATCTGGGCGTCGAGCGGGCGGCGCAGACCGGCCTGAGCATGGCGCCC
Source organism: Streptosporangiaceae bacterium (assembly GCA_035483035.1). Lineage (GTDB taxonomy): Bacteria > Actinomycetota > Actinomycetes > Streptosporangiales > Streptosporangiaceae > JAJYUU01. Next base: position 1,983 of record DATHQE010000233.1, on the reverse strand, counting down.
TACGGCACTGACCTGCAGTACCTGCATTACCTGGCGCACTACAACGACGGCGACTGGGACCACGCGCAGCAAATCGCCGACGGCTTCCCGGTCCGGGTCACCAGCATCTACGCGGCGCGCCTGTCGGCCATGGCGTTGTTCATCGATGTCGCCAGGGGGAGCCCGACGGTGGCCGCGCGCCGCGCCTGGCTCGAGCCGTACATGGCGACGGACTCAATGGCCGAGTACATCGCGGAGGGACTGTTCGCCGAGGACGCCTACTGGGCCGGTGACCTGACCGGCGCGCTGACGGCCGTGAAGGCCACTATCGGGGCCGCGACTGCCTGGGGCGCCGAGGAGTACGGGCCGCAGGTCATCCGTCCCGCCGCGGTCGGCATTGCGGCACTCGCCGATCAGGCCCGGCTAGCGCGCGCGGCCGGCCACTCGGCCGACGCTCTCGTCGCGGAGGCGGCCAACCTGGCCGACGTCGCGCGCCGGGCTTTGGACAGCAAGCGCCGCGCTGCGGCTGCGATCGGTGTCGACGGACGCGGCTGGCTCGCCAGGGCGGAGGCGGAGCTCAGGCGCGCCGCAGACGACAATGCGCCGGACAACTGGCGAGCGGTGGTCGAGACGTTCGGCCCGGGTTTCGTGTACGAGGCCGCGCGGTCACGCTGGCGGCTGGCCGAGGCGCTCGCGGAGGCGGGCGACCGGGACGAGGCGCAGCGGCAGTGGCAGCTCGCCGTCACGGCTGCCGATAAACTCGGCGCAACGAGGCTACGGGCTGCGCTGGCGGATCTTGGCCGGCGGGCGCGGCTGGGCTCAAGCTCGAGGGCGGTGGCGGGCAGTCCGCTGAGCGTCCTGACCGGCCGCGAGCTCGAGGTCCTCCAGGCGCTGACGGCCGGCCGGAGCAACAGGGAGATCGCCGCCGAGCTGTTCATCTCTGGCAAGACAGTGAGCGTGCACGTCTCGAACATCCTGGGCAAGCTCGGTGCGGCGAGCCGCACCGAAGCCGCCGCGATCGCCCACGACAACGGCCTGCGGAGCCGCTGACACCGCGGGAAGGCTCATGCACGGTGCACGGCGTCCTGCGAACGCCGGACAGCTGGCGGGAATCATGCACGCGGCTTTCGGCTCCCAGCCGCGCGCTGTGATCCGCCTGCCGGGGGCCAGCAAGAAGGGCGTCTACCGGGCCGTCTTCGCCGACGACTCGACGGCGATCGTCTACATCTGGGACGAGGCCGAGGACTACTGGCCCGCCGCCAGCCGCGACTATGCCGATCCCTTCTCGCACGCCTCCGGCCTGGCCCTGTTCCAGGCGGCACAGGCGCGCCTTAGCGGCCTGGGAGGCCGGACGCCGCAGCTGTATCTAGCGGACGCCAGCCGGGAGCAGTACCCGGCCGACGTTGCCGTTCTCGAAGATGTGCCCGGCCCGACGCTGGAGGATGTGCTCCGCGATGATCCGCGCCGGGCCGAGGCGCCGCTTCGACGGCTGGCCGAGGCTTTGCGCCTCATGCACGCCGACAAGTCACCAAGCTTCGGGAAGGTCCTGCACGTCGACAGCGGTGGTCCTGTCGGCAGTTCGTGCGAGCAGCTCGTGCTCGAACGGGCCCTAGGGGACTTGGCCGAAGCCGCCGCACGTGACGCACGGATCAGGCAGGTGGCCTCGCAGGCGCAGGACGCGCTATGGGAACGCGCGGCCGCCGTTCTCCCGCGGTCGGATTACAGCCTGATCCACGGCGAACTTGGCCCCGACCACGTCGTCCTTGACGGCCGTGATCAGCCGGTCATCGTCGACATCGAAGGCCTCATGTACTTCGATGTCGAGTGGGAGCACGTGTTCCTCCGGCTGCGTTTCGACCGCTCCTACGATGTCCTGCACCGCTCAGGCCTTGATCAGGACCGGCTGAAGCTCTACTCGCTGGCGATGCACCTATCGCTGGTCGCTGGACCTCTCCGGCTGCTCGACGGCGACTACCCAGACCGCCAGGTCATGCTGGATATCAG
>DATHQE010000232.1:0-21238 GCA_035483035.1 Streptosporangiaceae bacterium | reverse complement strand
TTACCTTAGATCGGCTGGTCACGGGCCTACGGGAAGGTACCCTCGCGGCTGAGGACGAACCCACCGCTTGCCCCCGCAGCTAGGAGTTTCGCCGTGCCCTGGGCTGGCCCAGCAACCCTGACCGAACCGACAACGCTTCCCTCGACCAACGGGGCACCGGCCAAACCGGCCTGGACGACGGTGCACGCAGCCGCCCCGCTCCCCGTTGCGCTGGCGGACCTCGGCACCAGCGTGCCCGTATCTGCCACGCTGGCCGCGAACGAAGCGCTAGCGTCGCGGCGCCTGCGCGGCGAGCCCGTGCTTCCGCTCGCCTTCGGCGAGTCCGGGCTGCCTGTCCACCCGCGTCTGGCCGCCGAGCTCGCCGACACCGCAGGCCTCGGCGCTTACGGGCCTGTCGCCGGCATCCAGCAACTCCGCGAGGCCGCCGCCGGCTACTGGTCCAGGCGCGGCCTGCCGACTGATCCGGCGTCGGTGATTGCCGGGCCGGGCAGCAAGGCGCTGCTGTTCGGCACGCTGCTAGCTCTCGGCGCTGACGTCGCTGTGCCGCAGCCTAGCTGGGTGAGCTACGCGGCCCAGGCCACGCTGATCGGCGCTGCGCCGCATTTCGTGCGCGCAGTGCCCGGCGAAGGCGGTATCTGCGACGCAGCCGCGCTGGACTTCGCGGTCCGCGCCAGCCGGGCGGCGGGCCGGCCCATCGGAGCCGTTCTGGTCACGATGCCCGACAACCCGACCGGGCGACTGGCCAGTCCGGACGCTGTCCGCGCGCTGTGCGCGGCCGCCGAGCGCAATGGCCTCGTCATCATCAGCGACGAGATCTACCGCGATCTCGTGCACGATCCGAGCACGCCGTTCCTCAGCCCAGCTGCCGTCGCACCGGATCGGACGGTGGTCACGACGGCGCTCAGCAAGAATCTCGCTGTCGGCGGCTGGCGGATCGGCGTCGCCCGGATGCCCGACGGCAAGACTGGCGCCATCCTGGCGGACCGGCTGCTCGGCATCGCCAGCGAGATCTGGTCGGCCCCAGCAGGCCCCGTACAGCAGGCCGCCGCCGTGGCGCTAACGGAGCCTGCCGACCTCGCCGAGCGAATATCCCGCAGCCGGCACCTGCATGCGACCGTCTGCCAGGCAGCGGTCAGGGTGTGCACGGACGCGGGGCTCGAAGTCGCTCCCCCGCAGGCGGCGTTCTACTTGTACCCGGACTTCGACCCGTGGCGCGACCACCTGCGTGGCAAGTTCGGCGTGCGGACAAGTACCGACCTCGCCGCGCTGCTGCTTAACCGGTACGGGGCCGGCACGCTCCCCGGCAGCGCATTCGGTGAGAGCCCCTCGGCACTGCGGCTGCGCCTCGCGACGGGGCTGCTGTACGGCGACACTGACGAGCAGCGGGAGCAGGCGCTGGTGGCGTCCGATCCGCTCCAGCTGCCGTGGATTAGCGCCGCCATGAGCCGGTTCGGCGACATCCTGGCGGACATCGCCGCCTGAGCAGTCCCGGCCACCGGGTTGCCGCGCCGGCCATGCCTTCCCGCAGGCGTCCCCGGCACGGTGGTACCGATGGTCTCCGTCATCATCCGCTGGCGCATTAGCGTGCTGCCAGCGCTCTTCGCCGACGTCAGCGTCCGCATCCTCGTGCACGACGCCAGGTAGCAGAAGCCTGGCACCTGGGTATTACCTGAGCGGCGCCGCTGAGCCAACTCCGCGTTCTCGCGTCTGGAGCTGGGTTCCTGGCCGGCCGCATGGATTCTGTTAGGAATCCGACCGCGGCTGCATGAGTCCCGTTTGGACCCGCCTTTTGCCCAGTTCAGCGCGCTTTTATGAACCGTCTGCCCTGTGCCGTGCCTAGGTGTCCGTGGAGGACTCCATGTATGACCTGCTCTACATCGGCCTGACCCTTGTGGTCTTTGGCGTGCTCTGGCTCATCGTCAAGGGGGTCGAGAACTTTGAGCGCTGAGAACTGGATCGGCCTTATCGGCGGCTTCTTGCTGACCGTGTATCTGTTCGTGGCACTCGTGTTCCCGGAGAGGTTCTAGATGAGTAGCGCAACCGCAGCCTGGCTCCAGGCAGGCCTGCTTGTCGCCGCCCTTGCCGTCTGCTACGTGCCGCTCGGCAATTACATGGCGCACATCTTCACCAGTGACAAGGACTGGAGGGTAGAGCGCTTCGTCTACAAGCTGATCGGCGTCGATTCCAAGGCCGACCAGAAGTGGAGCGTCTACGTCCGCAGCATCCTGGCCTTCTCCCTGGTCAGCGTGCTGTTCCTGTATGGCTTGCAGCGACTGCAGCACTACCTGCTGCTGAACGAGCACATGGCCAACGTGCCGCCCGACACGGCCTGGAACACCGCGGCGTCGTTCGTCACGAACACCAACTGGCAGAACTATGGTGGCGAGTCCACCATGGGCTACCTGGTGCAGATGACCGGCCTGACGGTGCAGCAGTTCATGTCGGCCGCGGTCGGCCTGGTCGTCGCGATCGCCATGATCCGCGGCTTCATCCGGTCCAGGACCGACAAGCTCGGCAACTTCTGGGTGGATGTCACCCGCGCCTCGATCCGGCTGCTGATCCCCATCGCCGTCGTGATCTCGATCATCCTCATCGCTAACGGCGCGATCGAGAACTTCCACGCCTACACGACATACACGACGCTGTCCGGCGCGCACCAGACGATCCCCGGCGGCCCGACCGGCTCCATGGAAGCCATCAAGAACCTCGGCAACAACGGCGGCGGGTTCTTTAACACCAACTCCGCGCACCCGTTCGAGAACCCCAATCCGTGGACGAACTGGCTCGAGATCTTCAGCCTGCTGCTGATCCCGTTCGCCACCCCGCGGGCGTTCGGCAAGATGGTCAAGGACAACCGCCAGGGATATGCGCTGGTGGCAGTCATGGCGATTATCTGGCTGATCGCGATCGGCGGCATCGCCTTCTTCGAGGCGCACTACAACATCGGCGGTGCTACCGCCGCGCACCTCGCTCACGGCGCCACGGAAGGCACAGAAACGAGGTTCGGCACATCCGGCTGCTCGTTGTTCGCGGCCTCCACGACGGTCACCTCGACCGGCGCGGTGAACTGCTTCCATGATTCGCTGACACCGTTCGGCGGTGGTATCGCGCTGTTTGACATCGCGCTCGGCGAGATAGCACCTGGCGGCATCGGGGCCGGCATGTACGGCATCCTGATCCTGGCCATCGTGACCGTGTTCGTCGGCGGGCTCATGGTGGGCCGCACGCCCGAGTACCTCGGCAAGAAGATCCGGCCGCAGGAAATGAAGTACGCAGCGCTGTACTTCCTCACCCTGCCCGTGGTGATCCTGACCGCCGCCGGGTTGTCGATCGGCACTCAGACCGGTCAACGAGCGATCTTCAACCCGGGGCCACATGGCCTGACCGAGATCGTGTACGCGTTCGCGTCGATGGCCAACAACAACGGCTCGGCGTTCGCTGGCCTCGGGACCGCCGCGATGTGGTACCAGACGCTCGGCGGCATCGTGATGCTGCTCGGCAGATTCGCGCCGGAGATCTTCGCGCTGGGCCTGGCCGGATCGCTGGCCAGACAGCAACCGGTGCCCGCGAGTGCGGGCACGCTGGATACCAGGACACCCCTGTTCGTCGGCATGCTCATCGGCGTCATCCTCATCCTCGTCGGCCTGACCTACTTCCCCGCGCTCGCCCTGGGCCCATTCGCAGAAGGACTGCACTGAGATGGCAATAACAGCTAAGCCAGGTGTCCCCGCCGGCAAGGGCAGCAAGGCCGACATGGCGAAGGGCCGGGTCGGTGGGGGTCTGCTGGATCCCAAGACGATCTGGCATTCGCTGCCGGATGCGCTCAAGAAACTGGACCCGCGGGTCCAGGTCAAGAACCCGGTCATGTTCGTGGTCGAGGTTGGCGCTGTGCTGACCCTGTACACGGCCATCACCAAGCCGTCCGTCTTCAACTGGACGATCGTGGTCTGGCTGTGGCTGACCGTCGTGTTCGCCAACATGGCCGAGGCAGTGGCCGAGGGCCGCGGCAAGGCTCAGGCGGAGACGCTGCGCAAGACCAAGCGGGAGACCGTGGCCCGCCGGCTTGTGGGCTGGCAGCCAGGTGCCAAGGAAGTCAGGGAGGAGCCGGTGCCTGGCACCCAGCTCACCCTCGGCGACCACGTCCTGGTCGAGGCGGGCGAGATCATCCCCGGCGACGGCGACGTCGTCGAGGGTGTGGCCTCGGTCGACGAGTCGGCCATCACCGGCGAGTCGGCGCCTGTCATCCGCGAGTCCGGCGGTGACCGGTCCGCGGTCACCGGCGGCACCAAGGTGCTGTCCGACCGGATCGTCGTGCAGATCACGTCCAAGCCCGGTGAGACCTTCATCGACCGGATGATCGCCCTGGTCGAGGGCGCCAAGCGGCAGAAGACGCCGAACGAGATCGCGCTGAACATCCTGCTGGCGTCGCTGACGATCATCTTCATGCTGGCCGTCATCACGCTGCAGCCGATGGCGTTCTACTCGGGCGCACCGCAGAGTCTGGTAGTCCTCGTCGCCCTGCTGGTGGCGCTGATTCCGACCACGATCGGGGCGCTGCTGTCCGCCATCGGTATCGCTGGCATGGACCGGCTGGTCCAGCGGAACGTGCTGGCCATGTCCGGGCGTGCCGTCGAAGCGGCCGGCGACGTCAACACGCTGCTTCTCGACAAGACCGGCACGATCACCATCGGCAACCGGCAGGCCACCGAGTTCCTGCCCGTCAAGGGTGTCACCGATGGCGAGCTTGCCGACGCAGCCCAGCTGTCCAGCATGGCCGACTACACCCCGGAAGGCCGCTCCATCGTCGTGCTGGCCAAGGACAAGTACGGACTGCGTGAGCGCGCCGAAGGCGAGCTGCAAGGCGCGGAGTTCGTGGAGTTCACCGCGCAGACCAGGATGAGCGGTATCAACCTGGCCAACGGGCATGAGATCCGCAAGGGTGCGGCCGCCTCGGTCGCGGAGTGGGTCCGGCAGAACGGTGGCAGCCCGCCCGCAGAGCTCGGCACCACGGTGGACAGCATCTCCGGCGTCGGCGGCACCCCACTGGTTGTCGCCGAGATCGCCAACGGGACAGCCCGCGCTCTTGGGGTCGTCTACCTCAAGGACATCGTCAAGGAAGGCATCGCCGAGCGGTTCGCGGAGATGCGCAGGATGGGCATCCGCACCGTCATGATCACCGGTGACAACCCGCTGACCGCCAAGGCGATCGCGGACGAGTCCGGCGTGGACGACTTCCTCGCCGAGGCGACGCCGGAAGACAAGATGGCACTGATCAGAAGGGAGCAGGAGGGCGGCAAGCTGGTCGCGATGACCGGGGACGGCACAAACGACGCCCCGGCCCTCGCCCAGGCGGACGTCGGCGTGGCCATGAACACCGGTACCTCGGCCGCGAAAGAGGCCGGCAACATGGTGGACCTGGACTCGAACCCGACCAAGCTCATCGAGATCGTGGAAATCGGTAAGCAGCTGCTCATTACCCGCGGCGCCCTGACGACGTTCTCCATTACGAACGACGTGGCGAAGTACTTCGCGATCATCCCGGCCATGTTCTCCGGCGTGATCCCGGCACTGCGGCATCTGAACATCCTGAACCTGCACAGCCCGCAGTCGGCGATCACCTCGGCGATCATCTTCAACGCGCTGATCATCGTGGCACTGATCCCGCTGGCGCTGCGTGGTGTCCGGTACAGGCCATCGTCGGCGTCGGCCATGCTCCGCAGGAACCTGTGGATCTACGGCCTCGGCGGGCTGATCATCCCGTTCGCCGGGATCAAGATCATTGACCTCATCATCCAGTTCATCCCAGGATTCCGGTGATCTGACAAATGAACCGTCTACCGTCCTTCGTCCGGCAGCACATAGTGGGGCTGCGCGTCCTCATAGTGATGACCGTCATCACCGGCATCATCTACCCACTGGCGCTGGTAGGGCTGTCTCAGGTGGCGTTCAGCGGCCCGGCCAACGGCTCGCTGATCAGCTTCCACGGCCGGATAATCGGCTCCAGCCTGCTCTGCCAGGAGTTCGTCGATGCCAAGGGCAACCCGTTGCCGCAGTATTTCCAGCCGCGCCCGTCAGCTGCTATCCCGTCGACGGCGCCCAAGGGAGACTTCGGCTGCGACCCGACATCCTCGGCGGCGTCGAACTTCGGCCCGAACAACCCGACCTATATCGCCCTGATCAAGTCGCGCCAGAAGGCGATCTCCGCGTTTGACCACGTGGCGATCTCGAGGATCCCGTCCGACGCCGTCACGGCGTCAGGCTCCGGCCTGGACCCTGACATCTCGCAGGCGAACGCCGCCATCCAGGTGGACCGGGTCGCAGCCGCCAGGCACATCAGCCCGGCGCAGGTGGAGGCCCTGGTGAAGCAGAACACGAGGGGCCGCACGATCGGGATCTTGGGCGAGCCAGTCGTCAACGTGCTGCTGCTGAACCGCGCGCTCGATGCAAAGTACCCAGTCTGATGCTGGGCGCATCCTCATAGTCGAGGATGAGCCGGCCCTCCTGCGTGCGCTGCAGATCAACCTCCGCGCCCGCGGCTACGAGGTGACAACTTCGGTGGCCGGCCAGGAGGCCCTGGTCGAGGCAGCACGGCGACCCCCGGACGCCGTGCTGCTCGACCTGGGCCTGCCGGACCTGGACGGTACGCAGGTGATCCGCGAACTCCGCGGCTGGTCCGCGGTCCCGGTGATCGTCTTGTCCGGCCGGGCCGGATCTGGCGACAAGATCGGCGCACTGGACGCGGGCGCCGACGACTACGTCACCAAGCCTTTCTCGATGGAGGAGCTGATGGCCCGCCTGCGCGCCGCGCTGCGGCGAGACTCCACCCGCCCAGTCGGCCCGGTGTTCAGCATCGGCAGCTGCGAGGTGGACCTGAGCGCCCACACGGTCATCCGCACTCACGACAGCGGCGACGGCGCGGCCGGCGCCGAGCCCGTGCACCTGACCAGGACCGAGTGGCGGATGCTGGACGTGCTCCTGCGGTCGGCCGGTCAGCTCGTGCCCGCCAGCAGGCTACTGACCGAGCTGTGGGGCCCGGGAGCCGAGAACAGCACTCACTACCTGCGCTTCCACATGGCGCGGCTGCGACGTAAGCTCGAGGACGATCCGCCGCGCCCGCGTCACCTGCTGACCGAGCCCGGTATGGGCTATCGCTACACGCCGTGAGACGCTCGGAGCAGGGGTCTGAATCCATGAGTCCTGAGGGCCTTGCGGATGTCCGGGCTGTCAAGCCGCCAGGCAGCCGCGGCCAGCTGAGGATCTATCTCGGCTCCGCGGCCGGCGTGGGCAAAACGTTCGCCATGCTCAACGAGGGTCACCGCCGCAGCGAGCGCGGTACCGACGTGGTCGTCGCCTACGTGGAAGCACATGGCCGACCGCACACGCTCGAGCAGGTCGGGGATCTTGAGGTCATCCCCAGGGTCTCGCTGCCCTACCGCGGCACCTTCTTCGAGGAGATGGACCTGGACGCGGTCCTGGCGCGCCATCCGGATGTCGCGCTGGTTGACGAGTTCGCGCACACGAACGTGCCGGGATCGCGAAACGAGAAGCGCTGGCAGGACGTCAGCGAAATGCTGGACGCGGGGATCGATGTGATCTCCGCGATGAACATCCAGCACCTGGAATCACTCAACGACGTCGTGGAAAAGATCACCGGCGTCCCGCAGCGCGAGACGGTGCCCGATGCTGTCGTCCGGGCTGCCGACCAGGTCGAGCTTGTCGACATGACGCCCGAGGCGCTGCGCCGCCGGATGGCCCACGGCAACATCTACAAGGCCGAGAAGATCGACGCGGCGCTCACCAACTACTTCCGCATCGGCAACCTGTCCGCGCTGCGCGAACTGGCACTGTTGTGGCTTGCCGACAAAGTCGACGAGGGTCTCCAGCGTTACCGCGAGGCGCACGACATCCGCACTACCTGGGAGGCCAGGGAGCGCGTCGTCGTCGCGCTGACCGGCGGTCCCGAAGGCGACACGCTGATCCGGCGGGGCGCGAGGATCGCGGCACGATCAGCGGGCGGCGACCTGCTGGCCGTGCACGTGACGAACTCCGACGGTCTCGCCGGTGCCGACCCGGCCGCGCTCGCGCAACAGCGGCGGCTGACCGAGTCACTCGGCGGCACCTACCATCAGGTGGTCGGCGACGACGTACCCGACGCTCTGCTGACCTTCGCCCGGGCCGAGAACGCCACGCAACTGGTGCTCGGGGTCAGCCGCCGCGGCTGGCTAGCGTCGCTGCTCACCGGGCCGGGCGTCAGCACGCGGACGATGCGCGAGTCGGGCGATATCGACGTGCACATGGTCACGCACTCCTACGTCGGCCGCGGCCGCACGCTACCCCGAGCGAGAGGCGGCCTGAACCGCCAGCGGCAGCTGGCCGGCTACGCCCTGGCCGTGGCCTTGCCGCCGCTGCTCACCCTGGCGCTGACGAATGTGCGCGGGAGCATCAACCTCACCAGCGACGTGCTGATCTTCCTGGCCGGCGTGATCGGCGTGGCTCTGGTCGGCGGCTTCATCCCCGCGCTGATCGCTGCGGTCGCGGGCTCGCTGCTGCTGAACTACTACTTCACGCCGCCGATTTACAAGTTCACCATCGCCGACGTCAACAACGCCTTCGCGCTGGTCATCTTTGTCGGGGTCGGGCTCGCCGTCAGCTCCGTGGTGGACACCGCCGCGCGCCGGACGAAACAGGCCGCGAGATCCGGCGCTGAGTCTGAGCTGCTCGCGACCACGGCAGGCAGCGTGCTGCGCGGGCAGCGCGCGCTGCCCGCGGTACTAGACCGGGTGCGCGAGGCGTTCAGCATGGACGCGGTGACACTGCTGGAGCGGCAGCCCGGCGGGTGGGCGTCGGTCGGCGCATCCGGCGAGAGGCCGGTCAGCCGGCCCGAAGACGCAGACGTCGAAATGCCGGTCGGTGACAACCTGGTGCTGGCCATGCGCGGCAGGCCGCTGCCGGCTACCGACAGGCGTGTGCTCGGCGCCTTCGCTGCCTACGCCGCCGCCGCCCTCGAGCAAGGCCGGCTGACAGCCGCCGCCGAGGCCGCCAGGCCGATCGCGGAGGCCGATCGCGTCCGTACCGCGCTGCTGGCAGCGGTCAGCCACGACCTGCGTACACCCCTGGCCTCAGCCAAGGCCGCCGTCACCAGCTTGCGCTCGCGCGATATCGAGTGGGACGCCGAGGATCACGACGAGCTGCTGGCCACCGCTGACGAGTCGCTCGACCGGCTGGCCCACCTGGTCGACAATCTCCTCGACATGAGCAGGCTCCAGGCCGGGGCACTGGCCGTGTTCCCGCGACCCGCGGACCTGTCGGAGATCGTGGCGCGGTCGCTTGACGACCTAGGCCCAGCCGCCCGAATTGTCAGCGTAGACATCCCCGACGACCTGCCCGAAGTCGCCGTGGACCCCGGCATCCTCGAGCGCGTGATCGCCAACCTGATCGCCAACGCGCTGCGGTACTCCCCGCCCGGCACGCCGCCGCTGCTGACCGGTAGCGCGCTGGGCGACCGCGTTGAGCTGCGCGTCGTCGACCGCGGCCCGGGCATTCCGGAAGAGCACCGCGACGAGATGTTCGTGCCATTCCAGCGGCTTGGCGACACCGACAACACCACCGGGGTGGGCCTCGGGCTGGCGTTGTCGCGCGGCCTGACCGAGGCGATGGGCGGCTCACTAGAGCCCGAGGACACCCCCGGCGGCGGGCTCACTATGGCGCTCTCACTGCCCGCGGTGCCGGGCCCGGCTGAGCAAATGCCCGGCAGGCAGGAGCGCGCGGACAGGGCGACCGCGAGCGATGCCGCCGCGCCCTGATACCGCCACATGACGACGCCGCATGGCACGCTGGTCCCGTGACAACGGTCCTGGTGGTCGACGATGAGCCCCAGATTCTCCGGGCACTCCGGATCAACCTGCGAGTCCGCCAGTACGACGTGCACACCGCCGGCAGCGGCAGCGAGGCGCTCGAAGTGGCCGCCAAGTATCCGCCTGACCTGGTGATCCTGGACCTGGGCCTGCCGGACCTCGATGGCATGGACGTCATCCACGGCCTGCGCGGCTGGACCGAAGCGCCGATCATCGTCCTGTCTGGCCGGGCCGACAGCACCGACAAGGTCGAGGCCCTGGACGCCGGCGCGGATGACTACGTTACCAAGCCGTTCGGGATGGATGAACTGCTCGCCAGGATGCGGGCCGTCAGCAGGCGAGCCGGGGCCGAAGGCGACGCGCCCCAGGTTCAGCTTGGCGACCTGGTCGTCGACCTGGCCGCCAAGCGGGTCGTGCGCAGTTCCGAGCACAAGGACAATGATCAAGCCGGGAACGGGGACGTCCGACTGACTCCCACCGAATGGCATCTGCTGGAGGTGCTGCTGCGGAACCCAGGCAAGCTGCTCAGCCAGCAGCAACTGCTCGCCGAGGTGTGGGGACCTGGCTACGCCGACGCCGCCGGCAACCTCCGGCTGTATATGGCGCAGCTGCGGCGCAAGCTGGAGCCCGATCCGGCCCGGCCGCGCTGGCTGATGACCGAGCCTGGCATGGGCTACCGGTACCAGCCTGACCCGGACGGCGCTTGACGGGAGCTAGCGGCTGTCAGGGACAACTAGCTAGTAGGCCGCTGCTGGCCAGGCGGCGGATTCACCCGCGGGAGCTCCGGGCCAATCAGCTCAGGCGCGCCGCCCTCATCACCTGAGCCGCCGGCCACGTTGGACAGCCGGTAGCGCAGCCGGCAGACCACCACGTCCTGAGTGCTGCGCTGGATCGCCTGCTCCAGCACGAAGCCGCGCTGGTTGTGCAGGACTCGCTGCCACGGATGAGCCTCCAGCACCTCGGGGATGAGCACGACGAGCTGATCGTGGCCCGGCTTCCGCTCCAGTTCCCGCAAGTAGTCGACGATGGGCTGCCCGAGCGAGCGCTGCTTGCTGTGCAGCGTCACGAGCGGCACGTCCGAGTGCCACTGCTCCCATTGCTGGCGCAGCCGCACGTCGGCCTCGTGATCCTCGGTGTCGTCGTAGCAGACGGTCACCGCGATCACCTGATCGCCGAGCGAAAGCGCAGCAGAGATGCCCGCCTGCACCAGCCTCGACATGCTGCCGACCGGGACGACGACCAGGGCGTTCTTGCGCTCCGGCGGCGGTGGTACCTGCCCGATCTCCAGCGCGGCGCCGATACGCCGGTAGACAGTGTGCACCCGGCTGAACATCAGCACGAGCAGCGGCACCACGAGCACGACCAGCCAGGCGCCTTCGGTGAACTTAGTGAGGAGCTCGATCGCCAGCGCGACCAGCGTGAAGACTGCGCCGATCCCGTTGGTCACGGCCCGGCCCTGCCAGCCCGGTACGCGCTGCTCCCGCCAGTGCCGCACCATTCCGGTCTGCGACAGGGTGAAGCCGACGAACACGCCGATGGCGAATAGCGGTGTCAGCTCCTGGGTGTCACCACGCGTGACGACCAGCAGGATGGCGGCGAAAATGGCCAGCACCACCACGCCGTACCGGTGCACTTGCCGCTGCGCCCGCAGGAAAAACAGGTGCGGCAGGTAGTTGTCGGTCGCCAGCAGCGAGGCCAGCACCGGCAGTCCGCCGAACGAGGTATTGGCGGCGAGCGCCAGCAGCACCGTGGTGATCAGCTGGACCGCGTAGAACACGATGTTGTGCCCGAGCGCGCCCTGGGTGAGCTGGGCCAGCGTGGTCACGGTGCCGGACGGCTCGGCCTTGAACTTGTCGGCCACCACGGCAATGCCGATCAGCATGAGGGCTAGGATCACGCCGAGCCCGGCCTCGGTGTGCTGCGCCCGCCGGGCCCGCGGCGTACGGAACTCGGGCACCGCGTTGGCGATCGCCTCTACGCCGGTGAGTGCAACGCTGCCGGACGCGAACGCCTTCAGCAGGAGCAGGATGCCGACGGTCATGGTGGTCGAGGACGCCGACCCTTGGGGGAACGGCAGCGGATGCGAGCGCACTAGGCCGCCGATGATGACCGCGAAGATCGCGGCGATGAAGATGATGGTAGGAGCGATGAACAGCCGGGCCGATTCGGCCACGCCCCACAGGTTCGCCGCGGTGATCGCCGCGAGCACGAGCAGGCACAGGATTACCCGGTACTTGAACAAGGGAGGGAACCCGGACGTCAGTGCCTCGACGCCTGCCGACACTCCGACCGCAGCATTGAGGACGTAGTCGACCACCAGGGAAGCCGCCGCGACCAGGCTCGGCTTGACGCCCAGGTGGGCTTTCGCGACCGCGTACGCGCCGCCACCGTTCGGGAAGGCTTCGATCACCTGACGGTAGGAGATCACCAGCACGGTCAGCAGTAGCACGATCGCGAGCGTGACCGGGAGGGTGTAGTGCAGTGCCGCGGCCCCGGCGGTGGCCAGCACGATGATGAGGGCCTGCGGCCCGTACGCGACTGAGGACAGGGCATCCAGGGAGAGCGCCGCCAGGCCCTCTAGCGCGGTTAGCTTGTGGCGTTCCTCGTCCGGCTCCGATCCGCCATCGGGTGGCTGCGCCGCCATTGCGGTATCTGGCCCGACTGTCACAACTGCCAATACAAACATGCCGCCGCGCAGCCCGGCGCGACGGCAGGCAGATTGGGGTACAGGCCTCGGCCCCTAGCCGAGGGTGGCGCTCAGGATGGCGATGATCGCCAGGACCACGATCACGCCCGCAATAAGGATGGCGATCCTCGTCCGGCTGCGATCCGGCGCGGCCCCGTCCCACGCCGCGGCAGACTCGTCTTCAGCGAACGCCCGGAACTGGGCCGTGTTCGCCGAGATGTCCGGCGCAGCCCGGAACTCGCCGGTGGTCATCCGCCGATCGTTGCCCGCTGGCTCACCATGACGCTCGGTCATGGCCACGACTGTAGCCCATGAGACCGACCAGAACCGCCAGTCAGTAGATATCCAGGCCAAGGGTGCCGAACTGCCATTTCTCAGCCTGCATCGGCAGGCGGCAGCAGGTCAGGCCGATGCACGAGCCGGGACAAGACGATTACGCTCCGTGTCCGGACGACGAATGGCTCAGCCCCGATCCGCTCGACCACCTGTTCAAAATGGCGTACATCCGCGGCCCTGATGTGCACCAGCGCGTCGGCTTCCCCGGTGACGGTGCAGGCTTCGATGACCTCCGGGTGCTTGGCCACCGCCGCCCCGATGTCACCCGGCGACGTCCGGCCCCGGCAGAACAGCTCGACATAGGCCTCCGTGGTCCAGCCCAGTGCTGTCGGATCGACCTGCGCCGAGAAGCCGGTGATGGCACCGGAAGCGCGCAGCCGATCGACCCGCCGCTTGACGGCAGGTGCCGACAGTCCTACCAGCGAGCCAACCTCGGCGTAGGTTGCTCTCGCGTCGTCGACAAGAGCCGCCACAATGCGCCGGTCCAGGTCGTCAAAAGCCATGACCAGACGTTAGCGGTGCGGCGCCAGCGACGCACCGAGTGGGCGAAGTCCCTGCGGGCGGAGTAGCTCAGTCCAGCAGCGCAGCCCGCAGCCGGTCAAGGTCGGCCGGGCTGAGCCCGTGGTCGAGCAGGTAGCCGTCGACCGATCCGCCGGCGGCGCGCGCCCTGGCGAGTACCTCCAGCATCAGCGCGGGCGGGCTGCTGAGCAACGGTCTGGTCAGATTATCGCCGAGGCCCGTGCTTGCCTGCAGCTGTCCGATGGCGGGCGTGTGCTCGCTGTCCAGGTAGCCCGCGCTCAGTCCGTAGTCGGCGGCGATCACCTCATCCGGGACGCCGAGCACGGCCAGGATCAGCGCGACGACGATCCCAGTGCGGTCCTTCCCGGCGCTGCAATGGATGAGCGCGGGAAAAGCGTCCGCCGTGGCGAGCACCCGGACCGCAGCGCCAATGGTGTCGCCGCGCTCGTCGATGACGTACCGGTAGATGGCGTCGAGCTCGAGCGGCAGCGCCTCCATGTCGCCGCCGAGAAGCGAGATGTGCGCCACCCGCGCGGGCAGCCCATCCAGGGCGCTCTGCGCAAGCTCGGCTTCCATGGGCGTCCGCAGGTCCAGGATCGTGCTGAGCTCCAGCTCACCGAGGAACGCAGAGCCAGCGGGCTCGATCCGATGCAGCGCATCCGACCGCAACAGCGTCCGCCACCGCACAGCGCGCCCGCCGACGGCCGGGTACCCCCCGACATCCCGGAGATTAAAGACACCCGCGAGCTCCAGCCGCCGCCCCTCCGCAAAAACGAGATCATCTACGTCCCGCGGATCCAGCCAATCGGTGATCTGCGCCAACCCCTGCTCCGTCCATAGCAACCGCCGCTCAGGGCAGGCTCTCATATGCACGTTTCGGGCTGCCTTCGTACTCCTGGCCGGCTTGTGAACGATAACCACCGAGAGGACGGGCAGGCGCGGAGCCGAGGCAGCCGTTTCCGTCTGGCTGCCTCGGTTTCGGGCCTGCCCGGCCGTTACCGTGAAGAACATGACAAGACTCGGCAACATGTACGGCCCCGACGCCACGTTCCTGGGCGTCGAACGCGCCGATCTGGCCGACCCGACATCCTGGACCGGCGCGGACATCATGATCATCGGCGCACCGTTCGACGGTGGCACCTCACACCGGCCGGGCGCGCGCTTTGGCCCGCAGGCGATCAGGTTCACTGACTACCTGCCGCACGACGGCTCCCGGCCGCACCTGGCTCTCGGCGTCGATCCGCTGATCGAGCTCAAGGTCGCCGATGCCGGGGACGTCGAGATGCCATCCGGTGACACCGAGGTGTCCTTGCGCCGGCTCGAGGAGGCGGTCCACCGCGCCTGCCATGGCGGAGCGATCCCGGTCATCCTGGGCGGCGATCACACGATCGCGCTACCAGACGCGACGGGTGTCGCCCGTCACGTCGGCTGGGGCCGACTCTCCATGATCCATTTCGACGCGCACGCCGACACCGGCAACACTCAGTTCGGCTCGCTGCACGGCCACGGCACCCCGATGCGCCGCCTGATCGAGTCCGGCGCCGTCCGCGGTGACAGGTTCCTGCAGGTCGGCCTCCGTGGCTATTGGCCGGAGCCCGAGACTCTGGACTGGATGGCCGGCCAGCGGATGCGCAGCTTCGAGATGACCGAGGTCGTCGCCCGCGGCCTGGACAACTGCCTCAGCGAGGCATTCGCGATCGCCACCGACGACTGCGACGGGGTATTCCTGTCTGTCGACGTGGACGTGGTCGATCCCGGCATGGCGCCAGGGACGGGCACGCCCGAGCCTGGCGGCCTCACCGGTCGGCAGCTGCTGGACGCTGTCCGCCGGATCGCCATGGAGCTGCCGCTCGCCGGCCTGGACATTGTCGAGGTGGCCCCGCCCTTCGACCATGCCGAGATCACGGCGTACCTGGCCAACCGCATTGTGCTCGAGGCCCTGTCGGGCATCGCCTGGCGCCGCCGCAAGCAGGCGGGCGATCCCGCCCGCCCGGCCAGAAACCCCGCTGGGCCCCTGCTGGACGGCCGCGGCCCGGCCAGTTAGCCTGCCCCGGTCTGGCCGCGGCGAGCACTGATAGTGCGTCGCCGTTGATGGAATGTCGCGATCACAACGAGCCGATCTATAGTTGAGCGATGCTCGACGTGACCAGGCTGAAGGTCCTCGTCGCGGTCGCCAGGCACGGCTCCGTCACTGCCGCGGCCCGCGCGCTGAACTACGCCCAGCCCTCGGTCAGCCACCACATCGCCAGGCTCGAGGCCGAGACCGGCACGCAGCTGCTGGAGCGTGTCGGCCGCGGCATCCGGTTGACCGAAGCGGGCCAGCTGCTAGCGGAGCGCGCCGAGGAGATCATCGGCAGACTCGACTCGGCTGAGGCCGAGCTCGCGGCGCACGTCGGGTTGCGCGAAGGCCGGGTACGGCTGGCCGCGTTCCCGTCCGCCCTCGGCACGCTGGTGCCGGCCGCCGCGGCGCGGCTGGCGGCGGAAACACCAGGCATGGAGTTCATGCTCACTGAGGCTGAGCCGCCGGAGGCCTTGCGGATGCTCAGAGCGGGGTACGTCGACGTCGCGATCGTGTTCCAGCACTATCAGCAGGATCTGGACCCCGCGCCGCCCGAGCCAGCCGACGAAGGCACCCGTGGCGTGCTGCTGCTCGACGAGCCCGTGCACCTCGTCACGGCGGCCGGAGACAGCCGGTCAGGGTCGGCCGCCGGCCTGTCCGCTCACGCCGCCAGCCGGTGGATTGCCGGCTGCGAGCGATGCCGCCGCTATCTCGTGCGGCAGTGCGAGGCCGCGGGGTTCACGCCCAGGATCTCGTTCACGACCGATGACTACCTGGCTGTCCAGGCACTTGTGGCGGCTGGCCTTGGCGTCACGACGCTGCCGGAGCTCTGCCTGCGCGCCGTGCGGCATCCAGGCATCGCGACCGCGGCCTTGCCCGGTGCCCGGCGCCACGTCTTCGCCATGACGTACGGCGAGCCGCCGGAGTCCAAGTCCACCGTCCGGCTGATCGATATGCTGGCCCGAGTCGCCGCGCAGGCAGCCGAGCCTGCGTAACGGGCGCCGGGCTAGATCTTGGTGCCGTGATCGGCCCAGTAGGGGTCGCGGAGCCGACGCTTGAGCAGCTTCCCGCTTGGGTCGCGTGGCAGTTGGTCGGTGAAGTCGATGGACTTCGGCCATTTCATCTTGGCGAGCCTGCCCTCGAGCCCAGCCAGGATCTCGGCGGCCAGCTCATCTCCTGGCACTACGCCGTCCGCAGGCTGCACCACGGCCTTGATCTGCTCGCCCCAGTCCTCGTCCGGGATGCCGAACACGGCTACGTCGGCGACCTTGGGGCTCATGATGATCTCGGCCTCGATCTCGGCCGGATAGATGTTCGCGCCCCCCGAGATGATCATGTCGGACTTGCGGTCGCAGAGGAACAGGAAACCGTCCTCGGTCAGGTAGCCGATATCCCCGACGGTGAAGTAGCCGTGCAGCCGGTTCGCGTCGGTTTTGGCCTTGTCGCCGTAGTACTCGAACTCCGCGAACCCCATCTTCATGTAAACGGTGCCGGGCGTGCCCGTCGGCTGCGCGTTGCCGTTCTCGTCGGCGATCAGCAGTTCGCTGATCGGCCACGCGTTGCCGACCGTGCCGGGATGCGCGAGCCAGTCCTGCGGCGAGGCGATAGTGCCGCCGCCTTCGGTGGCGGCGTAGTACTCCCAGACGCACGGGCCCCACCAGTCGAGCATCTCCTGCTTGATCCCGATGGGGCAGGGCGCGGCCGCGTGGATCAGCCAGCGCATCGACGACAGGTCATACTTGGCCCTGGTCGCGTCCGGCAGCGACAGCATGCGCTTGAACTGGGTCGGCACCATATGCGAGTTCGTGCACCTGTACCGCTCGGTCAGGGCCAGCGCGGTCTCGGCGTCGAACCCGTCCATGCAGACCATCGTGTGGCCCATGTGCAGGGCGCCGCCGCCGAAGACGGTGACGGCCGTGTGGTAGTTCGGCGACGTCAGCAAGTGCGCGTTGGGCTGGCCGTCGGTGACGCCAAAGAACGACAGCAACCCCGCGGCCAGGACCACGGCGTCGTCCGGGTCGAAACCGGTCAGCGCCCTGCGCACGCCTTTAGGGCGGCCCGTCGTCCCCGACGTGTAATGCATGGTCGTGCCGGCGGTCCGCTCGGCTGGGAGCGTGTCTGGCTGACCTGCCCGCAGGTCGCTGACGTCGGTGAAGCCGGGCACGTCGCCAAAGCTGAATCTGGCATCGGCGGGGATCCCCGCCTGGTCAGCTGTCTCGATGCCCAGCTTGGCCAGCCGCTCGTGCACGAAGAAGGCCTTGGCGCCGCAATCGGCCGCGATATAAGCGGCCTCTGGCGCGGTGAAATGCCAGTTAATCGGAGTCAGGTACCAGCCCGCCTGCAGCGCGGCCAGGTAGACCTCGATCGGGGCGCTGCCGTTGGGCAGCAGCGAGGCGATGCCGTCACCGGGCTTCAGACCGCGCGCCTGGAGTGCGTGAGTCAGCTGGTTGACACGGCCGAGCAGGTCGCCCGCAGTGTGCTCGGTGCCATCGGGATCTATTACTGCGATCCAGCCCGGATCCTCCTCCGCCCGGCGCCAGAACCCCTTCGATCCCACTGCAACCTCCTAGTGCGCTGCTACTCGTCGATCGACGACCACGACTAGAACCCGTTCTAATCTAACGGTCGGCGTACCGACAGAAGACCACATGACTGGCCTGTGAGGCTAGAGCGCTGACTGGATACAAGTAGTGAGATATCGTGACAGAACATGCGGGCCGAAGGGTGATTTTCATGGCGATGAACTACATAAACGCCCCGCGTGCGCTACCCCGGACAGCATCCTGGGACACTGTCTAGATGCCCGATGATGGTAGCCAGGCCGCCCTCCTGACCGGCCCGACGGTGTCGCTCACTGGCTGGGGCCGGATCGATCCGACAGTCGCTCGCATCGCCGAGCCGGGGGGCCGCGACGAGGTGGCCGGGCTGCTGCAGGCCGTTCCAGCGCGCGGCGTGATCGCGCGCGGCCTCGGCCGCAGTTACAACAACGCCGCACAGAACGACGGTGGCCTGGTCATCGTGATGACTGGGCTGAACCGCGTCCTTAGCCTCGACCCGGACACTGGCGTGGTCATCTGCGAGGCAGGCGTCAGCCTCGACCAGCTCATGCGGACCGGGCTGCCGGCCGGCTGGTTCGTCCCGGTGTCACCGGGGACCAGGCAGGTGACCGTGGGCGGCGCCATCGCCGCGGATGTGCATGGCAAGAACCATCACCGGGCCGGCAGTTTCGCTCGGCATGTGTTCTGGTTCGACCTGCTGCTGCCCGGCGGCCGCCAGCAGCGGGTCACGCCGGAGGACGACGCCGAGCTGTTCTGGGCGACGGCTGGCGGGATGGGCCTGACCGGCGTTATCACCCGCGCCGCCGTCCAGCTCAAGAAGGTCGAGACGGCGAAAGTCGCAGTCGACACCGTGCGCACCGCTGACCTCGACGAGACCATGGCCTGCCTGGCCGACGCCGATAACAGGTACGGCTACACGGTCGCGTGGCTGGACTGTCTGGCGAGCGGTGCGCACCTGGGCCGGTCGGTGGTGACGAACGGCGACTTCGCGGCTGTCGGCGACCTGCCCGTCAGGGACCGGCGGGAGCCGCTGGCGTTCAACCCGTCGGCCCGGCTGCGGGCGCCTGCCGCCTGCCCGCCTGGCCTCATCAACCGGTACACGGTGGCGCTGGCCAACGAGGCGTGGTACCGCAAGGCGCCACGCCGTCGGGAAGGGGAGATCCAGTCGATCGGCGCGTTCTTCCACCCGCTGGACGGCATCAGGAACTGGAATACCGTCTACGGCCCCGGCGGCTTCCGCCAGTACCAGTTCGTCGTGCCGTTCGGCGCAGAGGCGACCCTGCGCCAGATACTCGAGCGGATCAGCGCCGCCCGCGCGCCGTCCTTCGTCACCGTGCTCAAGCGGTTCGGGCCTGGCGACGACGGCTATCTCTCGTTCCCGATGCCGGGCTGGACCCTGGCCCTCGACTTCCCCGCTCGCACGCGAGGGCTTGACGGCCTGCTGCGCCGGCTCGACGACGACGTGCTGGCCGCGGGCGGCCGGGTCTACCTGGCCAAGGATTCCAGGGTCAGCGCCGACGTGCTGGCCGAGATGTACCCGCGCCTGCCGGACTTCCGGAAGCTGCGCGGCGAGCTCGATCCGTCCGGGCAACTGGTCTCCGACCTGTCTCGCCGGCTCGGGCTCTGACGCGCCGGATTAGCTGCGCGGACCGGCGACCTTGACCTCCGGGAGCAGCTTCTCGTAAACGGCCAGGTCCGCCTCGCCATCCGGTGTGACCGAGTCCGCTAGCGCGAGCGCGTGCCGGAGCATGTCCGGCCAGGTCCAGCCGAGCGCGATGCCAGGGACGAACCCGGCGACCAGCGCGTCCCGCCGCCCGGTGGCGCGCTCGCCCGTGGCCGGCTCGCCCGTGATTGGCTCGCCCGTGGTCGGCTCAACCGTGGCCGGCTCAACCGTGGCCGGCTGAACTGCAGAATGGCCAACCGAGGCGTGCCACTCCCGCTCGGCCGTGACCGCCCGCACGCCATTGCCGGTCAGCAGCACCACGGCGCCAGCCCCCGCAGCCATCAACTCCGACTCGCTCGCGCCCGCCTCCGGAATTACCAGCGCAGGCTGCCGCTTGGCACCATGCCGCAGGGCGCTGCCGTCAGCGTTCAGGATGACCGGCACACCCGCCTCGACCGCGTAGCTCGTGAGCGAAGCGTAGGTCTCGGCGGGCAGCCCGGCTGGCAGACTGCCACACAGGACGACTGCCGTCGCCCCGTCGAGCATGGCCCGGTAGTCGGCGGCCAGCCGGCCCAGTTCCTCTGTCGTGATGTAAGGCGCCGGCTCCTCCAGCGTGGTGACCTGACCAGTGCCAGCGTCCGCGATCCGGACGCCGCGGCGCGACTCGGCGCTGATCCGGGTGAACTGCGTGGCCACGCCAGCCCTGGCGAGGTCGGCCTTGATCAGCTCGCCCGACGAGCCGCCCGCCAGCCCAGCCGCCACCACCTCGTGCCCGAACGTCTGCAGCAGCCGCGCCACCGTGAGCCCGCGGCCGCCGGCGTGGTACCGGACCCCGCTGACCTGGTTCGCCGCGCCGAGTGCCACCCATTCGGCGTCGTACCGGACGCCAAGCGCCGGGTTGAGCGTGACAGTAACAATCACCCGGCGACCTCAGCCGCCAGGAGCGCGCCGAGTTCCCAGCACGCCTCCAGGTCTTCCTTGGCGGCTGCGCCGGTGACGGTAACGGGCGGCCTGACCGGACGCCAGCCCAGCCCGGTCGCGATCGACTCGACCGCGCGGACAGCGCCGCCAGTGTCGCTGGCACCGTGCACGTACAGCCCGTAGGGACGTCGTCTGGTCGCCTCCAGGCAGGGGTAATAAATGCTGTCGAAGAAGTGCTTGAGGGCGCCCGACATATAGCCGATGTTGGCCGGCGTGCCGAGCAGATAACCGTCCGCAGTCAGCACGTCGGCCTCGGCGGCCGTCAGCGCGGGCCGGACGACCACGTCCACGCCCTCGATCTCATCGGTCCGCGCGCCGTCCGCAGCGGCCTCGAACATCGCCTGGAGAGTAGGCGAAGGCGTGTGATGAACGATCAGCAGCGTCGGCATTAACCCCGAGCTTAGACCGAGCGCCGAGGCACTAGCTTCGCTCAGTCGATCTTGTCTCCGCGGTCGCCTGCCCGCTTGGCTTCCAGTTCGGCTTCAGCCTCTCGGCGAAGTACATGCACCTTCCTCATGAGGAGGGCGTGCTGACTCTCCAGCTCGGCCTGGGCCGCCTTGCGCGCGACAGGGTCAGTCCGGG
>DATHQE010000231.1:0-5022 GCA_035483035.1 Streptosporangiaceae bacterium | reverse complement strand
ATCTGCCGCTCCGGCCAGTGCCACCGTCGGGAGCCCAGTCGTCGGCCGGCAGTCGGCCGGCCGGCCGCTGACCAGCGTGCGCGCCACCGCGGCCGTCGCGGCCGTTGCGGCTATCGCGCCCGTTGGCTCCATCGCGGCCGTCGCGGCCATCGCGGCCATCGCGGCCGTTGCGCGCGCTAGCGCGATCATCGCGCCAGAACCCTGCGTCGTTGTTGTCCCACGGTGAGGCCGAGGCCTGCGGGCTGCCGGAGCCGCCGCGCCTCTCGGCGCCGTAGCCAACGGCATCCTGATCCTGCCAGTACGGCCCGGGCAACTCTGGGTTACTCACGCGTCCTCGCTGGTCGGGGGTCAAGGTGCGGTCGCTAGCGAGCGGCGGTCCGCCAGGAAGACACGTTACCTGGCGATACCAACTATCCCGGCACGTATTGAGTCACTCGCGCGCCTAGTCGGGCCAATACCGCTTACCTGCCAGATGCACCGAACTGCCAGCTGCCTGGGCTGTCAGGCGGACTGAACTGCCAGATGCACCGAGCTGCCCGCTTACTCGCTGGCCCTGGCTCGCCGACTGCGCCGGGTAGTTGGCTCGCCAGTGCCCAGTACGTAGGAGGACGCGAGGTGGTTCCACGCACAACTCTGGCAGACCTCGACTACGTAGACCTGGAACTCCGCATATTCGGCGGCCATTTCGTCCAGTTCTGGGCCCCGTTTGACCCTGCCCTCGTACCTGCCAAGCTCGTCGCCGTACACGTAGGTGACGTGCCGCAACTTCACCCGCCGGCAGATCGGGCAGGTGATGTCCGTGTCCTCGCCATGGAACTTGGCAGCCCGCAGGAGGTAGGGGTGGGCGTCACAGACATCCGTCACGGTCGTCCGGCCGGACAGCACAGCGGCGAGCGTTGCCCGCCGGGCTAGTCCGTAGTCAACGACCGATCGCCTCATGCCCGACAGGTTACGACGGAACTGCCCGCAGCAGGAGACCCGGCCGGTCATCGCCGTGCGACAGCGGCTCTCAGGACGGCCACAAGCGGTCCCTCAGGACGGCCGCAAACAGCAGCCAGTTCCGGCGGACTTGCGCCAGAACGGCGCTCCGCATATCGTAGCGATGTATCAACTCGATACATCGAGCTGACACGCTCGCCGAAGGCCCGGCCGCGGTGAGAGCTAGTGACCTAGATGGTAACTCTGCGAGGAATGCGAGGTGCGAGCGGGTATGAGTGGCCAGCGCTCTGGTGTCCTCGAGCTCGCCGTCCTTGGCATCCTGCACGAGACCCCGATGCACGGGTACGAGCTGCGCAAGCGGCTCAACTCGCTGCTCGGCGCGTTCCGCGCGTTCGGTTACGGCTCGCTCTACCCGGCGCTCAAGGACATGCTCAGCAAGGGGCTCGTCACCCAGGACGCGATCCCGGATGCTGGCAAGGCTTTGGACCGCCCGCGCCGTTCCAAGATCGTCTATCGGCTGACCGCCGACGGCAAGGAGCGGCTGAACGATCTGCTCGGGCAGTCGGGCCCCGCGTCCTGGGAGGACGACGGCTTCGGCGTGCACTTCGCCTTCTTCGGCCTCACGCAGGCTGATATTCGGATGCGGATACTCGAGGGCCGGCGCAGCCGGCTCGAGGAGCGCCTCGAGGGATTCCGGGCAGCGGCGACCCGCACGCGGGAGCGAGTCGACAGCTACACGCTCGAACTCCAACGCCATGGTCTGGAGTCAGTAGAACGCGAAGTCCGCTGGCTGAATGAGCTGATCGCCTCGGAGCGTCAGTCGGGCACGCAGCCCGGCGGCCAGGCCGGGGGAACCAGACAGAGCGACACCACACAGAACGAAACCACACAGAGCGGCGGAGCGACCACCGTCGTGTAGATACAGGCGAGCGATCGTCGCTGCGCAGCACAAGATAAGGAGCAATCCTCATGGGTTCGGTACGGGTAGCCATCGTGGGCGTTGGGAACTGCGCAAGTTCCCTCGTTCAGGGGGTTGAGTACTACAAAGACGCCGACCCGGCGAGCCGGGTACCGGGCCTTATGCACGTCCAGTTTGGCCCGTATCACGTCCGCGACATCGAGTTCGTGGCCGCGTTCGACGTGGACGCCAAGAAGGTCGGCCGGGACATCGCCGAGGCGATCGTCGCCAGCGAGAACAACACCATCAAGATCTGCGACGTGCCGCCGTCGGGCATCACCGTCCAGCGCGGCCCGACGATGGACGGCCTGGGCGAGTACTACCGGGAGATCATCACTGAGTCGGACGAGCAGCCGGTGGACGTCACGGCGGCCCTGCGCGAAGCGCGCGCCGACGTCCTCGTGTCCTACCTGCCGGTTGGCTCGGAGCAGGCGGACCGCTACTACGCTCAGTGCGCGATCGACGCGGGCGTGGCCTTCGTCAATGCGCTGCCGGTCTTCATCGCCTCCGACCCGACCTGGGCGGCCAAGTTCACCGAAGCGGGCATCCCGATCGTGGGCGACGACATCAAGTCCCAGGTTGGCGCCACGATCACGCACCGGGTGATGGCCAAGCTGTTCGAGGACCGCGGCGTGGAGCTGCTGCGGACCTACCAGCTCAACTTCGGCGGGAACATGGACTTCATGAACATGCTGGAGCGCAAGCGCCTGCAGTCCAAGAAGATCTCCAAGACCCAGTCGGTGACCTCGCAGATTCCGCATGAGATGGCCAAGGCCGACGTCCACATCGGTCCGTCCGACCACGTGCCGTGGCTGGACGACCGCAAGTGGGCCTATGTCCGGCTTGAGGGCCGCTCGTTCGGTGACACCCCGCTCAACCTGGAGTACAAGCTCGAGGTGTGGGACTCGCCGAACTCGGCGGGCGTCATTATCGACGCAGTCCGCGCCGCGAAGATCGCGAAGGACCGCGGCATCGGCGGTCCCATCCTGTCCGCCTCCTCTTACTTCATGAAGTCGCCGCCGGAGCAGTACAGCGACGACGTAGCGCGGGAAGCAGTCGACAAGTTCATCCGCGGCGAAGTGGACCGCTAAGCGCGCTGCCCAGCGTCACGACGGGAGCCCTCGCTCGGGCCAGGGCTCCCGTCGCGCTGTCCGCCGATTCCGCCTCGCGCTCAAGATCAACGACCAACAGGCCGGGAACGGGGCCGTCCGCGTCACTGCGGCCCGTTCGCTCGGGTCTAGGCACGCGCCATAGGCTGGCCCCGTGTCCCGGCAGGAACCACTCCCACAGTTGCCAGCCGCGCCTGGCCAAAGTGAGCCGCCAGCGCCAGCGCAACGCGCGTCGTTCCTGCGTGACCTGCGCGTCGTGTGGGGTGAGCACGACTTCCGGCGCCTCCTGTCGACCCGGCTAATCTCCCAGACTGGCGATGGCATCTTTACCGCCGGCCTTGGCACGTACGTGTTCTTCAACGCCGCGACGTTCCCGAACCCGGCGAAGGGGGCGGCGGCGTTCGCCGTCCTCTACGCGCCGTACTCGCTGATCGGACCGTTCGCGGGCGTCTTCATTGATCGCTGGTCAAGGCGCCAGATCCTGGTCTACTCCGCCCTGCTCCGGTCAGTCTTCGTAGCACTGGCCGCGGGCCTGATGGCGTCGGGCGACCTCGGGCCGCCACTCTATGTCGCCGTGCTCCTGGTCCTCGGCGTGAACAGATTCTTCCTATCGTCGTTGTCGGCGGCGCTGCCGCATGTCGTCGCCGGAGACAAGCTGGTCATGGCGAACTCGGTGTCACCGACCGCCGGCGGGACGCTGGCCGCGATCGGCGGGCTCGTCGGCCTCGGCGTGAACGCGGCTACCGGCGATACCGAGGGTGGAGCCGCGATAACGCTGCTTGTGGCTGGCGCCTGCTATATCGCCGCCAGCCTGGTCGCCAGAACCATGGGCCGGGACCTGCTCGGCCCGCGGCGGCAGCCAGGCCAGCCCGGGCCACGCCAGATTCTG
Source organism: Streptosporangiaceae bacterium (assembly GCA_035483035.1). Taxonomy (GTDB): domain Bacteria; phylum Actinomycetota; class Actinomycetes; order Streptosporangiales; family Streptosporangiaceae; genus JAJYUU01. The sequence continues at coordinate 1,127 of DATHQE010000231.1, read as the reverse complement.
ACCGAACTTGGCGTCGTCGCCGTCGGGCTCGTGGCCGGCCTGCGGTACATCAGCAGGCGGCGCGGCCCCGCGGCTGCACTAGGCGTCACCGGCGGCAACCGGCTTCTCTACGGCATCTTGTTCCTAATGTCGATCTTGCTCTACCGGAACTACTTCTATCGCGGCGCCGCCCCCAGCACTGCGGAGACCCACTACGGGTACCTGGTTGCCGCCGTGGCTGTCGGCTACTTCTGCGCGGCGCTGGTTACCCCGCAAGTGACCAGGCAGCTGACCAAGACAGCCTTCATCACTGTGCTGGTCGCCGCCAGCGCTGTTGTGATCGGCAGCCTCGGTGAGGCCTTCAGCCAGATTGCCTACCTGCTCATGGCGTTCTGCCTGGGCTTGGCCGGGCAGGGCGTTGCAATCTGCGCCACCACGATCCTGCAGGAGCAGGTCGGAGATGAGTACCGCGGGCGGGCGTTCTCGCTCTACGACATGATGTTCAACATCACGTTCGCGGTCGGCGCCCTCATCAGCGTGCCGTTCATGCCCCTCAACGGCAAGTCCCACGTGCTCATCGCGGTCATCGCCGTCGGCTACGCCGTGGTCGCCGGAGGGTACTGGCTAGCGGCGCGTCACTCGGCCGGGTCGGTCGACGGGAGACTGGACGGTGGCACGTTCAGCCCTTCCGACGCGGCCCAGCGCAGCAGTTCCTGAACCGCTGCTTCGTGCCCCAGCGGCCCGGCCTCCATCCGGAGCTCGCGCAGGTGCGTGTACGCACGGCCCACGAGCAGCCCCGGCGAGATGCCGAGTATGGCCATGATCTCGTTGCCATCCAGGTCCGGCCGGATCCGGTTCAGCTCTTCCCGCGCGGAAAGCTCGTCGATCCGCGCCTCGAGGCTGTCATAGGCGGCGGCGAGCCGCTGCGCCTTGGCCCTGTTCCTCGTCGTGCAGTCCGCTCTGGTGAGCGCGTGCAGCCGGGTCAGCAGCGGACCGGCGTCGGTGACATACCTGCGTACGGCGGAGTCGGTCCAGTCGCCGTCGCCGTAGCCGTGGAACCGCAGGTGCAGCTCGATGAGCTTGCTCACGTCGGCGACGATCTCCTTGCGATAGCGCAGCTGCGTGAGCCGCTTGCTGGCCATCTTGGC
>DATHQE010000230.1:0-27704 GCA_035483035.1 Streptosporangiaceae bacterium | reverse complement strand
GTCGGCCCCCTGTGCGGCGAAACCTACACCGAACAGCCGGTTGGGCGGTCTGCCCCGGTACCGCCAGATCCCGCCCGGTTCGCCCGTGGTCGAGTGATAGCACTCGCCGGGTGCGCTCTCCCATACCCGTGAGCCTGAGGTACCACGGCGAATCTCGATGATGTGCGGCTCCGCCGGGTCGACCGATGTCACCCAGTAGAACCCGTTGCCGCCCAGGTACATGAGCCTGCCGCCGCGCTCCACGTGCGCCTGCAGAGCGTCGAGCAGCTGGGAGCTTGAATACTCCGGGTGGCTGCCGGTGAGCACGACCGAGTAGCCGTCGAGCGAGGCGGAGCCTTCGGCGTGCACCAGATGGTCGGTGACGATGTCGTAGCGGTGGCCTAGCCGCTCAAGCCAGTCCAGCAGGTACAGGTCCTCGCCCAAGTGCACGGGCCCGCCGAACAGCCAGAACCGGTAGCTCGGGTCGAGGTTGAGCACGGGACGGAGCACCGAGGAGTAGCAGACCCCGGTGCCGTCGGCGTGCGTGTCGTAGAGCGAGAGCCCGAAGTCCCGGTGCGCGGAGATCTCCAGGTCCTGCCGGGATGGCCAAGTCTGGATGTCTTCGTACTCAGGGACGCCTTCACGCACGTGCTCGTTGGCATAGGCGAGGTAGGTGAACGTGGGAAGCAGCACGGCGATCCTGTTTCGTTTCGTTCCCATGGCGGGCGCAACGAAGAAGGGGACGTAACGGTCGCCGCCGGCGGTAGCTAGCTTTGCGGCGTAGACGCCGGACGTCAGCGTCTCCGGGAGTGCGATGGTCGCAGTCGTCTGCCACCCGGCATCGGTCAGGTCGTCCGCGTGGAAGGCCAGCGCCGCGTACTGCGCAGGGTCCTGCCTGTAGTCCAGCACACCCCCGTTCCAGCAGTGCCCGGTGACGCCCGTCATCGGGGTATTCAGCAGCCGGAGCTCGGCATGCTGGCCGCTGTCGTCCTCGATGACGGCGCCCCTCGCCGGGCCGAGCCGCCAGGACACGGTGACCTCCTGACTGCCCGCCGGTCCCCCGGCCGTGAGGACCGGCGCCTCGATCTTGCCCGTGAAGTGGGCGAGTCCGGCCTGATTCCCCTGCGCCGCCGCGGCGGCGAGCACGAGGCGAACGGGCCGTCCTTGGCCACCGAGCCAGCCGGTCTCCGCGGGCCGAAGTGCGGTCCGCGCGCTGAGGCGCTGCGGTCCGCTCGGCGCCCGGTCGGTGCTGGCCACCTCGAGTTCGGCGAGCCCGGGCCCGAGGTCAGCCGTGATCCGGGCACGATACCAGCGGCCGTAGCGTAGTCGCGTCCCGTCGGCTGGCCGCAGCGACCTGCTTGCGCTCGCCCCGTCGTGAATGCGCAGCTCGCACTCGCCGTTCTCGGTCAGTGCCAGCGTCACGGCCGGACGGTCGTCGGCCGCCAGCAGCGCGGCGACGACCTGGGGCCTGGCGATGGCCAGCGCGAGTGGCTGGAAGATTAGCTCCAGGCTCACCCGACTGGCCTCGGCAAGGAATCGCAGGGGTCCCGACACCCCTCGCGACCCGGGCGTCACCGGCTGCGCTAGAGCGTGATACTGGCGGGGGCGCGACCAGTCCTGCGGGACTTCGCGATGGCCGGGACTATCCTCGCTGACATCACCCTGGACCAACCGGACGACGCTCATCTGGTAGCCGGTCGCGCTGCTGACCTTGAGCTCGAGGCTTTCGCCCGGCCTCGCGGTCCACCGGTCCAGATAGCCGAACGGGATCGGCGCTGCCGCGGGTGGCTGTTGTGGGCCGGTCATCAGGCGCCCGCGACCAGCAGCAAGCGGGTGGCCTCGGCCGACCTCGCGAAGCTGGCGGTATGCTCGCGCAGCCGCAGTGCGGCCGGAGACGCCAGCGCGCTGGTGAGCTCCGCGCCGCTCCGGAAGTACAGCAGTCCTATCCCGTCAGGTCCGCCTGGCGCGGGATCGGCGACGGGCAGCAGCTGGACATCGGCAAGGCCGGGCAGCTCGCCGATCAGCTTGCGGTGCTCACCCAGCCAGGCGCGCAGGAACTCGTCGCGGCTAACGTCTTCCCGCCGTGCTAGCAGGACGCAGTAGACATTCGGGTCAGCCATTTCGCGTCCTCACTCAGGTCTCGCCGCCAACAAGGCTGAGCTGGTTGTACAGCGGGTACAGGGTGTTGGGTACGAGGCTGAAGCCCGTGATCTCGGGTGCCACCGCATAGGTCTCCGCCGGAGAGCACAGCGGGATGTAGGGAAGCTCGCGCATGAACAACTCCTGCACGTTCCTGCTGGCGTCATTGAGCTCGTCGGTGGAGGTCGCCCGCAGGTACCGGTCGAACGAGGCGTCGACCGCCGGCAGCCGGGACGACTGCCAGTTGCCGCCCCCGTCGACCGCGCAGTCCGATCTGGAGAACCCCATTACTGCCTCGATCGCGTCCTGCCACAGCCACTTGGACAGGATGGCCGGGGGATGCTGCTCACAGGCGGCGTAGAACGCTTCAAATGGCTCGTAGTAGCGGAATTCGATCTCGATGCCCGCCCGGTGCAGCTGGTGAGCCAGCTCGCTGGTCAGGCGGCGGAACGGCTCGGCGTCCTGGGTCACGCAGGAGAACCTGAGCTCGCGTCCGTCGCGCTCTTGGACGCCGCGGTCGTTCCTGCGGAAGCCGAGCCGGTCCAGGATGCTCTCCGCCGCCGCTTCCGTCAAGGGCTGCATGCTGGCCGGATCGAAGGCCGCCGCGAACTTGTCTCCGGCGGGCACTGGCGAGCGGCGCCCGTCCCCCCGTCCGTCGAAGGCGGCCCGGACCAGGGCGTCTCTGTCCACGAATGCCTCGATGGCCCGGCGCAGGTCGAGCTGGCCGAAGCCAAGCGGGTCGTCGAAGTTGAGGGCGAGGTAGAACTGGGAGATCTCCGGTTGCTCGAGGTACCTCCAGCCGTCGAGGCCGGCCAGCCAGCCCGGCTCGACGGCCCGGACGATGCTGACGGCGCGGTCCCGCAGTGCCTCGTGACGTTCGCCGTCAGTCGGGCCGGCCTGCCAGCGCAGGACCCGCGGCCCGGCCGCGGCCGACCCAGGGGTGTCCGCTCGCTCGGCGACCACCATGTCAGGGGTGAAGGAGACCATGCGGTAGGCGCCGGTGCCGTCCGCTTCGGTCCGGCCGAAGTCGTCGCCGAGCTCGGCGCGCCTGCGAGCGTTGCAGATCGCGGTGTGCGCTCCCCAGAGCAAGGTGGGGAGCCGGGGATACGGATAGTGCAGGCGGATGTCGATTGTCGTCTCGTCGACCACGCTCACCCTGTCCACTGGGTCCCAGTACCAGATCTGGCGGGTCAGGCCATCGCCCCAGCGGCAACGCTCAAGCGCTTCCTCGACGGCGACCGCGTCGCAGACCGCTCCGGAGTGGAACCGGGCTCCGCGGCGAAGCCGCAGCCGCCAGGTGAGCTGGTCCTGGCTCACCGACCACGAGGTGGCCAAGCCGGGGAGCGCCTGGTCGCCTGGGCCCTTGACCACGAGTGTCTCGTAGACCGCCACACTGGGCGGGTCAATGTGAGCGCCGCCCACCGGATCGAGCCGGGTGAAGCGGTATTCGAAGATCTCGTCCATAGGGCCTTCCCAGTTCAGCTGCCTAACAAGATGATCGAGCCGTTAGCGGCGGCCAGTCGGCCGCCGAGCCACACTCTGGCCGGACGCAGCAGGGCGGCCGGGTCGGTGCGCAGGTCCGCGTCATACATCACGAAATCGGCGGCCAGGCCTGGGGAGATCGAGCCGGTAACGTCGTCCAGGCCGAGCGCCCGCGCCGCTACCCCAGTGCCGGCCTGGATCGCGGCGCCCAGCTGCAAGCCGACTTCGGTGTGCAGTGCCAGGACCGCGCGGGCGGCGCTGTCGTGCCGGACGTTCGTGACCCCGGCGTCGCTGCCGGCCAGCAGCGGCACGCCAGCGCCGGCCATCTCCGCGAAGATGGGGAGCATCTCCGCCCGGATCTCGGCCCGCCGGCTGTCGGATGTCGCGCCGCCCTCGGCAGGCGGCATGCCGACGGTGATGGTGGGATCTACCACGGTCCGCGCCTGAACGAGCGCCTTCATCGTGCTCTCGCTGATCGCGATGCCGCCTGGTGACTGGCACGTGGCGTGCGCCACGATCGACGCGCCGGCCACGGCCGCGACCGTCAGTGCCTCCTGCGAGTGCGCATGCGCGACCAGCGGCCGGCCTAGCCTGCGCGCCTCGGCGGCCAGCGCCTCGATCACCGGCGGCGGATACTGCAGCATGAGCGGGTTGCTGCCCGGAGTCAGGTTGCCGCCGGTCATCATGATCTTGAGGAAGTCCGCGCCGGCCGCCACCTGGCGACGGGCCTCGCGGATCACCTCCTCCGCTGAGTCGGCGCAGCCGCCGAGCCAGGCGCAATGCCCCGCGGTGGTGGTGATGGGCGCCCCGCAGGCCAGGATCCGCGGCCCGCTGATCAGGCCGCTGGCCACGGCGTTGCGCAGTTCGAGCACGACACCGCCGCGCGCGCCGCAGTCCGCCACGGTCGTGATCCCGCCGGCCAGTGCGACCTGGGCGTTGTGCGCGGCGTGCATGCCCGCGGTCACGTCGGTGGCGCTGGCCAGGTCCGCGACCGGGTCGGCCCCCGCGCTGAAGCTCAGGTGGACATGGCTGTCGATCAAGCCTGGCAGCAGCGTGCTGCCAGGCTGGTCGAGGACGATGTCCGGCACCCGGCCGTCTGAGCCGGCCTCGATGACCTCCGCGATGATCCCGTCCCGGACCACCACGGTCACATTTTCGGCCAGCACGCCGTCCGGCAGCAGCGTCAGCCCGGCCGCCACGGCGAACTCCGTGGGCTGGCCGGACCGGCGCGGCTGCGCACGATCGTTGGCGCGGCCGTACGAGAGCGTCGTCAAAGCAGGTTCGCGGGAAGGCCGATCTTGTTGAACTGGTTCGCCGCCGTCTCGATATGGCGCTTCCCGTTCACCATAGAGAAGGCCAGATGTCCTGGCAGCAGCGCCGCGAAGTCGTACTCAAGCAGCTTGTTCATAGACCGGGCGTAGTCCTGGACACTAGAGTCCTCGACATTCTGGAGAATGATCTTGCCGCCCCAGAAAACGTGGTCGCCAGTGAACAGGTATCCGCCAGCGCCCCCCTCCAGGAGATAGCAGATGTGGCCATGGCAGTGCCCGGGCGTGTCGATGGCGGTGATCGCGAAGCTGCCCGCTTCGAACCGCTGCCCGTCCGTGAGCTCCACGTCGACCGGGCACCCTTCGAGGACGAATTCCGGGGGGTAGAACCCGAAGCTCTTCGCCCAGGCCAGCCCGTTGGCCTTCTCATCTCCTGCGCGGACCGCATCGGCGGTCTGGGCCGAGACAGCGACCTGGGCGTCGGACGCCAGCGCCCGGCGCACCACGGCCAGCGCGCCGGTGTGGTCGGCGTGGTAGTGCGTGACGAACAGTCGCACGATGTCGCGCGGGTCCAGCCCGTCCGCCCGGATGTTGGCGATTACCTGGTCTCCCCCGTCAAAGCCTGCATCGATCATCCACAGGCCCTCGCCGGTGTCGATGACGTAGGTGTTGGCGTCGAGCCTGCCGGACAGGTTGAAGCCGTAGTCGCCGCCGCCGACGAGGTACAGATGGTCGTTGATCTTCATTGCGCGAGCAGCTCCTCTGGAATCGAATACGCATGCGCCGTGGTCCCGCCATCGACGACCAGGTTGTGGCCGGTGATGTAGGCGGCGTCGTCGGAGGCGAGGTACGCGTAGGCGGCGGCGATCTCCTCCGCCCGGCCCAGGCGGCCCATCGGCACCAGCGGCCAGTGCTCGCGAGCGCGCTGCAGGGCCTCCTCGCTGCCCAGGACGGCGAGCGACTGGGGCGTGTCCAGCGGCCCGGGGCTGACCGTGTTCACCCGGATGCCGTTGCCGACCAGCTCCAGAGCCATCGTCTTGGCCAGGTTGACGATGCCCGCCTTGGCCGCGCCGTAGTGGGCGTACTCAACCGAAGCGCCGATCGCGGAGATCGAGGCGGTGTAGTTGATCGAGCCGCCCTTCCCGTCAGCGATCATGGCGCGGGCGGCCAGCTGACCGAACACGAACGAGGCCCGCAGCATCACTGCCATGACCCGGTCCCATTCCTCAACGGTCATCTCGAGGAACGGCGCGGCGCTGTGCGCCGGAGCGTTGCTGACGAGGATGTCCAGCCGGCCAGCTTCGCCCACCACGCCATTGACCGACTCCTGGCAGTCCGCGGTGCTGGTGACGTCCCCGACAAAGGTCAGCGGCTTCGCGCCGCGTTCGGCGGCCTCGGCGGCCACGATCTCCAGGTTGGCCGCGTTCAGGTCGAACAGGCCGATGATGTTAGCGCCCTCTTCCGCGAAGCGTTTCGCGGTGGCGCGGCCAACGCCGCTGGCGGCCCCCGTTATGAGGGCGCTGCGACCCTCTAGTCGTCGGCATGACATCCGCAAGCTCGCTCCTTCGTAATCGACGGTGATTGGTTAAGCGGAAAGCGCGCGAGTGTTCCTGGCGGGCCGCGCCGCCAGCGCCGCGAGTTCTGAGCGGATCCGCCCGGAGCCCGGCAGCAGCGCCTGGGAGAGCACCGGCGAGGCTGGCACCCGTCCGTCGGCGGCGGCGATCCGGACCGGCGGGACCGCCAGCTCGCGGCCGATCGTCTCGGTCACCCGTGCGACGACTTCGGCGCCGAAGCCGCCGGTCCTGTTCGCCTCGTGGACGACGGCGAGACGGCCGGTGTGCTCGACCGACTCCAGGACCGGGCGCAGGTCGAGTGGCGACAGCCAGCGCAGGTCGATCACCGCGGCACTGACGCCGTCGGCGGCCAGCGAGTCGCGCGCGGCGAGCACGTCGGGCACCGCCGAGCCCCAGCTGACGACAGTGATGTCGTCGCCGGTCCTGACGGCCCGCGCACCGCCGACGTCCTCGACGGGCGCGTCCAGCTCGACCTGCCCCTTGACCGGGTAAAGACGCCGGCTCTCGAACAGCATCACCGGGTCGTCGCTGGCGATCGCGGCCCGCAGCATCGCGTACGCCGACGCGGCGTCGGAGGCTAGGCCGACCCGGAGCCCAGGCACGTGCGCGAAGAGTGCTTCCAGGCTCTGGCTGTGCTGCGCGCACGAGCCGGGGGTAGCCCCCTGCTGGGTGCGGATGGTCAGCCGCGGCACCAGCTCGCCGCCCGACACGTAGCGGGTATTGGCCACCTGGTTGACGATCTGATCCATCGCCACCAGCAGGAAGTCCGCGTACATGATCTCGACGACCGGGCGGAGACCGGAGACAGCGGCGCCGAGGGCGGTCCCGATCATCGCGGACTCCGATATCGGCGTGTCGATCACCCGGTCGCCGAACTGGGCGTGCAGGCCCTTGGTCGCCCCGAAGGGGCCGTTCGGCAGGGCGACATCCTCACCGAGCACGATGGCCTCTGGGAAGGTTTCCAGCGACCATTTCAGCGCCTCGTTGACGGCGCGGATGTAGCTCAGCTCGGTCGCGGTCATCGCAGCTCCTCCGCGTAGATCCCGTTGGTGGCGTCGGCCGGGTCGGGGAATGGCACGGACCGTGCCAGGTCCAGGGCGGCGAGCACGTCCGCCCGGGCCGCCTCGTCCGCGGCGGCCACGGTCCCGTCAGCCTCGGTCTCGCTGATCAGCGCGGCCAGCCGGGTGATCGGGTCGGCTTGCCTGGCCGCCGCCAGCTCACCTGGCGGGCGGTAGGCCTGCGCGTCCCCTGAGTAGTGCCCGACCAGCCGGTGCGTCATCGCCTCGAGCAGGGCCGGCCGCCCCGTCGCGAGCACGTCGGCGCGCAGCGCCCGGACCGCCTGGGCGACCGCGGCCGGGTCGTTGCCGTCCACCAGTTCGCCGCGCAGCCCGTACGCCGCCGCGCGCTCGTGCGCGGGCACCGCGGTCAGCGCGGTGGCCGGGGTCATCTCCGCGTAGCCGTTGTTCTCCACCACCAGCAGCAGCGGCAGGCCCAGCACGGCCGCCATGTTCAGGGTTTCGTGCACGGCCCCCTGGTTCATCGCGCCATCGCCGATTGACACCACGGCCACGGCGCGGCCGCCCTGCAGCTTACGCGCCAGCGCGGCGCCCGCCGCCATCGGCAGGCCGGCGCCGACGATCGAGTTCTCGCCGAGGAAGCCGTACCGTGGCGCCATCAGGTACGGCGAACCGCCGCGGCCGGCGTTCAGCGCGGACGCGCGGCCTAGCATCTCGGCGAACAGCTCCGCGAGCGGCACCCCGCGGGCGATGGCCCAGCCGTGGCCGCGGTAGGTGCCGATGACGGCGTCGCCTGCCTCCAGGGCCGCGCACGCGCCCACCGGGATGGCTTCCTGACCGATGCACAGGTGCACAGAGCCGGCTATCTCCCGGGACTGGACGAGGGCCATCGCCTCCTCTTCGAAGCGCCGGATCGTGCACATTTGCTGGTAGTACGCTGCCAGCTCCACTGAACCTCCGTACCGAGACGCGGCATTGAATGCGCTCTGGGTCATGCCGATCCCGCGGCCCTGCGCCCGGCCAGTTCGTACGCCGCTACCTCCAGCACGAACTTCTGTGTCAGGCTCACGACCTGGACGGCGGCGATCTCCGTCCGCCGCGGCCCGCCGAAGCCGTGCAGATCCGCCTGCAGCGTCCAGGCGTTGGTGGCGTCCACCACCCGGGTGGCGAACTCCGGGTTCCCTGTACCCGCGGGGACCAGTAGGAGCTTGGGCACCAGCCGCCAGGACGGATGGCAGCGCTGCCCCTCAGGAAGCGGCCGGGGATCGAGCAAGATGGCCGCCACCGGCGGGTCGTCATTGGCGGCAAGCTCCGTCTGCAGCAGTAGTCCGGCGCTCTCGCCTTCCGCGAGCACGGCCGCGACCCCCGCGGTATGCCGGCCGAGGGTGGCCAGCGCCGCGCGAATGGCCGCGCTGCCCTGCTCGGGAACGAGGCCGTCCCCGTCGCTGAGCCCGTGGCCCGGCAGGTCGATGGCGAGCACCGAAATGCCCCCGGCGACCATGAGGTCGGCCAGCCAGCGAAGGTCGTCCAGGTCGCGGCCGCGAGCATGCACGAACACCATGGACAGGTCAGAACCTGGCCATTCCCAGTGCAGGCCGCGCACCGTTGGCCCGCCGGCCGTCTGCGCCGCGATCTCGACCGCGGCGGGAGCAGGCACCGCGGGGCCGGTCATGCCGGAATCCGGGGGATCGCGGCGAGCAGGCTCTTGGTGTACTCATGCTTCGCGGAGCTGAAGATCTGGGCGGGGTTGCCCTCCTCGACGACCTTCCCGCGCTCCATCACGAAGACCCGCTCGCAGAATTGCCGGACGATTCCCAGGTCGTGGCTGATGAAGACGCAGGTCAATTGCAACTCCTCGCGCAGATCGATGAGCAGGTTCAGGACCTGGCCCTGCATGGAGACGTCCAGGGCGCTGACCGGCTCGTCCGCCACCAGCACGGCGGGGCGCATCGCGATCGCACGGGCGATGGCCACCCGCTGACGCTGGCCGCCGGATAGCTCATGCGGGTAGTAGCCGCCGTACCGCTGCGGGAGGCCGACCAGGTCGAGCAGGCGATTCAGGTCGGCGGCGGCCTGTTTGCGGCCGAAGAGCCGGCTGGAACCCTCGCAGATACAGGCACTGACCAGCATCCGAGGATTCAGCGAGGCGAACGGATCCTGGAACACCGCCTGGATGACGCGGGGTATCTTCTTCCGTTCCCCCCGTCGTGCCTGCCAGATGTCGGTGCCGTTGATCATGATCCGGCCGGAGGTGGGCTGGGTGAGCCGCAGCAGCATTCGCGCCACCGTGGTCTTGCCGCTGCCGCTCTCGCCGACGATACCCAGCGTCTCGCCCTGCCTGACCGTGCACGAAATGCCGTCCACCGCCGTTGCGCCGGACCGCCCGGGGTAGACCTTGGTGACGTTGTTCATCTCGACAATCCCGGTCACTGTGCACCGTCCCTCGTCATCGGGTTGATGCATCGCACGCTGGCCTGATCCAGCGGCCGCAACTCGGGGTGCTGTTCACAGCCGGCCACCACCCGCTCGCAGCGCGGCGCGAAACGGCACCCGGCCGCCCAGTGACCTGGCTCGGCGACGTTGCCGCGGATGAAGCCGAACAGCTCGCCGTACTCGCCCCGGCGGGCACTGTCGATCAGGCCATGGGTATACGGGTGGCGCGGCGTGACGAACAGGTCCCGCATGCCCGCCATCTCGACCACCTCTCCTGCGTACATGACGGCCACCCGGTCCGCGAGCTGGCCGATCAGGCCGAGGTCATGCGAGATCCAGACGACGGCCATGCCCAGCTCGCGGCGTAGCTCGAGAACCAGCTCGACGATCCCGGCCTGGGTGGTGACGTCAAGTGCGGTCGTCGGCTCGTCGGCGATCAGGACCCTGGGCCGCAACACCAGCGCCGCGGCGATCATCACCCGCTGGCGCATGCCGCCGGAGAACTCGTGCGGGTAGGCGCGCATCCGTTCCGTGGCCCTGGGGATCCCGACGCGGTCCAGCAGTTCCACCGCGTCCTTGCGGGCCTCCGCCGCCGTGACGTCCCGGTGGGCCAGGATCGTCTCGACGATCTGGCTGCCAATCCGGGCGCACGGATCCAGGCTGGTCAGCGGGTCCTGGAAGATCATGCTGATCGCGCTGCCGCGCAGGGCCCGCAGCTTCTTACGCTCCATGCCGACGAGCGAGACCCCGCTGAGGCGCACGTCGCCCGCGGCGATCACCACGCCGCGAGGCAGCAGCCCCATGCACGCCAGGGCGGTCAGCGACTTGCCTGATCCGCTCTCGCCTACCAGCCCGACGATCTCACCAGGCGCGACAGCCAAGCTCACGTCCGTAACCAGGCTGGTCGACGCCTGCCGACCCTGCAGACTGACCTGCAGGCTGGATATCTCCAGCGCGCTGACGGCGGTGTCCGGGCTGCTCGCGGGCACGTCGGGAAGCAGGTCGCTGGTCACCGGCGCTGCACCCGGCCCCGCGGGTCGAGCTGGCCGCGCAGGTGGTCGCCCAGCCCGTTCAGGAACAAGACGATGATCACTAGGAGCACTCCTGGGAGGATCACCGGCCACCACGACTCGGAGATGTACTCGCGGCCGGTCGACAGGGTCTCGCCCATGCTCGGCATTGGCGGCTGGATGCCCAGGCCAAGGAAGGTCAGCCCCGCCTCGCCGATGATCGACGTGGCGATGAAGTAGACCGTGAGCACGATCGTGACCGGCACCAGGTTCGAGGCAAGGTGCCTGACGCTGATGAGGACTTTGGGCACGCCGAGCACGCGGGCGGCGTTCACGAAGTCGCGCTCGCGCAGCGACAGCACCTCGCCGCGGACGATCCTGGCGAATCCCGCCCAGTTGGTCAGGGCGAGCGCGAGGATGACCGTCGTCAGGCTCGGCCCGATCCAGCCCGCGAGCACCACGGCCAGCAAGATGGCCGGGAAGGCCCAGGTGACGTCCACGACCACGTTGGCGACCGCGTCGGCCGCCCGGCCGAAGAAGCCGCCGAAGATTCCGACTATCAGGCCCAGCACCACGGAGAGCAGCGCGACCCCGATCCCGATGGCCAGCGAGGTCCCAAGGCCGGCGATCAGCTGCCAGCCCAGGTCCCGGCCGAGGTTGTCGGTGCCGAGCAGGTGATGGGGAGACAGGGGCGGCTTCAGTGTGGCCTCGAGATCCTGGTTCAGGTAGAGGTGCCGCAGCGACGGCACCACCTGGATGATGACGCCGACTGCCCCCGCGCTGAGCAGGATCAGCGAGCCGATCACCCAGGCGATGTTCGCCCGGCTGGTGAGGGTGCGCAGCAGGCCGCGTTCGCGGTGGCCGACCGGCTGCCCTGTCAGCGCGGGAGCTATCGCCATGGCTACGGATTCCCTCCGTTGACGCGGACCCGCGGGTCGACCAGGCTCAGCAGGATGTCGCCGAGCGCGGCGGCCAGCACGATCACGGTGGCCAGCAGCAGCGTCAGAACTAGGGTGACGTTGTAGTCGCGCTGCAGCACCGAGTTCACCAGCTGTGTGCCGAGGCCCGGCCAGGTGAAGATGACCTCGATCAGCAGCGTGTAAGCCAGCAGGTTGCGGATCTGAAGGATGCCGAGCGAGATCACCGGGCCGACGGCGTTGCGCAGCACGTGCAGCCACACCACGCGCCACTCAGGAACGCCCCTAGCCCGCAGGGTGCGCGTGAAGTCGGCGGACATGTGCTCGAGGAACGAGGTTCGCATCACGCGGACCGTGAGCGACCACGGCTCCGCGGCCAGCACCACCGCGGGCATGATCAGGTCGGAGAAGGAACCGGCGCCCCCGGCCGGCAGCACATGCAGGTGCACGGCCAGGATCAAGACCGCCGCGATCGCCAGCACGAAGTTCGGGATCGCCAGCACAAAGCTGGCCACCGTGCGAATCACCCGGTCGAACCATGACCCCTCGGTGACCGCGGCCGCCACCCCCAGCGGGATGCCGAGCCCGAAGGTGAGCAGGAACGCCGACCCGGCCAGCAGCGCGGTGTACCAGATCGAGTTCCTGACAATCTGCGCCACCGGCAGGTTGCTCACCAGCGAGGTGCCGAGGTTGCCCGTCAGCACGCCGGAGATGAAGTGCCAGTACTGCACGGGCAGCGGATCCAGCAGGCCGTGGCTGCGCTCGTAGGCCACCACTACCGAATGGGGAGTGGTCGTCACGTTCAGCACGCTGCTGATCACGCTGCCCGGCGAGGCGTGCAAGGCGGCGAAGGTCACCACCGATACCAGGAAGATAACGATGATGGCGTAGCCGAGGCGGGTTAGCGCGAACCTCATCGGCTACGCATTCTGCAGCCAGACGTCGTTGTAGAACGGGTACAGGTTGGCCTGGTTCGGCTGCCAGCCCACGACGTTCTGATGGTGCACCCAGATGGTGTTCTGGGTGTAGATGGGGATCAGCGGGATCAGCTGGGCGAACGTGGTCTGGTAGGCCATCGCCGCCGACTGGAGCTGCGCGGTGTTGCCCGCCGTCTGCCACGTGGTGAAGGCGTCGTAGACCGGCTTCAGCGCCGCCAGCTCCGGCTGGTAGAACTGGACGAACAGGGCGACCACGTCGATCGGGCTGGACCAGAGCCACTTGAACGCGTACGAGGTCGTCTTGTTGGTGAGCTTGGGGTAGAACGCGGCGCTCGCGAGGCTCTGCACCGTCATCTGGATCCCGACCTTCGCCAGCATCTGCGACACGGCCTGGAGCACCTGGTTCTGGGTGTCGTCGGTCAGGTTGTAGGTGGTGAACGCCATCGGGGTGCCGTTCTTCTCGCGGACCCCGTTCGCCCCCATCGTCCAGCCGGCCTCGTCAAGCAGCGACCCGGCCTTGGCCGTGTCGTACTGGTTGTACTGCTCGACGGCCGGGTTGTACCACTTCCACCGCGTCATCACCGGGCCGTAGGTGGCGGCCGCGTGCCCGAGGAAGATGGACGACACGATGGCCTGCCGGTCAATCGCGTGCGAGATCGCCTGCCTGACGCGCAGGTCGTCAAAGCCCAGCGTCTCGTCGCCCATGTTGACCGACAGGAAGAAGTTGGAGAGTTCCTGGAACTCCTGCACTACGAGGTTCTGGTTCGCCTTGAGGGTGGCGACATCCTGGGGCGGCGGGTTCTTGACCGCGTCGACGAGGTTGGTCTGCATCTGCGGCGCGCGCTGGGAGGCCTGAGTGATCGGAATCCACTCAACCTGGTTGAGGTACGCCTTGCCCTTGTTGGTGAAGAACGGCACGATCGAGCCCGGGTATTCGTCCCAGCGAGATGCGATGACGTGCTGGCCAGGGACGTAGCTCGTGAGCGTGAACGGCCCGGTGCCGTCGGTAGGTTGGGTGCCGTACTTGGCGCCCTGGGCCTTCCAGGTGACGGGGTTCATGATGTAGCTGTACTCGGTGACGACCGTCTCCTGGAACGCCTGGAACGGGCCCTTGGTCTTGCAGATGATCGTCTGGCCGTCGTTGGTCACGTCGTAGATAGGCGTCCAGAATGGCGGGTTCTGGGCGATCTTGGGGTTGCGGAAGATGTTGAAGTCCTCGACCACGCTGGCCGGGGTCAGCGGCGCACCTAGCTGGTACTTCAGCCCCGACCTGAGGTGGAACGTCCACCCCGTCGGGCCGCTGGTGAAGCTGTCGGCCAGCATGGGCACGATCTGCCCCTCCGGGTTCCGCATGACGAGCGCCTCGAACAAGGCGTTGAAGTCCGGATCCGCCCAGGAGTTCGCGACCGGGTTCGGCGGTGTGAAGTCGCGGTCATAGCCCTCGCGGAAGGTTCCGCCGGTCTTCGGCGTGCCGACCGCCGCTTGGCTGCCGGACGCAGTGGACGACCCAGTCCCTGACGAATTCGACGAGCTGCACGCGGCGAGCAGCGGCCCTACCGCGGAGGCGGCAATGCCGAGCAGGCCCGCCCGCTTCAGCACATCGCGCCGTGAGAGGCGCTTCGCAGCGTACTGGTCTATGACTTCGCTTATGTTCCCGGACTCTTGCTGCACGGGCCCTCCCGCGTTGACTGACTGAGAAGTGTCTGCGACGCTAGAACAAACGCTTGTTCTGCGTCAAGACCCCTGATATGAGTCGTTATGGCAGCTAGCCGGATGGCGTCGCCGCAGTCTGAGCTGGTCAGGGGGTTATGAGTTGTTCTCGGGATTCATTGTATTTCTCGAGATTTCTTTACTATTGCGATTCTGTAACAGGCATAGTGCGACGGGGACGTCAAGGCGTTCTGCCTGGTGGACCGGGATCTCACTCCGCGGTTAGCTCACCGGGGATGAAGTAGCCGGCCGCCATCAGGCCGCCGTCCACGATGAGGTTCTGGCCGGTGGTGTAGGCCGCGTCCGCCGAGGCGAGGTACGCGAACGCCGCGGCGATCTCCTCGGGCAGGCCCAGCCGGTTCATGGGGACCAGCGGCCAGCTTTCCCGCGCTCGCTGCATCGCCTCGTCGCTGCCGAGCAGAGCCCGCGACAGCGGCGTGTCCAGCGGCCCAGGGCTCACCGCGTTGACCCTGATCCCGTAGCCCACGAGCTCGAGGGCCATCGTCTGGGTCAGGCTCACGATGCCCGCCTTGGAGACGCCGTAGTGCGCGTCTTCCTGCGAGGCACCAAGGCCCGACACCGACGCGGTGTACAGGATCACCCCGCCGCGCCGGGCCGCCACCATGGCCCGCGCGGCCAGCTGCCCGAGCACGAACGACGCGGTCAGGTTGACCGCCAGGATGCGCTGCCACTCGTCGAGACCAAGCTCGAGGAATGGCGCTGTGGAGTCGGCCCCGGCATTGCTCACCAGGACGTCGAGGCCGCCCGCGACGGCCACCGTGCGCTGGACCGCGTCCGCGCACTGACTCGCGTCCGTCACGTCACCGCGGGCCAGCAGCGGCTGGGCGCCGAGCCGCTCGACCTCGGCCCCGACCGCTGCCAGGTTGTCCGCGTCGCGGTCGAACAGGCACAGCACCCGCGCTCCCTCGGCCGCGAACCGCAGCGCGGTGGCCCGGCCCACCCCGCTGGCCCCACCGGTGATCAGCGCGGACCGGCCGTCCAGTCGGCGACAAGACATCGTTCCATCACCCTTCGGAGTCATCACCGGCCGTACCGGCCGATCATCGCCGCGAGGCCGGCGACACCGCGGGACAGCACGTCATCCGATACGGCCAGGGAGACCCGGACGAACCCCTCGCCGAGCTGGCCGAACGCGGCGCCGGGCACCACGCCCACCTTCTCCTGCTCCAGCAGCTTCGCCGCGAAGTCCCACGAGCCCAGCCCGGTCGGGCGGATATCCGCCATCAGGAAGAACCCGCCGCGGGGCCGCACGAAGTCGCACCCGGCCGAGCTGAGCTGGGCCATCGCCGCGTCTCGGCGGTCACGATACGCGGACACCATGTGCCCGACGCAGTCCTGCGGCCCGCTCAGCGCGGCCAGCGCGGCATGCTGGGAGACGGTGGACGCGCACGAGACAACCGGTTCCTGATGCAGCGATAGCTGCCGGATGAACCCGGCCGGGCCGGTGACGTAGCCGACCCGCCATCCGGTCATCGCGTACGTCTTGGAGAAGGAGAACACGCTCAGCACCCGGTCGGCGCCACCGAGCGACGCCATCGACGTGTGCCGGTCAGCGGGATCGAGCACGATCTCGTCGTAGGCCTCGTCGGAAATTACCCATAGGTCGTGCCGCCTGGCGACCTCGAGCAGCTCTCCGAGCTGCCCGGCCGACGCCATCGCGCCCGTCGGATTGCTGGGGGAATTGACCAGGATCGCCCGGGTTCGCGGGGTGATCACGGCTTCGAGCTCGTGGGCCCGCACCGACCAGCCGGCCGCCTCTCCGGCGGGGTAGCCGACACCCCTGGCGCCGAGGACGTGCGTCATGGCCGCGTAGTTCGACCATCCGGGATCGGGCAGCAGTACCTCATCGCCCGGCCCGGCCACCAGCATCAGGACGGTGTACAGGCCGCCGCACGCCCCGGTGGTCACGCATACCTGGTCGGCCGAGGCGGTGATGCCGTTGCGCGCGGAAACCTTCGCCGCGACCGCGGCGCGCAGGTCGGGCAGCCCTCCTCCTGGCGCGTACCCGGTGCCGCCGCGGTGCGCCGCGGCGGCGGCCGCGTCGATGATGTGGCCAGGCGTGGTGAAGTTCGGATCGCCGTTGACCAGCATCACGGGATCAGGCACGGCCGCGGCGAGCTCGAGCATCCGGCGAATCCCGGAATGCGGCGTCTGCAGCAGGTGCTCCCTGAGTTCAGGCATGGCGGGCCTCCAGCAGCCCGGGTCCGGTAGCCGGCGGCGGGGCCAGCACGTGCTCGCGCAGCAGCCAGAAGACACCGGTCGTCTTCGCGTAGCGCGGGACGTCTTCCCACGCGGCCGCGGCTTGCGGGGTATCCCCGGACTGGTCGAACGCGGCCTCATCCGGATACCACTGCTCGATGAGGGCATCCGGTGCCCAGCTGCCCGCGATCGCCTCGAGCACCTCAGACACGACGTAGCCGCCGACACCCGGCACGCTCGCCGAGACCGGGGCGTGTACGGTCCGCCAGTACTCGAAGAAGGCCTCGGCGGAGAAGTCGTCGCGGCGATACGCGGTACCCGCGAGCTTGACCGTGCCGGGGTACGCGGCCGGTTCCTGGCGCTCCACCGGCTGTTTGAGCACGTGCTCGCGTACCAGCCAGGCACTGACTTCGAATCCGCCGGCGGCGGCGCCGGGCAGCAGGCGCTCCGCCCAGCCAGCGGCGGACGGCTGCTCGTCGGTCCACAGCTGAACCAGCGCCACTACGTCGTCGGGTTCACCCAGGGGTTTGATCACCTCGGCCACCACCAGGCCGGTGCAGCTGGCCAGCCAGCGTGCGGAAAGTTCCCTGATAAGCAGCTCGGCGGAAGCGGTCTCGCGGGGAGGCGAGGCGGACCGTACCAGAGCGGCAACTTCGATCATCACTGTCTCCCGACTATGCCGGCTATTCGTCCAGCTTGGGGTTAGCCAGTAGAATGAGACCCCGATCTTCGGAATGTCAAGCAAATCTCGATATTCGCCAAAAATGGCGAGATTTGTGGTCTACTAGGGGTGTGCCTGTGTACCCAGCCTCGAGCCGGGCCGAGACGCTCTACCGCCAGCTTCGGGCCGACATCCTCAACGGCCGGCTGAAGCCTGGTTCCCCGCTCCGGATGGGGACCCTGTGCGAGGCCTACCAGGTCAGCAGCGGAGTTCTGCGCGAGGCCCTCCCACGGCTCGTGGGCCAGGGCCTGGCGGTGTCGGTCCCGCAACAGGGTTACCGCGTCGTCTCTGTCTCCGCCGAGGACCTGATGCACCTCACGGAAGCCAGGTCGACCATCGAGGCGCTGGTGCTGAACCAGTCCATGCGGGAGGGCGGGATCGAGTGGGAGTCAGAGGTACTGGCCGTCGGCCATCTGCTCGATAACACCGCTTACCTCGACGGCAACGGCGACATCAACGAGGAGTGGCAGGAGGCGCACGGGAGATTCCACAGCACGCTGCTGAGCGGCTGCCCGAACCCCCACCTGCGCGCGACCGCCGCCTCGCTCCGCGACTTCGCCGAGGTTTACCTGTCCTGGTCGCGGCGTCCCGGCGAGGCGCAGTCCCGTGACATCGCCGCCGAGCACCGCGCGATCAGCGAACGGGCGCTCGCCCATGATCCGGACGGCGCGGTAGCCGCGCTGAAACGGCATATCGAGCTCACCGCCCAGCTGCTGCTCTGAGCCGGCCGGCCCCGGCTATCTGGACCGGCCGTCTGGACAAGCGTTTGTTCTGACCGTTAGCCTCGCGTTCATGCTGCGCGGATACCTCGACCAGCTCGAAGCCGAACCTGGCTCGAGTCTCTCGGTACGGCTCAGCGACGCGGACCAGGAACCAGCCGCGCGGGTACTCAGGCTTTCGCACAGCGATCCCAATCCCGAAGGCCCCGGCGTGCTGGCGGAGCCGCCGGGCTGGCCGGTGACGCAGCTGGCACCCGTACGGGAGCAGGCCGTGCGAGCGGGCTCCTTCGGCTTGATCCCCGGGTGCTTCACGGCCGGCCAGCCGCTCGTGTTCGCCGCCTGGATCCTGCCGACCCGAACGGATGAGACGTCGGTGATCGCCGCCTGGCGGAGCACCGCGGGCCCTGGCCGGCTGCTCATCTCGGGCGGCCGGCTCGCCGTCGCCGCGGGCAGCCGGCTGCTGGCCAGCTCGGCGCACAGGTTGCCCGAGCGCCAATGGCACTTCGTCGCGGCCAGCATCTCTGAGCCGGGCGCATCGGTCCAGCTAGCGTGGGGGCAGCATGGCCGCACCGGCGGGCCTTACTCGATAGCCAGGCAGGCGGGCCCGGCGCCGGCCCCCTCCCCCGGCTCCCCGTTGGTGCTCGGGGGCTTCATCGGAGGTGACGGGGAGCCCGTCGCGGCCTTCGACGGCAAGATCTCCGGCCCCGTGATCCTGCGCCAGGTACCGGATCCCATCGCGCTGATGGACATCATGAACTGGGGCGCCGAAACGGTCCTGACCGACGCGGGCCTGGAAGCTCGCTGGGCCTTCGGTGACCACGGGGAGCTGGCGCGCATCGTGGACCTGTCCGGTCATGGCAGGCACGGCTCCCTGGTCAACGCGCCCAGCCTCGGGGTGACCGGCCCGGCGCCGATCGTGGGCCTGGCGACGGATGCCGGGCCGCCCTACGCCACCGTCCATTTCCATCGCGACGATCTCGACGACTGCGGGTGGCAGGAAACCCACGCGGTCCGAATTCCGCCGGACGCCCGCAGCGGCTTCTACAGCGTTCGCGCGATAAGCCGCGGCGGCGAGGTTGACCTGCCGTTCGTCGTGACCCCCGGCAAGCCCGCCGAGGTCCTGCTGCTCGCCCCCACCTTCACCTGGCAGGCGTATGCCAATCTGGGGCGCGATCCAGAGATCTATCCGGGTCTTTCCCACTACGCGCTGCACGGCGACGGCTCCGCGGTCTACATCAGCACCCGGCTCAAGCCGATGCCGGGCATCGGGCCCGCCGCCCGGGTCGAAGTCGACGCGGTGGATTCCTTCCTGGCCGCCGATCCTGACGACCCGGGAGGGCTCGGCACTCACCTGCTGATGGCTGACCTTTACGCCAACTACTGGCTGGAACAGACTGGGGCGGATTTCGGGGTCACCACCGACGGAGCGCTGCACGCCCGCGGCGCGGCCGCGCTCGACGGCTGCCGCACGCTCGTGCTCTCGGCTCATCCTGAGTACTGGACCGGGGCGATGCTCGATGCCCTGGAGCAGTTCATCGACGGCGGCGGAAACGTGATCTATCTCGGCGGCAACGGCCTGTACTGGGTCACGTCCGTCCATCCCGCGCGCCCGCACCTGCTGGAAGTGCGCAGGCAGGCCGGATCCCAGACCTCATCTGCCGAGCCGGGGGAATCGGACCACGTGTTCGAGCCGCAGCCGGGAGGCACCTGGAACGACGCAGGACGGCCGGCCGACCGGCTTGTGTGCGTGGGCTTCGCCGGCTTCGGGTACGGGACGTCGATCCCCTACGAGCGGACGCCCGTCTCCTACACCGGCGAGTTCTCCTGGGTGTTCGACGGCGTGGACAGCCACGCGATCGGGGCCGAGGGGCTGAACATGGGCGGCGCCGTCGGGTTCGAGTTCGATCGCTATGACGAGCGGAAAGCTCCGCCAGGATGCACCGTGCTGGCAACCGCCGCCGCCAAGGACGGCGACTTCTTCCGGAATTTCGAAGGCGGGATCGGCCGGGCTCCGGATCCGGAGGTCCGGTGCGACCTCACGATCCGGCGGACTCCCGCGGGAGGCCTGGTCTTCAGCCTGGGATCGATCACCGCCAGCGGCTGCCTGCCCGTCCGCGGCGGCGATAACGACCTCGCCAGGATCTGCACCAATGTGCTGCGTGAGACGCTGAAACAGTCACCACGCTCCCGTTTCGAATAATCGCACTTTCTTATTCTCCGGGTCATAGAGCGGAGTACGGACCACGGTGGCGCCGACCCGCTCGCCGAGCAGCCCGACCGCGAGAGACGTTCCCGGTTCGGCGAGCCTGACCGGCAGGTAGGCGAAGGCGATGCTAGTGCCGACGGTCGGGCCGAAACCGCCTGACGCGACATAGCCGACCACCTGGTCGCCGTGATAAACCGGCTCGCCCACGTACGGGATGGCGGGCGCGTCGTCCACTGTCAGGCACGACAGCTTTCGCTCGATCCCGCGGGCCAGCTGCGCGAGCAGCGCCTCGCGGCCGATGAAGTCGCCCTTCCCGGGCTTCACGAAACGTCCCAGTCCCGCCTCAAGCGGCGTCCAGTCCGCGGTCAGGTCCGTCCCCCAGAGCCCGTAGCCCTTCTCGAGCCGCATGGCGTCGAGGGCGCGGTAGCCGAAATCGACGAGGCCCAGGTCGCCGCCCGCCGAGACGATCCGCTCGTACAGAGCGGATTGGTCCGCCAGGTCGTGGTGCAGTTCCCAGCCAAGTTCCCCGACGTACGACAGCCGCATCGCCATCACGCTGGCCGGGCCGATGCGGACAGTGCGGCTGCTGAAGAACGGGAAACGCTCGTTACCGAACTCGTCGCCGCTGATCCGCCGCAGGAGTTCGCGCGATCGCGGGCCGGCGATCGTGAGCACGCCGCGCTCGGCACTGAGGTTGTCCACCGTCACCGAGCCGTCGGCTGGCAGGTGCCGCTCGATCCACGCCAGATCGTGTGTCTCCGCCGCGGCCGCCGAGACGACGTAGAAGCGATCGGGGGCCAGCATCGTGACCGTGACGTCGCACTCGATGCCGCCGCGCTCGGTACACATCTGGGTTAGCGTGATCCGGCCTTCAGCGGCGGGCAGGGAATTCGCGCACAGCCGGTCCAGCAAGTCGCGGGCACCCGGCCCCGACAGCTCATACTTCGCGAAACTCGTCTGGTCGAGGACGCCGACCCGCTCCCTGACTCCCGCGCACTCCGCGGCGACCGCGGGCAGCCAGTCCGGGCGGCGGAACGTGTACTCCTCGTCGCGCGCCACGCCACCGGGGGCGAACCAGAGCGGGCGCTCCCAGCCGAACCGGGCGCCGTAGACGGCGCCGCGGCCGGCGAGCCTGGCGTACAGCGGGCCGACCTTGAGCGGCCGCCCCGCGGTGAGCTCCTCATGCGGATAGTGAACCGCGTACTCGCGTTCGTAGACCTCGCTGGCCCGGGCCGCGACATACGGCTTCGGCTCCGCGTACGGGCCGAAGCGCCTGACGTCCAGTTCCCACATGTCGTCGGATGGCTGGCCGTCCGCGATCCACTCGGCCGCGTAGCGTCCCGCGCCGCCCGCGAAGACGATCCCGAAGATGCTGAAGCCGGCCAGCACGTGGAAGTTCCGCAATCCGGGGACCTCGCCCATCAGGCAGCGTCCGTCCGGGGTGTAGCCATCCGGGCCGTTGATGATCGAGCGAATTCCGATGTCGCGCAGAACAGGGATCCGCGTGGTGGCAGCTTCGAGCACGTCCTCGATCTGGCTCATGTCCGGCGACAGCAGGCGCCGGCTGAAACCCGCGGGGACGCCGTCGAGTGCCCACGTCAGCGGCCTGCGCTCGAAAGGGCCGACGATCAGGCCCTCGCCCTCCTGCCGCACGTAGTAGGAGTGCTCCGGGTCGCGAAGGACGGGAAGCTCGGCGCCAGCCCCCGTGTGCTCGGCAAGCCTGTCCGTCACGACGTACTGATGCTGAAGCGAAACAATGGGAAGCCGGGCGCCGGCGAGCTCGCCGATCTGGCGCGCCCACTGGCCGGCGGCGTTGACCACGATCTCGGCCTCGATGTCGCCTTCCGTCGTCCGGATCAACCAGTCCGCCCCTGGTGCCCGGTCGATGCCGGTCACCCGGGTGTGCCGCAGGATCGTCGCGCCGCCTTGGCGGGCCCCGGCTGCGAGGGCAAAGGTCACGCTGCTCGGATCCACATGGCCATCGGTCGGGAGGTACGCGGCGGCGATGATCCCCTCCGGCCGCAGCAGCGGAAAAAGCTCCTTGATCTCGGGCACCCCGATCACCCGCACATCCAGCCCGAGCACCTGCGCCATCGCCTGCCGGTGGCGGAACTCGTCGACCCACTCCGTGGTAGTGGCCAGCCGGATGCTCCCGCTGCGGTGCAGGGACACGGGCTGCCCAGTCTCCGCTTCCAGGCGCTGGTACAGGTCAAGGCTGTACATGAGCAGCTTCATCAGGTTGAGGCTGGGCGTGAGCTGGGTGCAGAGCCCGGCCGCGTGCCAGGTCGAGCCGCTGGTGAGCTCGTCCTGCTCGACGAGCGTGACATCACGCCAGCCGAGCCGCGTCAGGTGATAGGCGACGCTGCAGCCGGCGATCCCGCCGCCGATGACGAGAACTCGGGTCCGTCTGTTCACGCGGCCAATAATAACGTATTATTGGCCGCATGCCCGCGACTGACCGACGTGCCGAACTACTCGAGGCGGCCGTCAGGGTGATCCAGCGGATGGGCTTCGAGCGAATGCGCTTCCGCGACGTCGCCACGGAAGCAGGCGTCTCTGTCGGCTTGCTGCAGCATTACTTCGAAACCCGCGAACGGCTCGGCCGCGAGGCGTTCGCCGCCGTATGCGGCGCGCGGGCCGCGAGCGTCGCGGCTCAGGCAGAAGACAGCGGTCCGGCCTGGCTTCGGATAGAACACATGCTGGAGTACGCGTTCGAGCCGGCACGGATCAGGGAGCGCGCCGCCACGTGGCTCGATCTCTGTGCCTCCGCGAGCCGCGACGGCGAGCTGCGGCGCGAGGCCGCCCGGGTCCAGGATGTCTGGCGAGTTCCGCTGGAGAAGGCGATCGCCGACGGGCAGGAAAGCGGGGAGCTCGAGCCGCGAGTGAATCCGGTGGTGGTGGTCGATCTCCTGCTCGCGGCGATTGACGGCACCGAACTGGCCGCCACGATTGATGACGTCCGCGTGCCCCCGGACCAGCTGCTGGCCGCCACCCTCACGGTGGCGCGCGACCTGCTCGGCGTCCAAGCCGCGCTGGACGGGCCGTTATGAGTACAGCGGGGGGCCTCGTCACCGCCGAACCGGCGGCGCAAGCCGAAGTCGGGGCCCTGCTCAGTGAGCTCATCCGGATCAACACGTCTAATCCCACCCACCCGGAGCGACCCGCGGCCGAGTGGGTGGCAGGCAAGCTCGACGAGGTTGGCATCCGCTGCCAGCTCATTGACGCCGCACCCGGCAGGACCAGCGTCGTCGCACGAATCGAAGGCCGCGATCCCCGCCGGCCCGCGCTGCTCGTCCACGGCCACCTCGACGTGGTCCCTGCCGACCCTGAGGAATGGTCGGTGCATCCGTTCTCCGGCGACGTTACCGACGGGTACGTCTGGGGGCGAGGCGCCGTGGACATGAAGAACATGGACGCCATGGTCCTGGCCATCGTGCGCGACTGGGCGAGGAACGGCAAGCGACCAGACCGCGACCTCGTCCTGGCCTTCGTCGCGGACGAGGAGAGCGGCGGTAGCGCGGGCTCCCGGTTCCTTGCCGAGCGGCATCGGGAACTCTTCGCCGACTGCACCGAGGCCATCGGCGAGGTCGGGGGATTCAGCGTGACGCTCAACGAGCGCGCTCGGCTCTATCTCATCCAGACCGCCGAGAAAGGCCTCAACTGGCTGCGGATCAGGGCAAAATCGCGGCCAGGACACGGCTCGATGCTGCATGACTCCAACGCGGTTACCCGGCTGGCCGCGGCGGTCTCCAGAATCGGGGAGCATCAGTTCCCCATCGCGGTGACGGATACCGCTGCGGCACTCTTGGATACGGTGGCCGAGATTACCGGGGTCCGCTGGGAGGCATCCGATCCCGAGGCCTGCATGGCCGCGCTGGGAAGTTTCGCCCGGATGCTGGGGGCATCGCTTCGTAACACGGCGACTCCAACCATGCTCGAGGCCGGATACAAGGCCAACGTCGTGCCCTCGACCGCCGAGGCGACAATCGACGCGAGGTTTCTGCCCGGCGAAGAAGACGCGCTCCTGTCCGAGATCGACCGGCTCATGGGCCCGCACGTGGAACGCGACCTCCTGTTGCGGGGTGACGCCGTCCATACCTCGTTCACCGGAGCGCTCGTCGACGCGATGGCCGACAGCCTGCGGGCAGAGGATCCGCTGGCGCATGCCGTTCCGTATCTCCTGAGCGGCGGCACCGACGCCAAGGCGTTCGCGACCCTGGGCGTCCGCTGCTTCGGATTCGCACCTCTCATGCTGCCGGCCGACCTGGACTTCACGGCCCTGTTCCATGGAATCGACGAGCGCGTGCCAGTGAGCGGGCTGAAGTTCGGAGTGCGAGTCCTCGAGCGACTGCTCGCTACTGGCTAGATCACCACTCGACCACTTATGGAAAGGAGCTGGAGTGATTCAGGTCACGGCTTTGCTGTCTGGGCACCCAACGTCCGACATCTCGGCATTGGCCGAGCGGCTCAAGTCCGCGGCTGCCGCGGCTGACGAACGCAAGCTTGTGGTGCGCGGGCTCGTCGTATCGACGGTCCTTAAGTACCTGACCGGGCCGAATGACGTGCGCGCCCTGCTGCAGGTCTGGGCCGACGGCTCGGCTGACGGCGGCGAGGCCCTTGACCTGGTCCTGCCCGGCGAGGCGTGGAGCGACGGCCCGGTTGATGCCTGGGTGGTTCGCGAGCATGTCTATAAGCAGCCTGTTGAGCGGCAGGTGGCCGGTGCTTCCCCGGATGGGGTGAAGCTCGCGGGGACGGCGTACCGGCGCGACGACTTCACGCTCGAGGCGTTCTTCGATTACTGGCAGAACGTGCACTCCCGGATCTCTGGCAAGGTTCCCGGCCTAGGCGGATACGTCGTCTCGGAGGTTCGCGAGCGGGTCCGCGGCGAATTGACACCCGACGCGCTGCTTGAGCTGTGGTGGCCGGACGAGCGGACGTACGAAGCGTCGGCTTCGACCCCCGAGCAGGCCGCGGCCTGGGAAGACGTGCCGAGGTACGCGAAGACCACAGGGACCTTCTGGCTGCTGCGCGAGACGGTGCTCATCCCGCCCCCGCCGACCGGCTCGGGCGCGCTCGAGGCGGCGGGATGACTCCTGACGCTTCTGCTGATGCCAGTGCGTCGCTGCTCGTGGTGAACGCGAACGTCATCACTATGGATGACGAGCGGCCGACGGCCGAGGCCGTGCTGATAGTCAACGGCCGGGTCAGCAAGGTCGGCTCATCGGCGGAGCTCAGGCCGACCGCGGCCGGCGTAACGGTCCTCGACGTCGCCGGGGCTACGGTCCTGCCCGGTTTCATCGATGGCCACACGCACTTCGAGATGTCGAGTGTGAGCCTGGATCACTACGTCAACGCGCAGACTCCGCCGTTTCGCAGTCTCGCCGAGATCGCGGACGTCATACGGCGGGACCGCGATCGCTGTGCCCGATTCCCGTGGATCGTGTGCCGCTCTTCGTTCGGGATGCAGCACAAGGTGACCGAGGGACGGCTCTTCACCCGCAGGGAGCTAGACGCGGTGGTCGCGGACAAGCCTCTTGTGGTCTTCGCAGGTCTGCACGTCTCCATGCTCAACACCGCCGCGATGGCCGTGCTCGGCCTGCTGGAAGGTCCGCCGCCTCCCGGCGTAACAGTGCACCGCGACGAGACGGGCGAGCCGACCGGGATCGTGACCGAGATCTTCAGCAAGCTGCCGGAATGGCAGGCCGAGCTGGTAGCCGCGGCCGTCTCCGCGCACCAGGAAGACATCCTGCTGGCGAACGGGGTCACGTCGATTTCGTCGATTCCATTCGCCGGCTCAGAAATGCGCGCGGTCCGGCTGGCGCAGCGCACAGGAGATCTGGCGGTTCGCGTCCGGCATTATCCGGTCCATCCGTGGGGCGCGAGCCTCGACAGTTTCGCCGAACTCGGGATCGAAAGCGATACAGGGGATGACCACTACAGGTTCGGCGGCGTAAAGTTCTTCGTCGATGGCATCGGAAGCGACGGTCTGAACGCCATCATAGACGACGTAAAATTCACGCAGGCGCAATTCGATGAGCTGGTAAGAAAGGCTGACAGCCTCAACCTGCAAATCCTGGCTCATGCCTTTACGCGGCGAGGCATAATGATCGCGGCCAACGCGGTTGAATCGGTGCGCGCCAAGTCCCCGGCGGTTGACCGGCGGCATCGTATAGAGCATGGGGGCGACTATGTCAACCTCGATGATCTCGACTTTATCCGGGCCAGCGGGGTAAGTCTTGTCACGTCCCCGCACTTCATATACTCCGGCGCTGCTGAGATCGCTCCGCCAACGCCGCTGCGGTCACTGATTGACGCCGGTTTCCGGCCTATCGGGGGAACGGACACCACCGGGACAGTTCTGGAATCGGCGTCCCCGCTTTTCAACGTCGCCTGTGCTGTGACCCGGCAGCGGCAAGACGGAACCCGGTTCCGCCCGGATGAGGCCATCACCCCGCTCGAGGGCCTGAAGATGTTCACGACTTGGGCGGCTTATGGCGCATTCGAAGAGAGAGCCAAAGGGAAACTTGCGCCCGGCTACCTCGGTGACGCGGCGATTATATCGGCCAATCCGCTCGCAGTACCAGTGGAAGATCTGCGAAGCATTAAAGTCGAGGGCACGATTATCGGAGGAAGACTCGCATATCCGGCCTGATGGCCGTCCTTTGGCTGACGCGGCGGCTCGCGCGTCCGGCCCGGTCTGCCTGCGAGGTGGTCAGGGCGCTCGACCGATCCGGTGTCTAGGAGCCGTTCGCGATCCGATTCGGCAACTGAGCACATCGCTCAGTCGTGACATCCGGCGCGGTCACTCGCCGTGGCGGTGGCCGACCAGAGTCATCGTGTCGTCGGTGAACAATGGCGGTGCTCGTTGTAGTGCGCCGAAGGCGCCGGGCTGGCGTTGCAGGTCAGGCCGGGTGGCGGCGGTAGCTGAAGGAATCAGTTGGCAAACGTTGCATGCGAGAGACGGGGGCGCGGACGCGTCTGGCAGCCGCAGACCGGCGTTCACCTGCTCCGACGATCCGGCGAGTCCCGCTGTGCACATTTGTTAACGTTTTTTTAACGGTGGCACCGGTTCAATGCTGTTTGCTCTTGTCACTTTTACCCGGGCGGAGTACTACTACTACTCACGATGTCATGAGATTGCTGAGCAGTAATGGGAGGCGTCGTGAAGTCGTTCTCTGGCGTAAGAAAGCGCTGGTTGTTCAGGGTAGTGACGGCTGTGGCCGCAGTGGCACTACCGGTGGCGGCGCTCGCGGCCCCCGCCTCGGGCGCCGCGGTCCAGGCCGGGGGAACCGCCCGGACGGCCGCCGACACGACTGCCTGCCCGTGGCTCAACCAGTCGCTGCCGGTGGCGCAGCGGGTGTCGCTGCTCATG
>DATHQE010000229.1:0-5261 GCA_035483035.1 Streptosporangiaceae bacterium | reverse complement strand
TGAGCTCGGCCGGTCGCTGGTCCTGCTCGGCGCCGACGGCGCGGAGAAGATCAAGTCCGTGATGCGATCGCTGCGGTCCGAGCCGCTGGCGAAGCTCGGCAGCGAGCCTGTGCTGGTGCGGCACGATTTCCTGGTCGACGGGACCGACGGACCGCTGACCGAGGGGGAGCGGGCGTCGCGTGACGTCCTGGAGCTGATCAGCGAGCACTACCGGATCGTGGTCAGGGCATCGGGCACCGAGGCCAAGCTGAAGTACTACTTCGATTACACCGAAGCGCCGCTGACCGGATCTCCCGCCATCGCTACGGCCGCCACCGCCGCCGCCTCCGCCACCGTCGCCGCACGGTACGCGGCACTCGAGCCGGTCGTCCGGGCCGACTGCGCGGCGGTCTACGCCGACCTGGCCCGGCGGGCGGGTTACGAACTGTCGAAGCGGGCACTGGAACTGCCGGATGTCATGCCAGTCCAGGAGAAGGTCGCGGTTCAGTGAACGAGCGGGCGGGTCAGCCGGCGACCGAGGCCGACCTGGTGGACGTCGGCACGCTGGTGACCGCCTACTACACCGAGCACCCGGATCCGGCCGAGCCGTCGCAGCAAGTCGCCTTCGGCACCTCGGGGCACCGGGGCAGCTCGCTTCGGCTGTCGTTCAACGAGGATCACATCGCGGCGACGACGCAGGCGATCTGCGAGCAGCGGGCCGCGGCCGGGATTACCGGGCCGATCTTCCTGGGCCGGGACACGCATGCGCTGTCGGATCCAGCGATGGACACAGCGCTCGAGGTCCTCGTGGCCAACGGCGCCGAGATCCTGATCGACAGCCGGGATGGCTACACGCCGACGCCCGCGCTGTCCCGCGCGATCCTCGCCTATAACGAGGGCCGGCAGGCCGGCCTCGCTGACGGCATCGTTGTCACGCCGTCACACAACCCGCCAGAAGACGGCGGTTTCAAGTACAACCCGCCTGATGGTGGCCCGGCCGGCGCCCAGATCACCGCGGCTATTCAGGACCGCGCGAACGCGCTGCTCACGGGCGGCCTGCGGGAGGTGCGCCGGGTGCCGCTCGGACGCGCCCGGGTGGCGGCAGGCCGGTTTGACTTCCTCGGCGAGTACGTCGCCGCGCTTCCGCTGGTCATCGACATGGCGGCGATCCGGGCCGCCAGGGTGCGGATCGGCGCTGACCCGCTCGGCGGCGCGAGCGTCGCGTACTGGGGCGAGATCGGCGAGCGGTACGAGCTCGAGCTGACCGTGGTGAACCCGGTCGTCGACAAGACGTTCCGGTTCATGACGCTGGACTGGGACGGCCGGATCCGGATGGATTGCTCGTCGCCGAGCGCGATGGCGTCGCTGATCGCCCGCCGGTCCGATTTCGCCGTCGCGACCGGCAACGACACCGACGCGGACCGGCATGGCATCGTCACCCCGGACGCCGGGCTGATGAACCCCAACCACTACCTCGCTGCTGGCATCGACTATCTCTACCGGCACCGCGACGACTGGCCGGCCGCGGCCGCGGTCGGCAAGACAATGGTCAGCTCCTCGATCATCGACCGGGTCGCGGATGACTGCGGTCGCCCGCTGACCGAGGTGCCGGTCGGGTTCAAGTGGTTCGTGCCCGGTCTGCTGGACGGCAGCATCGCGTTCGGCGGCGAGGAGAGCGCGGGCGCCTCGTTCCTCCGCCGGGATGGCCGGGTGTGGACCACGGACAAGGACGGGATCATCCTCGACCTGCTCGCCGCGGAGATCATCGCGGTGACGGGCAGCACGCCGAGCGAGCTCTACCGGTCGATCGCCGATCGGCTTGGCGATCCGGCCTACGCGCGGGTCGACGCCCCGGCGACGCGGGAGCAGAAGGCGGTACTCGCCAGGCTGTCGCCGGAGCAGTTCAGCGCGGCTGAGCTCGCGGGCGAGCCGATCACGGCCAGGCTGACCACGGCGCCCGGCAACGGCGAGCCGCTCGGCGGGATCAAGGTCGTCACCGAGTCAGGCTGGTTCGCCGCCCGGCCGTCCGGCACCGAGGACGTGTACAAGCTGTACGCCGAGTCCTTCCGCGGGCCGGGGCACCTGGCCCGGATCCAGGCCGAGGCGCAGCAGCTCCTGGCCGCCATCCTCGGCTAACCGGGGCCCGCCGGGCTGGCCCAGCCGGATCGCCAGGTCGGACACGGACGCTTGCCTGTTCTCCGTCGCCATCTGCACGACGAGGCCGACCTGCCGATTCACGCGCAGCATGTGCTCGTTGTCCGCCGCATTGCTGGTGCGCACCTGCCTGACTTGTGGCCGCCTGGCCGCGAGTAGCTGGAGGTTGGCGGCTTTCATCCAGGCGCCAATCCCGTGGCCACGATGGGCGCGCAGCACCGCGGTGTCCTGCTGCACGGCCAGTTCCGGGCTGTGCTGGTCAACCTCCAGGTACGTCAGGCCGACGACCTGCGCCGACTGCTCGTGCACGGCGGCAATGACCCACAGCTCGCAGCTGCGGCTGCGCGCGGCCGCCTCGGCGGCGCGGACTCGCAGCGGGGTCCACTCCGGCTCGGTGAAGCTCAGCTTGCCGTGCGGCGCCTCGGCGATCGCGTTACGCGCGGCCGCGTAGGACTTCAGCAGATCATCTGGCGCGCTGCCGGTCCAGTGCGCCAATCGGTAGCCGGACGGGGCGGGCACGCACCAGCGCGTCCGGTCGACGCTCATCATGTCGATGGCCAGGACGACGGTGCGCTGCGCCACAGCGAAGCCGTGTGTCGCGGCCCACGCCTGACCGGGCGACCCCTCGGTCAGGCCCTCGATCAGCAGGCTGCACCGACCCGAAGCGGCGCCAGCTAGTTCGGCCAGCAGCGCGCTGCCGATGCGCTGACGGCGATAGCGGGGGTGCACCGTGACATTGATGGCCGCAAGGTCGGACGGCTGGTCGCCAAGCAGCATCAGGCTTGCGATGCCCGTCAGGTCGCCGGTCGTGGCGCTGCGGGCCAGCCAGTCGAGGTAACGCCGGCCAGGCGCCGGCGCCCTGGTGACGCGGGCGACGTAGGCCGAGCGGACCGGCGCCCGCTCAGCCGGGCGATCGACGTTGGTGGCCGCCTGGTGCAATTGGAAGCAGGCGTCCAGGTCGGCCGGAGACGCGCTCAAGGCGTCGAACGCGGAGATGTGCATCGCGGCCTCCTCCGGGGGATGTTGGACCGGCCTGCAAGGCTAGCCTGACAAACTCTGCATATCGACCGAGGAAGAAGTCGTGGTGGGTGAGGCCAGCCGACCGGCGCTCGTGATCAACGCCGCGCGCGTAGCTGACGTGCGGCGCTTGTGCCGCGCCTGCGAGCGGGCAACGGTAGCGAGTGGCTGGCGGGCGCCACTGGTCTTGTCGACCACGCCGCATGATGCCGGATCGGGCCTGACCAGGCAGGCGCTGGCGGCCGGCGCGGACCTGGTCATCGTCGCGGGCGGCGATGGCACGGTCCGGGCGTGCGCCGAGGTGCTGGCCTGGACGGGCGTGCCGCTGGCGATCGTCCCGGCCGGCTCGGCGAACCTCACAGCGAAAGCGCTCGGCGTGCCGCTGCGCGTGCCTGCTGCCGTGCGAGTCGCGTTCGGCGGCCGCGACCGCCAGATTGACCTGGCGCTCGCCGACGGCATGACGTTCGCCGCTATGGCGGGTATCGGGCTCGATGCCGCCGTCGTCGGCGCGACCCCGGATACGGCGAAACGGCTGACCGGCTGGCCGGCCTACGCGGCGGCGGCCGCCAGCCAGCTGATGGGCAAGCCGGCCACGTTCACCGTCCGGCTAGACGGCGGGGAGCCCATGATCCGGCCGGCGCGGTCGGTGACGGTGGGGAACTCTGGTGCGCTGCCTGGCGGCTTCCTCGTCATGCCGGGGGCGCGGCTGGACGACGGGCTCCTCGATGTCCTCGTTCTTGCCCCGGCTGGCCCGCTCGGCTGGGCAGCCGTCGGATACCGCGTGCTGATCCGCAGCCGACGCGACAACCTGCAGCTTGAGCGGTACCGGGCCAGGTCGATCGAGATCTGCGCTGATGCCGATCTGCCGCGCCAGGTGGACGGCGAGATCATTGCGCCGGGCCGGTCGCTGACCGTGACCGTCCAGCCTGGCGCGCTGCTGGTCCGGGTGCCCGTCGACCGGAGGCCGGCCTAGCCGCTTGCGGCAGCGCCTGGGGACCACAGTGGCTCGCTGATCTCGAAACCGACGTCGGCTCCCCAGGCATTGCGGTAGGCGACCTCGTGCACCGGTCGTCGGACCGCGACGCCCCAGCGACCGGTCGGATAGCCGAACGACACGCAGCAAGCCATCGTCCAGCCTTTGCCGGGCGGCACGCCGAGTATCTGCATGGCCTCTTCGCCGTGGAAGACGCCGAGCACGGAGGTGATGGCGCTGCCCACGCCCTCGGCCCGCGCGGCCAGCTGAGCGCTCCAGACGGCCGGGAAGATGGATCCGCCGCTGCTGTCGCCGCGGGCGAAGGCGATGAGGTACAGCGGCACCGACTCAAAGTGATCGGCTAGGTGCTGTGCGGACGACTGCACGCGCAGGAGCGAGGCGCTCTCCGGGTCGTCTGGCGTCGCCCTGGCCTGCTCCAGGCGCTCGCGGTAGCCCACCTCCCACAGCCTGGCGATAGCGTCGCGGTACAGCGGCGCCAGCCTGGCTTTGACGTCCGGATCGTCGACGAGCAGGAACCGCCAGCTTTGCGCGTTGCCGCCGCTAGGTGCCCGGATGGCCGCGTCCAGGATGCGGGCCTGCACGTCGGCCGGGATGGCGTCCGGCTTGACTCGGCGCATCGCTCGGGTCGTGTACAGCGCCTCACGGACGTCCATCGTGTCTCCTTTGCCGCCAGTTCCTGACCGGATCATGCCACAGACAGATGCCATTGCGACCTGAGTGAGGTTTGTGATGCAGTGGCGGCTAACGCCGGAATGAGGGAGGGACACGGCATGCGGGGCTTTAAGAACTTCTTGTTACGAGGCGACGTCATCGTCGTCGCCGTCGGGCTGATCGTCGCGCTGGCATTCAGCACGCTGATTGGCGCGTTCACCACGAACGTCATCGATCCGATCATTGCGCGGGCCGAAGGGAAGAACTCCATCGGCCTCGGCTGGCAGCTCGGCGCTGCCGGTAACAAGACCACGTTCCTCAATATCGGGTCCTTCATCTCCGCGGTGATCTACTTCGTGATCTTCATCGCGGTCGTCTACTTCGTGATCGTCGTGCCATACAAGGTGATCTCGGCGCGGCGCGGGGTCACCGTCTTCGGCGCTCCGCCGCCGGTCAAGACGTGCCC
>DATHQE010000228.1:0-11456 GCA_035483035.1 Streptosporangiaceae bacterium | reverse complement strand
CACTGGCTGTTTGGTTGACACTGGCTGACATGTGCATCCCGCTACCCGGTTGCGGCCGGTGAATCCCTCATCGTAGCTGCGGACCGAGGCGGGAAGGGTCCCGCACACCCCGGTGTTAGGGACGAGCATGCAAGTTGAGATCTGGTCCGATGTGGTATGTCCGTGGTGTTACCTGGGCAAAAGGCGCTTTGAGCAGGCGCTCGCTGAGTTCGAGCATCGCGACGACGTGCAGGTCATCTACCGGTCGTTCGAGCTGGACCCGGACGCGCCCGCGGGCGCGACGACACCCACGGTCGAGCTGCTGGCCGATAAGTACGGAATGAGCCCCGCGCAGGCGAGCCAGGCCCAGCGGGAGATGGAAGAGCGCGCGGCAGGCGACGGCCTCACCTTCCGGCTGGAGAACCTGCGCCGCGGCAATACGCGGGACGCCCACCGCGTGATCCAGCTGGCCAAGGACCGCGGCCTCCAGGAGGCCGTCGTCGAGCGGCTGCACAAGGCCTACTTCACCGACCAGGACTCGATCTTCGATCATGAGGCGCTGACTCGGCTGGCGGTCGAGGCTGGCCTGGACCGCGACGAGGTCGCCAGCGTGCTGGCCGGTAACGCCTATAGCGATCACGTCGACACCGACGAGGCGATGGCGCGCGCACTGGGCGCTACAGGCGTGCCACTGTTCGTCATCGACCGTAAATACGGTGTCTCCGGTGCACAGCCGGCCGACACGATCAGCGGCGTCCTGGAGCGCGCCTGGACCGACTCCGGGGCCAGCGGGAGCGGGGCGTGACGAGCGGGCCAGGTTCTGGTTCGCTACTACGCATGAAAGTCAGCGGCACCTCCGAAGTGAGCGGGGTCACCCCCGAACTGGCCAAGCCGCCCGCGTGGTTCAGCGCAGCCCTGGCCGCGCCGGTCAGCACCGGCACGGTCACGGTCGACGGCACGGCGATTGCCTACCGCGCGTGGGGCGCGGAGAGCGCCAGCGCGATCGTCCTGGTGCACGGGGGCGCCGCGCACGCACGCTGGTGGGATCACATCGGTCCGCTGCTCGCCTTCGACCGGCGCGTCGTGGCGCTGGATCTGTCCGGCCACGGCGACAGCGCCAGGCGGGAGCACTACAGCCTGGACGGCTGGGCGCATGAAGTCCGGGCGGTCGCGCGCGCGGCGGGCAGCACGAATCCGCCGATCATCGTGGGGCACAGCATGGGCGGTTTCGTGGCGCTACGCGCAGCCGGGTTGTTCGGCGCCGACCTCGAGGGCATCGTGGTGATCGACTCCCCCGTCCAGGACGTCACGCCCGAAGAGCAGGCGGCCAGGGAGGCACGCGCGTTCGGCCCGCTGCGCGTCTATCCCACCCGCGAGGCGGCCATCGCGCGCTTCCATCCCATGCCCGATCAGCCGTCCCTGCCCTACATCCTGGAGCACGTGGCGAGCACGTCCGTCCGCGCCGTCGACGGCGGCTGGAGCTGGAAGTTCGACCCGGCGGTTTTCGGCCGTAACCGCGGAGCGCCGGCCCTGCTGCGTCATCTCGACTGCCGGGTCGCGCTGTTCGTCGCCGAGCACGGCATCGTGCCGCCTAAGACGACGGAGCTCATGTACGACAAGCTTGGCCAGCTAGCACCGGTCATCCAGATCCCGGCGGCCGGACATCACGTCATGCTCGATCAGCCCATCGCGGTGGTGACCGGGATCCGCACCCTGCTCTCGGACTGGGACCACTCGCTGCCGGCCCGGCCGGTGTCGGCCGAGCCAGGCGGGTAAGCCATGCCGGGCATGCCGACGGCGGCCGAGATCGACGCGCTGATCGCCGCCCCGTCGGGCATCGGCGGTACTTCGTAACTTCCGCTTTTCGTCACTCAGGCACCTGAGTAGCCACCGCTGCCGGTCACGACCGCGCCAAGAAGCCGGCCGGTGTGCAAACTTCGCCCACGCCCCGGTTTGGCCCTGGCCGGCACCGAACACATACTCGCCGTGCGAACAGCAAAGACCAGCTCAGCGACAGCAACAGCGGATCCGATTAACGACTTCTTCGCGGGACTGGCTGCGCCAGGACATCTCGCGACCTTCGAGCACGAAGTCGGCACGGTGCGATTCGACGTGCCCGACGCGATTGCGGCAGCCGACGTCACCGACCTCGAGCACTGGCATGTGACCATTGACGACGGTGACGTCACCGTGAGCCGCGAGCCGATGCCGGCTGAGGCCGTCGTCCGGGTCGCGCGGCCGTACCTGGAGCTCATGGTGACCGGCCGGCTGAACGCCATGGCCGCCATGCTCCGCGGCCTGCTGACCGTCGATGGCAGCGTCGCCGCACTGATGGTGTTCCAGCGCTGCCTGCCGGGGCCACCTGGCTCTACCGGCAAGGTCGCGCCCATAAGTTCGCAAGCAGTGATGGCTCAGCGGAGGCCAATGTGAGTGACGGGCTTGTCCAGATCCTGGAGGGCAACACCTTCGTCGTCAGCGACGACAAGGGTGACATCGAGGCCTCCCGTACCGATCCAACCGGGCTGTTCTCCTTCGACACCCGGTTCCTGTCCCGCTGGGTGCTGACGGTCAACGGCCAGCGGCTGACTGCGCTGTCGACCGACGACCTGCAGTACTTCCAGACGCGGTTCTTCCTGGTGCCGGGCAGCGGCACCGTGTACGTCGACGCCAAGCTCTCGGTGATCCGGCAGCGCGAGGTCGCTGACGGGTTCCACGAGGAAGTGCGAGTACTCAATCACGACAACGTTCCCGTCGACCTCGACATCAGGATCGAGGCAGCGAGCGATTTTGCCGACCTCTTCGAGGTTAAGGACGCGCTCAAGAAAAAGGGCGAGTACGGGAACGTGGTCGCTGGTGACAGTCTCGTCTTGCGGTATCAGCGTGAGACGTACGTCCGCGAGACCTGGATCTCCGCCTCGACGTCGGCCACCATCGACGACCACGGCCTGAGCTTCAGCATCACTGTGCCTCCGCACGGCGAGTGGAAGACCGACCTGCAGGTTGTGGCGTCGCAAGGCGAGCCGGACCGACAGGCCGACGGCCCCATAGGGATCCGCGGCCAGCGCCGGGTCCGCGAGGACATGTCGCGCGGCCTGGAGAAATGGCTGCAGCGCGCCCCCACGGTGGACTGCGACTGGCGGCCGCTTGAGCACATCTACAAGCGCTGCATGACCGACCTGGCCGCGCTGCGGTTCTCCACGCTGACGCTGCCTGGTCGCGCCTTGCCCGCCGCCGGGCTGCCGTGGTTCATGACGATCTTCGGCCGTGACAGCATTCTGACCAGCCTTCAGGCGCTGCCGTTCACCAGCGAACTCGCCTCCACCACGCTGCTCGCTCTCGCCGAGCGCCAGGGCACCCGGATCGACGACTTCCGCGACGAGGACCCCGGCCGGATCCTGCACGAGATGCGGTACGGCGAGATGACGGCGTTCGAGGAGCGGCCGCACTCGCCGTACTACGGCAACGCCGACGCCACCATGCTGTACGTCATCTTGCTCGATGAGTACGAGCGCTGGACCGGGGACAGCAAGCTGGTCCGGGAGCTTGAGCACACCGCCAGGGCCGCCCTGAACTGGATCAGCGACTACGCCGACCTGCAGGGCAACGGCTACGTGTCCTACCAGCGGCGGAACCCCAAGACGGGGCTGGAGAACCAGTGCTGGAAGGACTCCTGGGACTCGATCTCGTACCGCAACGGCGACCTGCCTGGCTTCCCGCGCGCCACCTGCGAACTCCAGGGGTACGCCTACGACGCCAAGATGCGCGGCGCCCGGCTGGCGCGGCTGGTCTGGAAGGATCCGGCCTACGCCGACCACCTGGAGAAGGAGGCCGCCGACCTCAAGCGCCGGTTCAACCGTGACTTCTGGGTCAAGGACGGGGAGTACTTCGCCGTCGCGCTCGACGGCGACGGCCGCCAGGTCGACTCGCTGACCTCGAACATCGGGCACCTGCTGTGGAGCGGCATCGTCGACACGTCCAAGGCGAAAGCGGTCGTCAAGCACCTAATGGGGCCGCGGCTGTTCTCCGGCTGGGGCGTGCGGACGATGGCCGAGGGCGAGGCCAGGTACAACCCGATCGGCTACCACGTCGGCACGGTGTGGCCGTTCGACAACTCGTTCATCGCCTGGGGACTGCGCCGCTACGGGTTCAAGGCGGAGGCCGCGTGCATCGTCGCCGGGATCCTCGAGGCGGCCGAGGTCTTCGACGGCCGGCTGCCGGAGGCGTTCGGCGGTTACGAGCGCAGCTCGACCATGTACCCGGTGCAGTACCCCACCGCGTGCAGCCCGCAAGCCTGGTCGACCGGGGCGCCGCTGCTCCTGCTACGCGCCGGGCTCGGGCTGGAGCCCAATGGCGACAACCTCGTCGTCGACCCGGCGCTGCCTAGCTGGATCGGCAACCTCGAGCTGCTGGACCTGCCGGGCCGGTGGAAGCGGATCGACGCCTTCGGGCGCGGCCGGATCGATACCGACCGGGTCACGCGCCGCTAGCTCACTCACTACCGAAAGGTCACCGCGGCCAGCGCCGACAGCGCTGGCCGCGGTGTCATGTCAGCTCGCACCGTTATCACTCACACGCCGGCGTACTGGCGCGTCGTCTCGAACGTGAGGTGCCCGTCACTGACCCCGACGGTGACCTCCTGACCTGGCGAGACCTGGCCGTCGAGGAGCATGCGCGAGAGCTGATTGTCCACTTCACGCTGGATCGTGCGGCGCATCGGGCGCGCACCGAACTCCGGCTGGAAGCCGTGGTCGGCAATCCAGTCCACCGCGGCCGCGGTGAACTGCACGGTCACGTGCTGCGCCCGCAACCGGCGGCGGGTCTCCTCGAGCAGGAGCTGGGTGATCTGCCGCAGCTCGGTCTGGTCAAGCTCTCGGAAGATGATGATCTCGTCGATGCGGTTCAGGAACTCGGGCCGGAACGACTCGCGCAGCCGCCGCATCAGCTGGTCCTGCAGGGCGCGATCCTGGCTGTCGTCGGAGCTTGCCCCCTCGCCCGCGAAGCCCAGCGCGGCACCGCGCCGGGTAACGACGTCCGAGCCCAGGTTGCTGGTCATGATCAGGATGGTGTTCTTGAAGTCGACGGTCCGGCCCTGGCCGTCGGTCAGCCTGCCGTCGTCGAGGACCTGCAGCAAGATGTTGAACACATCCGCGTTGGCCTTCTCTATCTCGTCCAGCAGCACCACCGAGTACGGACGCCGGCGGACGGCCTCGGTGAGCTGGCCGGCCTCCTCGTACCCGACGTAGCCGGGCGGGGCGCCGACGAGGCGGCTTACCGTGTGCCGCTCGGAGAACTCGCTCATGTCCAGCCGGATCATCTTGCTGTCACCGCCGAACAGCGCCGCCGCAAGCGCCCGCGCCAGCTCGGTCTTGCCGACGCCGGTAGGCCCGAGGAACAGGAAACTGCCGACCGGGCGCTGCGGGTCGCCTAGGCCCGCCCTGGACCGGCGGACCGCCTCGGCCACGGCGGCGACGGCCTCGTCCTGCCCGATCACCCGCTCGTGCAGATGCCCCTCCAGCTCAAGCAGCCTGCTCTTTTCCTCCTCGGTGAGCTGCTGGACCGGAACCCCAGTGGCCCGCGACACCACGTCGGCGATGTCGCCGACCGTCACTTCCGGAACGACGCTTTCCTCGCGGCTGACCTGGTCGATCTGCGAGCGCACTTCCTCGATCTCATTGCGGAGCACCGAGGCCTGCTCGTACTGCTCGCTCGCGACCGCCTGATCCTTGTCGCGATGCAGTTCCTCGGCGCGCCGCTCCAGCTCACGCAGTTCGCTGCGAGGCGTCCTGGTGCGCAGCCGGACGCGGGCGCCCGCCTGGTCGATCAGGTCAATGGCTTTGTCTGGCAGGAATCGGTCGGTGATGTACCGGTCTGACAGCTCCACGGCCGCCACCAGCGCCTCGTCGTCGTAGCGGACCTGATGATGTGCCTCGTACCGGTCACGCAGCCCGCGGAGGATGGCCAGGGCGTCGTCGACGGTCGGCTCCGCTACCAGGATGGGCTGGAAACGCCGGGCCAGCGCCGCGTCCTTCTCGATGTTCTTGCGGTACTCGTCCAGCGTGGTCGCGCCGATGACGTGCAGCTCACCGCGAGCGAGCGCGGGCTTGACCATGTTGGCTGCGTCTACCCCGCCCTCCGCGCCGGCACCGGTCCCGACAATCGTGTGTATTTCGTCGATGAAAACGACGAGCTCGTCACCGTGCTCCCGGATCTCGTCGATGATCCGGCGCAGGCGCTCCTCGAAGTCTCCGCGGTAGCGGGTACCGGCGACGATGCCCGAGAGCTCAAGCTGGACGACCCGCTTGCCCGCCAGGGTCTGCGGGACATCTTCATTGACGATGCGCTGAGCGATGCCCTCCACGATCGCGGTCTTGCCGACCCCCGCCTCGCCGATCAGTACCGGGTTGTTCTTGCCGCGGCGGGACAGCACCTCGATGGTCTGCTCGATCTCGATATCCCGGCCGATAACCGGGTCAACCCGTCCTTCCCTGGCCATCGCGGTCAGGTCGCGGCCGAACTCGTCCAGCGTGGGGGTCGAGGTCCGGCCATCCTGGCCAGGCGGGGCGACGCCCTGAGCAGCAAGGTAGGCCTGCTGCAGCGCCTCCGGGGTCACCCTGGCCGACCCCAGCATCCGGCCAGCCGCCGACTCCGGGTTGACCGCGAGCGCGAACAGGATGTGCTCGGGGCCGATATACGTGGATCCCAGCGAGTGCGAGATCCGGTGCGCATCGAGCAGCGCCCGCTTCGCACCTGGTGTCAGCTGCGGTGGCTGGCCGCTCTGCCCGCCGCCGTGCTGCTGTTCCTCGATCGCACGGGCCAGCGCATCGGGATCCGCGCCGGCCCGGGCCAGCATCTGCCTGGTGGGGTCGAGCCTCGAGGCGGCCCACAGCAGATGCTCGGTGTCCAGGTCGGAGCCGCCGCGCTCAGCGGCCAGCGTCGCGGCCGCCCCGATCAGCTCGCGGGCTGGCCCGCTCATCAGCCGGGTGATGTCGACACGCTGGCCCGGCTGCGGCGGGCCTTGCCCCGCGCCGTACAGACGTGCGATGAAATCGTCGAACGGGCTGGAGCCTGAGCCCTCAGGTCCGTAGTAACCGCTGCTCATCGCGTGCCCACCCCCGCCTGCTCGCCTGGCTTGTCGCTGGCCCCCGCCAGCCTGGGACCGGCCAGGATGCTGGCCGGAACCCGTAACCCGCATTCTGCCCCTCTGGCAGTCTGGCGACGCCGGCCAGGTCGGGGTGAAGGTGCCCGTCGGTAGCCTGATAAGAGCCTGATTGTCGACGACGGGAGAGCACCAGCGCATGACCGAACGCAAGCCCTCGGGGATGAGCTTTAGGTCATGGATTGACCAGCAGATCAGTGACGCAGCCGAGCGAGGCGCGTTCGACAACCTGCCCGGCGCCGGTAAGCCGCTGCCGAGGCACGGCGACGATGAGCAGGCCTGGCTGCGCGCGTACCTGGAGCGTGAGGGTGTCTCGGCCGAGGTGCTCTTGCCGACGCCGCTGCGCCTGCGCAAGGAGGCAGCCAGGCTGGCGGAGACCGTGCCTGCCCTGCCGTCGGAGCACGAGGTACGCGAGGCCGTCGCTGAACTGAACCACCGGATCAAGGAGTGGCGGCGCATCCCCGTCGGGCCGCCCATCTTCGTGCCGCTGGTGGATGAGGACCTGATGCTCAGCAGCTGGCGAGAGGCGCGACAGGCGGCAGTCCCGGACGCAGCTCGTGCCGAACTTGACCACGGCAGCGAGCCGGACGGCGCCAGGCGGGCAAAGCCCGCGCGGTCACGGCGATGGCTGCGCTTGCGGCGCAGTGCTTAAGGCGCCCGCCGAACAGCAACCCTGGAGCTAGAGCCGCGCACCGTCGTGCCGCGGTCAATGGTATTGCCGCCAGTTGAACGGCATCAAAAAGTCTAGACATATCGATTCTGCAACATCCCTACCAGGAGCGTTGAATCACGCTTCCCGGGCGGTGGCGCCAGGACTAGCCTTCGGGCAATCCCGGGGGGGCATCCGGGACGACTTACCCCAGCCGGCGGGGACAGCCCAGCAAGCCGGCGGTCCTTCCGGGCGGCCGCTGGCCGCCACGCACAGGAGGTAACGGTGAGAGGGATATACAGGACCGTCGCCGCAGTCGGCATCGTGGCCGTGCTGGCCGCGGCCGCTGGCTGCGGCTCGAGCGCGGCCGGCAAGTCCGGCGGTACCGGCGGCACGACGGCCGGCGGCAAGTTCTTGGCTTGCATGGTCACCGACACAGGCGGCATCGACGACAAGTCTTTCAACCAGTCGTCGTGGGAGGGCATGCAGGCAGCCGCGGCCACTGATCCCAGCAAGATCAGCGCCACCTATCTGCCGTCCACCACGACGGCGGACTATGCGTCGAACATCAGCGCGCTGGAAGCAAAGAAGTGCGGGATCATCGTCACGGTCGGCTTCCTGATGGCCGGCGCGACCGAGGCTGCGGCCAAGGCGAGTCCCACGCAGAAGTTCGCGATCGTCGACTGCTCGTATGCCTCTTTCTGCCTCAGCGGGAAGAAGCAGAAGAACATCGACCAGCTGGTGTTCAACACCGTGCAGGACGGCTTCCTCGGCGGCTACCTCGCGGCGGCCGTGAGTAAGACCCACGTCGTGGCGACCTACGGTGGCCAGGATTTCGGCACCGTGACGATCTACGAAGACGGCTTCCAGGACGGCGTGAACTACTACAACACCCAGCAGCACGCCAACGTCAAGGTGCTCGGCTGGGACGAGCAGACCCAGAAGGGCAGCTTCATCGGCAACTTCACCGACCTCGGCGCAGGCCAGGCGCTCACCAACACGTTCATCGGCGATGGCGCTGACGTGATCTTCCCGGTCGCGGGCGGCGTTGGCCTCGGCACCGCGAAGGCGGTCCAGACCGCGGACAACGCTGGCAAGAGCGTGTCGATGGAGTGGGTGGACACCGACGGCTGCATCAGCGCGGCGCAGTACTGCCAGTACATGCTCACCAGCGTGACCAAGGGCATCACCGAGGCCGTCAAGACCGCGGTCCTGTCCGCAGCTGGCGGCACCTTCAAGGGCGGCACCTACGTCGGCACTCTCGCCAACGGCGGCGCGGTCCTCTCCCCGTTCCACGACTACGGCACCAAGATTCCGGCGTCGGTCCAGGCCGAGCTCAAGACGCTGCAGCAAGACATCGAGAGCGGCAAGATCAACCCGTACACCAAGAACCCGGTGTAAGTCGGTAGCACGTACCGTCTGAGGCGGTCAGCTGCCCAGGCCAGGGCCTGGGCAGCTGACCGTAGCCAGTTAGAGCGGAGGGCGGCCGGGTGAAGCTTGAGCTGCGTGGCATCACTAAGCGATTCGGCAGTCTTGTCGCCAACGATCACATCGACCTCGTCGTTCAGCCCGGCGAGATCCGGGCGCTGCTCGGCGAGAACGGGGCCGGCAAGACCACGCTGATGAACGTCCTGTACGGGCTGGTCCAGCCGG
This sequence comes from Streptosporangiaceae bacterium, assembly GCA_035483035.1. Taxonomy (GTDB): domain Bacteria; phylum Actinomycetota; class Actinomycetes; order Streptosporangiales; family Streptosporangiaceae; genus JAJYUU01. The sequence goes on along the minus strand of DATHQE010000228.1, from coordinate 2,019 downwards.
ATGAGGGCGAGATCCTCATCAATGACAAGCCGGTCCACGTCCGGTCGCCCAAGGACGCGATCAGCGCCGGGGTTGGCATGGTGCACCAGCACTTCATGCTGGTCCCGGTCTTCACAGTCGCCGAGAACGTCACTCTCGGCGCGGAGCCTGTCCGTCGTTTCGGGCTGCTGGACCGGCGCCGTGCCCGCGCGTCGGTGCAGGACCTGTCGGAGCGCTTCGGGCTCCGCGTCGATCCCGATGCCTATGTCGAGGATCTCCCGGTCGGCGTGCAGCAGCGAGTCGAGATCATCAAGGCGCTGCTGCGGGACGCGAGCATCCTGATTCTGGACGAGCCCACGGCGGTACTGACGCCGGGCGAGACCGAAGACCTGTTCCAGATCATGCGTCAGCTGCGAGATTCTGGCCGGTCCATCGTGTTCATCTCGCACAAGCTCAAGGAGGTCCAGGCGATTGCCGACAACATCACCGTCATCCGCCGTGGCCAGGTGGTCGGCGAACGCGCGCCGACGACCAGCGATGCCGAGCTGGCTGCGCTGATGGTGGGCAGAGCCGTGCAGCTCCGCGTGAGCAAGGAGCCGGCCAGTCCGGCCGGAGTGGTCCTTGATGTCCGCGACCTCAGCGTGCCGGGCGAGCATGAGGCCCTGGCTGTGCAGTCAGTGTCCTTCGACGTGCGAGCAGGCGAGATCCTCGGGATCGCGGGCGTGCAGGGCAACGGGCAGACCGAGCTGTGCGAGGCGCTGCTGGGGCTGCGACCGTCGACCGGCTCGGTGCTGCTCGACGACATGGACATCAGCGCCGCGAGCACCCGTGACCGGCTCCGGGCCGGGATCGGCTATATCCCCGAGGACCGCCAGGAAGACGGCCTCGTCGGCGCATTCTCGGTCGCCGACAACCTTGTCCTAGACGTCTATGACCGCCCGCCCTATGCCTCCGGCCTCGCCCTCAATCTCGACGCCGTCAGGAAGGCGGCCGTCCGCCTGGTCGACGAGTACGACGTCCGGACGTCGTCGGTGCTCACGCCGGCCGGCACGCTGTCCGGCGGCAACCAGCAGAAGGTCGTCGTCGCCAGAGAACTAAGCCGGGGCAACAAGCTGCTGGTGGCCAGTCAGCCGACGCGTGGCCTGGACGTCGGCTCGATCGAGTTCGTGCACCGCGAGATCGTGAAGCAGCGTGATCGCGGGGTGGCTGTCGTCATCGTCTCCTCCGAGCTCGACGAGATCTACGCTCTCTCGGACCGGATCGCTGTGATGTACGAGGGCCGGATCGTCGGCTTCAGCTCGCCGGACATCGCCGAGCAGGAGCTCGGCCTGCTGATGGCCGGTGCGGGGGCAGCCGAGCAGGCGGCCGGCGGCCTCGCTGCCCAGCGGCTCGACGCCGACGAGATTCTCGAACTTCCGGCTACAGAGCCAACGGGGCCGAGCGCCACGGGGCCAACGACCACGGGGTCAGCGACCACGGGGCCAGCGACCACGGGGCCAACCACGATGGAGCCAGACAGTGAGTGACGCTTCGGCCGCTGTGCCCGAGCCGCTACCAGCCGGCGCCGGTGCCGCCGCAGGTGAGCCAGCCGAGCCGGGCGCGGCACCTCGGCCCGGCGGGCAGCGCGCCAGACTGACGGGTGCCGCCATCATCCAGGCGGTCACGGAAGGCAGCTCGGCCGTCATCACGATCCTCGCGATCTTCCTGGCACTTGTGGTCGGCGCCGTGCTCATCGTGTTCAGCGATCCGGTCGTGACACGGGCGTGGAGCTCGTTCTTCGCCGATCCGGGATATGCGCTAGGCCAGACCTGGCAGGCGGTCTCGTACGCCTACTCGCAGATGTTCGAGGGCGCGATCCTGAACCCGTCGACGATCAGCGCGGCATTCCACGGCGGCTCAGTAGCGGCGATCTTCTACCCGCTGTCGTCGACGTGCGCCCAGGCGACACCGCTCATCCTGACCGGCTTGTCGGTCGCAATCGCGTTCAGGGCCGGCTTGTTCAACATCGGGGCGGCCGGCCAGTGGGTCGGCGGCGCCATC
>DATHQE010000227.1:0-2282 GCA_035483035.1 Streptosporangiaceae bacterium | reverse complement strand
GGGCACCGACCCGTTCGGGGACTCGCTGTACAAGGTGCCGTCCGACTTCGACGTGGTCGAGCGGTGCATGCAGGTCGCCGCCGAGCGCGGCGTGCCGTCGGCGCAAGTGGCGCTCGCCTGGCTGCTGCACAGGCCTGGCGTGACCGCACCGATCGTGGGTGCCACCAAGCCCGGGCACCTGGAGGACGCGCTGGCCGCTGAGGACCTGAGCCTGGCCGAGGACGAGATACGCAGGCTGGAGGAGCCGTATCTACCGCATCCAGTGCTCGGGCACATCTGACGCGCCGGCGAGCTGGCGGACCGACGGCATTTACTTCGATGCGTGACACTGGTGCCGGGGCGGGCCGTTCCGGTACGGTGCTCGCGTTGGCGGACGGCCAGTTTGGATGGTGGCGCGCATGTTGTGTGGCAACTGCGGCGTCGCCATCCCGGCCGGATCGCAGATGTGCCCGAACTGTGGTGCGGGCGGCGGTGCCGCGGGCGGTTACCCCGGCTACTCACCGAGCGGGGCCATACCACCGAAGGGGTATGACCTAGACGGCCTGGCGAGAGCCCTCGACGTCATGCTGGCCGTCAGCGCGGCCACCAGCCTGATCGGCGTATTCGTCAAGCCGGCCTTGATCATCATGTGGCTGCTGTTGCTGCCGATTACTGTGGTGTTCCTGATCTGGTTCTACCGGGCGCGGCAGAACGCGGGGCAACTGGACTGGCGGCAGCGCTGGTCACCGAGCTTGTCCATCTTCGGCTGGTTCGTGCCGATCTGCTTCCTGTGGTTCCCGTTCCAGATCATGGTCGACATCTGGCGGGCCGCGCTGCCGAAGCCGCAGCGGGCGAAGTTCCCGTTCCGGCCGGCGGCGTGGTGGGCCTGCTGGTGCCTGGCCTGGTTCACCGGTTACCGGCGCACGGTAGCGAGTTCCGGCGCGAACGGCTCGGCTGGGACGACCGTCACGACAAGTCACAGCTACTCGCTGGTCTTCGGCGGCACGCAGCTCAGCCTCGTTTTCGCCGCGATGGCCGCGTTCCTGCTCAGGCTGATCGTCAAGCAGGTGTCGGACGGCCTCGTCGGCCGCGTCGGCAAGTTGTCCGGTGCAGTCCCCTGGCGGCCGGGAGCCTCAGCCGCCGGTCCTCGCTGAGGTCCGCGACAGTACGGCTGCGGCCGCCGCGGCGGCGATGTCATGCTCGGCCGGGAGGGTCGGCGACCCCGTCGCAGGAAGGAAGAAACGCGATGCCATTTCAGGGCTGGCCGGAGGAGGCACTCGACTTCTATGACGGGCTGGAGGCTGACAATTCCAAGGCCTACTGGCTCGCGCACAAGGAGATCTACGAGACCTGCGTACTCGCGCCGATGGCCGAGCTGCTCGCCGAGCTCGAGGCCGAGCACGGCGAGACAAAGATCTACCGCCCGTATCGCGACGTGAGATTCAGCAAGGACAAATCGCCGTACAAGACAGCGATCGGCGCGCATGCCGGTGACGGCTACATCCAGCTGTCGGCCGCCGGCCTCGCGGCGGGCAGCGGCATGTACGGCATGGCGCCGGACCAGCTTGAGCGGTACCGGTCGGCGGTCGCGGCCGACTCCAGCGGCGGCACCCTCGAGGAGATCATCGCCGAGCTAGGCAAGCAGGACATCGACGTGCATGGCCGCGACTCGCTGAAGAGCGCGCCGCGCGGCTACCCGCCGGATCATCCGCGCATCGAGCTGCTGCGATACAAGGGCGTCGTCGCGTGGAAGGAGTGGCCGGTCGAGCCGTGGCTCGGAACGCCTGCCGCCAGAGCCGCCGTCGCCGACTTCCTCATCGCCAGCCAGCCGCTCGGGCAGTGGCTGACACAGCACGTCGGACCCTCGGCCGAACCCGTCCGCGCCCGCCGGTAAGCCGTGCCTGGCTAGAGCGGAGGTACCTCGGTCATCAGGTCCGCGGAAGTCTCCATCCCGGCGCGCCACACCGACCGCGCAATGATCTTGTGCGGGTCGACCCGGTGGCGGTACCTGGCAGCGATGTCGGTGATCTCCTCCAGCAGCCCCTCGGACAGCGTCGTCGGCTCGAGGCCGAGAGCGAGGAACTGATCGTTGCGCACGCTCAGCTCGTTCTCGTCCGCCTCGCGCCGCGGGTTGGGCAGGTAGGCGATCTCGGTCCCGGTCATGTCACCGATCATCTTGGCCAGGTCGAGTATTCGGTGCGTCTCGGTGATCTGGTTCCGGACCAGCACCTTGGAGCCTGCATCGGGCGGGTTGTTGAGCGCGATCTCAATGCACCGGACTGTGTCGCGGATGTGAATGAACG
>DATHQE010000226.1:0-30083 GCA_035483035.1 Streptosporangiaceae bacterium | reverse complement strand
GACCACGTCCGGATAGCGGGAGCGGACCGCGCCGATGAACCCGGCCGTGCGCCGGATCTCTTCGGCGACATCCACCTCAGCGCCGGGCGCGGCTGGTATCCCGCCTACGTCGACGATGTCGGCGCCCTCGGCGATGACCTGGTCGACCCGCGCCATCGCGGCAGGCTCATCCCAGGTCAGGCCGGGACGAAAGAAGGAATCGGGCGTCCTGTTGACGATACCCATGATCAACGGCTGCGACGGAGGGAACGCGGCACGCCCGATGCGCAGCAGTCCCTGGGCGCGCGGCCCGCGTGCATCACTCATGGCGGGCCGGTGCCACGGGCGGCCGCTCGGCCACCGGGATCGGCCGCGACAACTGGCGAGCCTGGCCGCTCTCGTCCCGGACGAACTGCTTTAGCTCGGCTTCGCCCGCGAGGGAGTCTCCGCCTCGCGCCCGTCGGCGGCTCGCGACCACCATGAGCTCGGCTGCCATCAGGGCCAGGTCATGATTGGCCTGGTGCCGGTGGGCGCGTGAGCCGAGGTCGACCTGGGCGACAGCGTCGAGCCCGTGGCGGCTCACAGTGTCCATCAGCGTCGCCAGCTCGACGCCGTAGCCGACCGGGATGGACAGTGACTCCATCAGGTTGCGCCGCGCCGCCCATTCGCCGGCGAGCGGCTGCACGACGGCGGCGAGCTCGGGCCACCACAGGCTGATCAGCGGGCGGGCGACCAGCTCGGTGACCCGGCCGCCCTCGGTTGACGTCGAGCCGTCAGTCTCGGTCCGCACCCGCGTGTAGAACCCCTTGACCAGTTGCACCTCTGGCTCGGCGAGCAGCGGCCCGATGAGCCCGGAGACGAAGTGCGGACCCCAGCTGGTCAGGTCTGCGTCCACGAAGACAAGCACGTCACCGCTCGTGACGTGCAGCGACTTCCACAGCGCCTCGCCCTTGCCGGGGAAGCTCCCAGCCGACGTCCTAACCTCGGCGGTCCGGTACACCTTGGCCCCGGCCCGGGCGGCGGCCTGCGCGGTCGCGTCGGTCGAGTCGGAGTCCATGACGACCAGCTCGTCGACGAGCGGCACATCCTCGACCAGCGCCCGTGCGATCGCGCTGACGACAGCGGCCACCGTCCGCTGCTCGTTCCTGGCCGGTATGACGACGCTAATCGTGACGCCGAGTCGCTGCTTGGCCGCCAGCAGCCGGTCATGCGGCCAATCCTGCCACCGGGACGTGCGGCGGCCGAACCAGGCCTGAGTGCGGTCGTCCATGATCCAGCTAGCCTAATCGAGGAGTAGCGGACTGAACGGACGCCCACGACGCCTGGCTTCGGCGCGGCGGCATGAGGTCCACGTCGAGGCTGACCAGTGAGTTTGTCGTTATGTTCGACCTGAGCGTGGGCATAACCTGCCGCGTGCGGACCCGGCTGCGGCTTCGATGTGGAGCGCTACTGCTGGTCGCATGCCTGCCGGGGGCGCTACTGGCGGCCGCATGCACAACCGGCCAGGGCCGCGCGCTGCCGGGACGTGCGACCGCCCGCGGCCCGGCGATCCTTCAAGTGATGCCCGCGGCCTTTCAGCTGCCTGCGCCGATCGCACGCGAGGTTGTGCTGCCCCGCGGCCGGGACCTGCTGATCGCCGGCGGCCTCACTCCAGGGCAGGCATTGACCTCGGCCACGGTAGTCCTCGACCCGGCAACAGGACAGACAAGCCCGCTGGGCCGACTCGCTGCGGCAGCACAAGGTTCCGGCGGCTCGGTGCTTGGCGGCCGGCCGGTCGTCTTCGGCGGCCGAGCCGTTGCCAGCGCCGCAACTGTGCAGGCGGTTACCGGGCCGGGCGCCGCGACGATGCTAGGACGGCTGCCGCAGCCGCGATCGGACCTGGCCGCGGTGACGGTGCATGGCATCGCTTATCTGATCGGGGGGTTCGACGGGGCCAGCTACACCGGCAGCGTGCTTGCGACCAGGGATGGCACGCACTTCAGCACGCTGACCAAGCTGCCGGTTCCCGTTCGCTGCCCGGGCGTCGCCGCGATCGGCGACCAGATCTGGGTATTCGGCGGGCAGAGCGAAGGCGGCCTGACCAAGGCAATCCAGCAGATCGACGTCAGCACCGGCACCGCACGGGTGGTCGGCCAGCTGCCGTATCCGCTGGCTGGGGAAACGGGGTTCGCGCTGGGCGGCGCTATCTTCCTGGCTGGTGGGCAGACTGTAAAGAGCGGCACCCCGGCGAGCTCCCTGGCTACCGCGACCGCGCTGATCACAAGCGATCGCGTCCTTCGTTATGACCCCGCCAGTGGCGCCACCAGCCCGGCGGGCCAGCTGCCGGTACCGGTCGCGTATGGCGCCGGGGCGGTCATGGGCGGCACGGCCTTTCTCCTCGGCGGCCAGGATGGGCAGCTCCTGGTCCCGACGGTGACCACACTCCGGATCGTCCGACCGAGGCGGACGGTTCCGAAGCCGGTGGCCGGTGCCGCTGGCCAGGCGGCTGGCAGCGCCGCCCTGACAACCAGTCCGTGGCTAGCGCCGACCAGCGCGCAGGGACGGCTGGCGCCCGGTTCCGACTCGTCAGTGCTGCCTGCGGATGTGCTGATAGCCGATCACCTGAACAACCGGCTGGTGATCGTCGACCCGCAAGGCCGCATCAGGTGGAGTTTCCCCCGTCCGGGCGACCTGGCCCCGGGCCAGACGTTCCTTGTCCCAGACGACGCTTTCTTCTCCCCGGACGGCAGGTCCATCGTCGCCACCCAGGAGGACGACCAGGTCATCAGCGTCATTGACGTCGCCACACGCAAGATCACCTATAGGTATGGGACGCCCGGAGTGCCTGGGATGGGACCGAACCAGGTAGACAATCCCGATGACGCCATGATGCTGCCCAACGGTGACATTCTCGCCGCTGACATCAAGAACTGCCGGATCATCTTGATCAAGCCGCCGGCGCACCGCCCGTTGCGCATCATCGGCGAGCGAACCTCCGTCTGTCAGCATGACCCGCCCGTAGGGTTCGGCAGTCCAAACGGCGCCTTCCCGATGACCAATGGCAACTATGTCGTTACCGAGATCAACGGCGGCTGGGCCGATGAGCTGAACCTGGCCGGGCACGTCTCCTCGTCTGTTCACCCGCCAGGCGTGGCATACCCGTCTGACACCAACGAGGTCTACCCTGACTGCTTCCTCACCGCCGATTACTCTGGCGCCGGGCAGGTCGTCGAGTTCGACTCGCGAGGTCGTCTCCTGTGGCGGTTCGGCGGACTGAACCACCCGTCACTCGCGCTGCCACTCCCCAATGGCGACATACTGGTCAACGATGACTTCAACCACCGGGTCATCGTGATCGACCCGGCCACGCAGCGCATCGTGTGGCAGTACGGACACACGGGCACGTCGGGCATCGCACCCGGTTACCTGAACGATCCCGACGGCGTAGATCTCGTCCCGCCAGACTCGATGCTGATGCTGCACGCGATGACCGCCGGCGGACCCTAGCCAGCGGCCTTTGCGGGCTGCGCCGCTGACCACTGGTGAGCACCGGATCGTTGTCACGATGCCCGAGGGGGACCTATCGGGTGTCACGCCGTGACACGGATCGACGCGGTGCTGCGGACGTCGTCCAGGCTGTGCGCTGCCTCGATCGTGTATTCGCCCGCCGTCGTGACCCAGCCGCCGCCTGCCCATACCTGCCAGGTCCGTTCGTTCAGCCCGATGGTGACGGTCGCGCTCTCGCCGGGCCCTGCGGTCACGCTCGCGAATCCGGCCAGCCAGCGCCGCGGCCGGTCCCCGTCCGTGCTGCTCGACACCGCGCTGTTCACCACAGTGCTATTCACCACCGGGCTCACGTAGACCTGAATAACCTCGCGGCCAGCTCGCTGGCCGGTGTTGGTCACCGTCACGGTCACGCTCTGCGCGTCCGCGGTGATCTCGTCGTAGCGCCAGGTCGTGTAGCCAAGCCCGTGCCCGAACGCGTACCGGGGCGCAATGCTGGTTCGTTCCCATGCGCGGTAGCCGATGAAGACACCTTCCTCGTAGCCGAGCACGCCGCTGTCTGGCGTCGTGTTCAGGATCGGGCAGTCGGCTGCCACGACAGGCCAGGTGGTGGGTAGCCGGCCGCCGGGCTCGGTGCTGCCCAGCAGGACGTCAGCGAGCGCGTGGCCGGCTTCCTGGCCGGGGAACCAGGCCAGCAGCACAGCGGCGACGTCATCGGCCCACGGCAGCTCCACGGGCGAGCCGGCGTTCACGACGACCACGGTGCGGGGGTTGGCGGCGACGACGCGCCGGACGAGCTCGTCCTGCCGGCCAGGCAGGGCAAGCGTCGTGCGATCGAAGCCCTCCGATTCCACCTCTTCGGTGGTGCCGACGATCACCACGGCGACATCGCTGGCGTACGCTGCGGCCTCGGCCTCGGCGAGCAGGTCCTCGGCCGCGGCGACGGGAGCGCCGTAGCCGAGTGACAGCGATACGACGGCGAAGCCGACGGGATCCAGCCGGATACGCTGGGTCAGCGACACCTCGGCTGCCGCGCCCGCGATCAGCTCGAGTGGGATCCGCTGCTCCGGCGGTGCCAGGAACGTGGTCGCGATGTCGTCGGACTCGGCCAGGACCTGCCCGTCGAACAGCGTGCGCCCGGCCACGGTCAGGTGGAACTGGCCGATGCCGCGGATCCCGAGCTGGTGCGTGCCGCTGACCTCCGCTGTCAGCGTGCCGGAGATCTCGACCGAGGCGAGGGTCGCAGCGTCGACACCCGCGGGCATCTCCATCCAGCGACCCGCCCCGGTGGCCAGCGTGGTCTGGTAGACGGTCGCGCCGGCCTGGTCTCGGAAAGTCGCGCGCAGGCCGTGCCAGTCGGGTGCGGTGGCCGGGGAGAGCTTGCCAGTCCGCGGGTCAGCGCCCAGTGCGAACGTCAGCTTCACGGCATCGGGCAGGGCGGCGGTGAGGCCATCAAGCGGGGAGACGATCTGCGCAGGGAAAACGGTCGCGCTGCCACCCCCGAGCACGCGGGCATCCCTGGCCAGCGCGCCGATCAGGGCCACGCTGGACAGCTCCGCCGGGTTCAGTGGCAGCACGCCGCCGGGATTGGCGGCCAGGACGAAGGAGCGGGCCGCGACCTCGCGGGCCAGGCGCACGCCATCGATCACGCCGGGGCGTTGACCTGGTGGCACGGACTCCGGCGCGCCGGCGAGCGCGCCGACGCGCGCAGCCAGCCGCAGCACCCGGCGCACCTGCTCGTCGAGGACCTCTGCCGGGACCTGACCGGCGCGCACCGCGGCGACCAGCCGGTCCCCCCATGGGCTGGCCATCGCGGGCATGGCGATGTCCAGGCCGCCGTTGGCCGCGCCGACGGTATCGCGGGCGGCCAGCCAGTCCGAAACGACGGCGCCGTCGAAGCCCCACTCGTCCTTCAGGACGCCGCGCTGAAGGGCGGCATTGGTGGTCATGGAGATGCCGTTGACGCCGTTGTAGGCCGACATGACACCCCAGGCGCCGGCGTCGCGGATGATCGTCTCGAACGGCGCGAGGTACAGCTCGCGCAGCGCGCGCTCGCTCACCTGCACGCTGACAGTGAAGCGCTCGGTCTCGGAGTCGTTGGCGACGAAATGCTTGACTGTGGTCGCCACGCCCTGGTCTTGCACGCCGGCCACGTAACCAGTCCCGATCTCGCCTGTGAGCAGCGGATCCTCCGAGTAGCACTCGAAGTGCCGGCCCCCAAGCGGGCTGCGGTGCAGGTTGACGGTCGGCGCGAGCAGCACGTGCACCCCCTTGCGCCTGGCTTCTTGCCCGAGCAGCCGCCCAGCCTGGCGGGCGAGGGCCGGATCCCACGTGGCGGCGAGCGCGGTCGGACTCGGCAGGGCGATCGAAGGGTCCTCCGCACCCCACGTCGTGCCGCGGACGCCGACCGGACCGTCGGACATGACGATTGAGGTCAGCCCGATCTCCGGCAGCGCGGGCAGCGTCCAGACATCCTGGCCGGACAGCAGGCGCACCTTGGATTCAAGGCTGAGCCTGCCGAGCGCGGCCTCGACCGTTGCTTCCTGGGCGCTGCTGGTGCCGGGCATGAACCATCTCCTCTGGCTCGCGGTGTACTGCCTCATTGTCCAAGTACCGTCCCCATTGTCTAGGTGTTCACGCGGGCGCGTATTTGCGGACGGGGGTTGCGATGCAGGTATGAGATGGGAGAGTTCTGCTCAGGAGGCGAGATGGTAATCCGCATGCGAGCTCAAGTGCTCCTCTGTTCCGCTATCGCTGTCTTGGTTGCGGCGTGCACTTCGAGCGGCGGTGGCGCTCCCACCTCTAGCTCCTCGGCCTCATCGGCGTCCGCGCATGCGTCCACCCCGGCAGGATCGGCGGTCGCGGCAGGTTGCGACACCGCTCCGTGGCGCTCGGCACCGATTTCCGCGTCACATGAGGTGCCGGTGCCGCCCGTCCCCGTGGTCACCGACGTGAGGGTTGCGCAGCACCCGCAGTGCGGCTACGACCGCGTCGTCCTCGACATCAGGGGCGGCGTCCCGAGCTACACGGTCACATACGTGCGCCAGGTGATCGCCGACGCGTCCGGCCACACGATCTCTATGCCAGGCGCACGCTACTTGCTGATCACCCTTCGGCCTGCCCAGGCACATAGCGACGGGGGCGTGGCCACCGTGACAGCGGGCGTCCGGCAGCCGCGCTACCCAGCGCTGGCGAGCTGGGCGCTGGCCGGTGACGTCGAAGGTGTCGTCAGGATCGCGATGGGCCTGTCTGGCCAGACGCAGATTCGGACCGGGGAGCTGGCCGGCCGGATCTACATCGACGTGAAGGAATAGCACCCACGCACCGGAGCGGTCGTCGTGACCATGACGCCCGCCAGGTGCGGCGCTACTTCCAGGCGAAGACCGGCGCCTCGAAGTGCGCGACCCGCTGGACCTTTCCATGCAGCGCGACCTGGCAGAACTGGTAGATGATCGCGGCCGTCGGAGCGTGCACGAACCGGTCGAACAGCGGCAGCCTGATCACCGGTGCGTCGGTTTCGGGGATGCTGAGGAGCTCGGGCTCGACGTCCAGATCGGCCAGCGGTATCTCGTACACCTGAGTGACCTCGCTGGCGGGCCCGGCTAGATCGCCCGTCGTGTCACCGCCCCAGACGACAACGGGCGTGATCACGTAGCCCGAGCGGGTCACATAGTCGTCGAGGATGCCGAGCACGGCGTGAGCGCCCAGTTGCAGGCCGGTCTCCTCGTGCAGTTCGCGCAGCGCTGCCGCCTCGATCGACTCGCCGGGATCGCGCCGTCCGCCCGGCAATGCCCACTGCCCGGCGTGATTGCGTAGCCCGCGCGCCCGCCTGGTGATCAGCAGCGACTCCCCGGCCGGCGACTGCATGACGCAGACGGCGACCGAAGCGGCCTTGAGCTCGGGCCTGAGCAACGCGATGCGCTCGAAGCCAGCCAGGTTCGCTGCGATGTCGTCGCGCATGCCTAGAGGTTACCGGCGGTTTGGATCTCCTCTGCTGTCCGCAGATTTCCTTGGCTCGCGGTCCCTCCGCCGCCCATCGTGGGAGGTGAAGCCGGTTTTCCGGGCCGACCGACAGACGGGAAGATCATGTACACAGCAGTTGCAGAACCGGCCGCGATGACGGGGTCGCTCGATGACCAGCTGATCGCCAGGCTGCTCTACCAGCGCATCATCGTGCTCGGGACCGAAGTCGACGACCGGGTGGCCAACCGGCTATGCGGCCAGCTGCTGCTCCTGTCGGCTGAGGACCCGCGCAGTGACATCAGCCTGTACATCAACTCGCCCGGCGGTTCGGTCAGCGCCGGGCTCGCGATCTACGACACGATGCGCCTCATCCCGAACGACGTCAGCACGCTGGCGATGGGCCTCGCCGGGAGCATGGCTCAGTTCCTGCTGTGCGCGGGGACGGCCGGCAAGCGGTTCAGCCTCCCGCACGCGCAGGTGCTGATGCACCAGGGCTCAGCCGGCTTCGGCGGCACCGCCGCCGACGTCGAGATCTACTCAGCGCAGCTGGAGCGCACCGGCGCCCTCATGATCAGGCTGATCGCCGAGCACACCGGTCAGCCGGAGAGCCGGGTCGAGCAGGACAGCAGGCGGGACCGCTGGTTCAGCGCTGCGGAGGCGCTCGAATACGGGATGATCGATCATGTCCTGGAACGGGTCGAGGACATCCGTCCTGCCCTCGTCGGCCGGATGGCGAGGCTGTGACGATGAGCCAGTACACGATTCCCACCGTGATCGAGCGCACGGCGCTTGGCGAGCGTGCCTATGACATCTACTCGCGACTGCTGGCGGAGCGGATCATCTTCCTCGGCACCGAGATCGACGACGGCGTGGCCAACGTCGTGATGGCACAGCTTCTGCACCTGGAGGCAGCCAGCCCGGACCTGGAGATCAGCCTCTACATCAACTCCTCCGGCGGCTCGTTCAGCGCGCTGACGGCGATCTACGACACGATGCAGTACATCCGGCCCGATGTCGCCACCATCTGCATGGGGCAGGCGGCGTCCGCCGCCGCTGTCCTGCTGGCGGCCGGCGCGCCGGGCAAGCGGCGCGTCCTGAGCCACGCCAAGGTGCTGCTGCATCAGCCGTCCAGCCAGTCCCAGGGCACGCTGCCCGACCTGGCCATCCAGGCGAAGGAGCTGGTCAAGGTGCGAGACGAGGTGGACGCGATCCTCAGCCAGCACACCGGCCATCCGGTCGCGAAGATCCGGGCGGACACCGACAGGAACAGGACGTTCGGCGCGCGTGAAGCCGTCAGCTATGGTCTCGCCGACGAGGTCCTGACCAGCCGGGCGGCAGCCAGTGCCGCGACTGCCAGGCTGGCCAGCTAGGGCTGTGCTGGCTAGAACCGTGCTGGCTAGTACTGGTCACGCAGCCAGCAGGCTCACGACATCGTTAGACCGGAACGGGGCCGCGGGAGCGAGGTGCTCCCGTCCGGTGCCCAGCCGCAGCACAATGGCGTGCTGCTGGGCGCCGGCGCCGGCGAGGTCGCGGCCCACTTCGGTGAGCACGTCGGGAAGATCCACCGCCAGGGCGTCGCAGATCGCGGCCAGGATCTCCGACGACGCCTCCTTGCGCCCGCGCTCCAGCTCCGAGAGGTACTGCATCGAGATCCGCGCCGCACGCGCGACGTCAGCGAGGGTCCGGCCCTGGCCGAGCCTGGTCCGCCGCAGGACATCGCCGAGCGTGGTCCGCAGCAGCGGGCGGCTTCGCTGGTCAGGCACAGGAGCAGGCTAACGACAGCCGCGGCGGTCCTGGAAGCGATTTCGCATCGGGCGTAACCGAGGTTCAGGCGTCGCGCAGCCGGAGCACGAGCCAGCCGCCGGCGAGCGCCGCCGCGGTCCACAGCCCCAGCACGCCGAGGCCCGCCCAGGGTCCGATAGGTAGCTTCCCGAGGTTCCTGGTCGCCTGGATGGCCAGGCCAGCGTTCGTCGGCGCCCAGCGATCGAGCCGGCGCTGCCAGACCGGGCTGATGATGACGTAGCTGATCAGCGGGACGACGTACAGGAAGCCCAGCACGACGGCCGTGGTGAGGCCAGCATCACGCAAGGCTGTCGAGATCCCGAGGGTGAACAGGCCGATCAGCACCAGGTAGAGGACTGAGCCCGCTGCGGCCCGCAGGGTCGGGCCATGCAGAAGCGATAGCGCTTCGAAGCCCCTGGCGGCGGTGAAGCCGTTGCCAGGGAGCTGAGTCCGGCCGGCCAGCACGGAACCGAGGACCGAGATGCTGCCAGCTACCAGCACGACGGCCGTTACCATGACGGCCTTGGCAGCGAGGAGCACCGACCTGCGCGGGACGGCGGCCAGGCTGACCCGGATCATGCCGGTGCCGTACTCGGCCGTGACGACCACCACGGCGATGGCAGCGACTGCCGCCTGACCGAGCATGATCCCGGTCAGGCTCAGCTTGGTGGTGTCGGCGTCGCATGTGCCTGGGCACTTCACGATCGACGTGGCCAGTGCGCTCACCCCCACTGTCAGCGCGATGATGGCGATCAACAGCCAGCCTGAGCTCGGCACCGTGCGCAGCTTCGTCCACTCGGCGTGCACTGCGTCTCTCATACGTCCCTCCTGCGCAGGAGGTAGATGGCGCCGGCCAGTGCCACCGCGGCCCAAGCGCAGAGCACGGCGAAACCAGACCACGGTGCCAGCGGGAAACACGAATGGTAGGGCGCGCAGACATTGCTCACCTGCGAGTAACGCGGCACGCCCGACTGGAGGCTAAAGGCAGCGGCGGGGGTGATCCGCAGTAGCCAGGTACCCGTCGTCAGCGGCAGCACGACCGCCAGGATGACCGGAACCACGACGAGACCTGTCGTCGCAATGATGGCCCCGGTGCTGCGGCGGAAGATGGCACCAGCAGCGAGACCGAGGATCGCGGCGACGGCCGCGATCGCCGCGGTACCGAGTACTACCCGAAGGCCGATGCCGCTGGTGAGCGACAAGGTGGGCCAGACTGGCAGCGTCCATCCGTTGGCCACGAGCTTGTGCGACGCGATCGGTAGCGCAATGGCGGCGCCGACGAGCCCGGCCGCGAATGCGACGACACCGATGACGAGCGCCTTGGCTACCAGGATCCGGCCGCGCCGCGGGCTCGCGGTCACGGTCGTGCGTATCATTCCGCGCCGGTACTCGGCGGTGACGAACAGGGCGCCAAGTGCGATCAGGGCGATCAGGCCGAACAACGTACCGAAGAACGTGACATGCAGCGGGTCCACGATGGGCTCGAACGGCGCGACATCACCCGAGCCGGCCACTGTGAAGGTTCCGCCCGACGTTCGAACCGAGCCGGCCGTCTGCCCTGGCGGCCCGACGCAGTTCCCGAGCTTGCAATGCACCTTGCCGTTGCCGTTGCCGTTGCCGGCACCCGGCGACTGCGCGCCGACTGCCGTGGCCACCCAGCTGCTGGCAGAATCCGTCAGCGCGAGGTGACTCACCGTAGCGGCGACCTGCGTCCCGACGGGCACGGTGCTGTCGCCGGTGCCGATGGCGTCGATGAACGGCGGTGAGGCGGCAAACATGCCGACCTGCGCGGTGGCCGGGAGGCCGGTGAGCACGGCCGTGCCGATCGCGGTCCACTGCCGTCCATCGGTGGACTCGTAGCCGGTGATGGTGTCACCTGTCCTCGTCAGCCGGAGCCATGACGCTGACGCAGCGCTGCCAGCGACGTCATGGGTGAAGTCGTACTGCATCCGGACTCCGTGGCCCCCGGTCAGCATGACGGCCGCGTAAGCGGATCCCGGCTTCGTGCTGGCCTTGATCATGAGCCCGGCCTTAGCCCACGGCTCGATCGATGGCGGCGGGGCGAAGCCCGGCGGGAGGTGCTGCGGCGCGCTGGAACCGTGCAGCGCGCTCACCCTGGCGGTGATGGTGCCGTCTCCGGCAAGCGCCTGGTGCACAAAGTAGAAACTGTCGGTCACTGCGTCGCCAGCCGGGCCAGTCGCGACGACCTGGCCTTCGGCCTGGCAGATCCCGTGCGCGCACGTGACGGGGTCGTTCGAGGTTGCCGTCCCGGCTAGCGCGATCGGGATCACGGCGGTAAGCGCCGCGGCAACGATGATCGCGATCACCCAGCCGCGGACTGTCCTGAGCTTGATCCATTCCGAACGCAGCAGCTGCCCGAAGCCGTCCCGGCCGGCTGGCCCGGACGACTGGTATGACGTCGTCGGAGTCATTGTCATCGTGCCAGCTCCGGTCCGGCCGCAGCCGCTTCGGTCGGCTGGCCGCGGAACTCGACAGAGTCTCTCGTCAGCTCCATGTAGGCCTCCTCGAGCGTGGCCTGGTGCGGCGCCAGCCCGGAGAAGGGCACGCCGCTGTCACCAAGCAGTTCGGCGATCCGGCCAGCTGGGAGCCCGGAGACGGCCAGCAGGTCGTGGTCGGACACGGCGACCGTGCCGCCAGCCTGCGCCAGCACCGTGGTGGCCTCGCTGCGGGCCGGTGTACGGACCATGACCCGGTCCCTGGACGCCGCTGCGAGCAGATCGGCGACGCTGGTGTCAGCGACCATCCTGCCGCGGCCGATGACCAGCAGGTGATCGGCATTGTCTTGCAGTTCGCTCATCAGGTGACTCGATACCAGCACCGCCCGTCCCTCGGCGGCCAGCGAGCGTAGGAAGCCGCGCATCCAGGCCATCCCCTCCGGGTCCAGGCCGTTGAACGGCTCGTCGAACATCAGCACCGGCGGATCGCCCAGCATCGCGGCGGCGATCCCGAGCCGCTGCCGCATCCCGAGCGAATAGCCGCCAGCTTTGCGCCGGGCGGCCGAGCCGATCCCGGTCAGATCGATCACCTGGCTGACGCGCCGCGCGCCCAGCCCCTGAGAGTGCGCCAGCCACAGCAGATGGTCGCGGGCCTTGCGGCTCGGCTGAAGCGCGCCCGCATCCAGCAGTGCACCGACATGGCTGAGGGGGTGCCTGAGGGCCGCATACGGGTGGCCGCCGATCAGCGCGGTGCCCTCATCGGCGCTGTCGAGGCCCAGAACAACGCGCATCGTGGTGGACTTGCCGGCCCCATTGGGGCCGACGAACCCGGTGATCTGGCCGGGCTCTACCCGGAACGTCAGGCCGTCAACGGCCATAGTCGGGCCGAAATGCTTGCGCAGGCCCGTTACCTCGATAGTCGCATCCATGTCGGCCACGCTACGGAGCAAGGGCAGGCGCCGTCGTCACGCCGCAGAACCCTCTTTGCCATGAGTCCACGAGTGACAGCGAGCCGGCAGGTCCCCCATGCGGGGGACGCCAGACTCCCAGGCCAGGGGACGCCACCGAGCCCGATAGCGACGACAATGGACTTATGAAGGGTGGCGATGTCCAGAGCACGCTGTCGTCCTTGGGCGGCTGGCCCTCGGGCGACTGGGCCCGACAGGCCTTCCAGGACCGGCGCGCTCCGCTGGTTGCCGCCCTGGCGCTGGCAGTTGCCGCCGTGCTGCAAATCGCGCTGAAGCCACCGCCGGATCATTCTGCGCTGGGCGGGTTGTACGCGCCACCACAGATCTTCCTGATTCTCATGGTGCTCACGACGACGCTGCCGCTTGGCCTACTGTGGGCACAGCCTCGGACAGCCGCCGTGATCATCGCGATCGCCAATCTGCTCGCCCTCGGCGTGGTGCACGTCTGGACGCTGGCCGGCCTCGTCGCGCTGGTCATCATGCTGTACCGGCTCGGCTACCTGGGCGCGCGGGCGCTGTCCGTCTGCGTAGCGGCGGCGATCATGGCACTGGCACTAGCGGCGGGGTCCTCGACGCGGCAGGTGCTGATCGTGCTCGCCGTCGCCGCGCCGCTGGCATGCTGGGCCGGCTACTCCCGACGGGTCAGCGCGGAGAGCGCCGCCCGCACCGCCCAGCACGAGTTTCTCGCCGGGTCTCTGCTGGAGCACACCGCGCGCGGCGAACGGGCCCGCATCTCACGCGAACTGCACGATGTGGTCGCTCACCACATCTCGATGATCGCCGTGCAGGCCGAAACCGCCCGGCTGACTACTCAGGGCATGCCGCCGGCCGGCGCGCAGCGCCTGCTGGCCATCGGCGACACGGCCCGGTCGGCCCTGACCGAGATGCGGCGCCTGCTCGGGGTGCTCCGCGACGACGTGGTATCCGAGCTGGCACAGCGCCGCCCGCAGCCGGGTCTGGATCAGCTCAATGACCTGCTGGACGAGGCCAGAAGTGCGTCCGGAGCTGGCACCCGGCTGATTGTCAGCGGCTGGCCGACGCCGCTGGACCCGGGTGTCGAGGTCGCCGCGTTCCGCATTGTGCAGGAAGCGCTGACTAACACGCGGCGGCACGCACCCGGCGCCGCGGTTGACGTGGAACTCCGGTACACCGACGAACGCTTGTACGTGCGCATACGGGACAACGGTCCAGGGCCCCAGGTAGCAAGCTCGCCGGATGGTGTCGCCCTAGCCGGCAGCCACGGGCTGCTGGGGATGCGCGAGCGGGCCGCGGCGGTGGGCGGCGCGCTGCACACCGGACCGGCACCCGGCGGCGGCTTCCTGGTCGAGGCCACGCTCCCGGCCAAGGCCGAGCAGGACGCGGCGTGACGATGCCCGGAGGACCGATCCGGATCGTCGTGGCCGACGATCACCAGGTAGTGCGTGCGGGCTTCGCGGCTTTGCTCGACACGCAGCCGGACTTCACCGTGGTCGGCACGGCTTGCGACGGCGCCGAGGCGGTCACGCTCGGCCGCGAGCTGCGCCCTGACGTGCTGCTGATGGACGTCCGGATGCCAGGCACCGACGGCATCGAAGCAACCAGGCAGCTCTGTGCTAGCCAGCCAGGCGGGCCGCGGGTGCTCATGCTCACTACCTTCGACCTCGACGACTACGTGTTCGACGCCTTGCGCGCAGGGGCGAGCGGATTCCTGCTCAAGGACGTCACCGCCGAGCGCCTTTTCGACGCGGTCCGGGTGGTGGCGGCCGGCGAGGCGCTGCTCGCGCCCGCCGTCACCCGCCGGCTAATCAGCGAGTTCGCCCGACTGCGGCCAGCGCCACCCGCGGCCGCGCGCCCGGCACTGGCTTCGCTCACGCCACGTGAGACCGAGGTCCTGGTTCTGGTCGCGGAGGGCCTGTCGAACCAGCAGATAGCGGTCCGCCTCGTTGTCACTGAGGAGACTGTCAAGACGCACGTCAGCCGCGTCCTGCACAAGCTCGGCTTGCGTGACCGGACGCAGGCGGTCATCGCTGCCTATGAATCTGGCCTGATCGTCCCAGGCACCGGTCAGGCGCACGGCTAGTTGGTCGGCCACGTTGAAAGGCACATTTAGGGAACGGGGCCGTTCCGTATCGCCGTCGCGTTACGGGACGCGGCCGTTCCGTATCTTGTCCTACCTGGCAGCCTCGAATACCGCCGCGACGCCCTGACCACCGCCGACGCACATGGTCTCCAGCAGGTACCGGCCGTCCCGGCGCCGCAGCTCGCGCAGGCCGGTGGCGAGCATGCGCGCGCCGGTCGCGCCGATCGGATGACCGAGCGAGATGCCCGAGCCGTTCACGTTGAGCCGGTCCGGGTCGTTCCAGTCCCAGCCCGCCAGGACAGCGAGCACCTGGACCGCGAAAGCCTCGTTGAGCTCGACCAGATCGATCGCGTCGAAGTCCAGGCCGGTGCGCGCGAATAGCCGCGCGACCGCCGGGACAGGTCCGATGCCCATCGTGGCTGGCTCGCACCCCGACGCCGCCCAGCCGGCTAGGTAGCCGAGCGGCTCCAGCCCGAGGGCCTCGAGCTTGTCCTCGGCCACGACCAGGCAGGCCGCGGCGGCATCGTTCTGCTGGCTGGCGTTGCCGGCGGTGACGGTGCCGCCCGGCATGATCGTGCGCAGCTTGCCCAGCGACTCCGCGGTCGAGTCCGGCCGGACGCCTTCGTCCTTGCTGACGGTGACGGGATCGCCGCGCCGCTGCGGCACCTCGACGGGCACGACCTCGTCGTCGAACAGCCCGGCGTCCCACGCGGCGGCGGCTCGCTGATGGCTGCGCGCGGCATAGGCGTCCGCTTCGTCCCTGGTGATCCCGAACTGCTCGGCGAGGTTCTCGGCCGTCTCGATCATCCCGGAGATCTTGCCGAACCGCCATTCCGGCTGTGACCGCTCGCGGCCGCGGTCGAGCCGATCGTAGAGAAACTGGTTCCCGGACCGCGCGCCCCACCGCATGGACGTGGTGTAGTGCTCGACGTTGCTCATGCTCTCGACGCCGCCCGCCAGCACGACGTCGGCCGCGCCGGTCTGCACCATCATGGCGGCGGTAATCACGGCCTGGAGGCCGCCGCCGCAGCGCCTGTCGATCTGCAATCCCGGCACGCTGACCGGCAGGCCGGCCTGGAGCGCGGCCCAGCGGCCGATGCACGGGGTCTCGCCGCTGGCATAAGACTGAGCGAACGACACGTCGTCGATGAGCCCAGGGTCGATCGCGGTGCGCGCCAGCACGGCCTTGATGACGCTGGCGGCCAGCACCTCGACCGGGACGTCGCGGAGGCTGCCGCCGAACGTGCCGACGGGCGTGCGCAGTGGTGCCACGATTGCGGCTCGGCGCGTGGTCATGGAGATGTTCCTTCCGGTCGGTCACTGGCTGCGAGCTCGTGCCGGTGATCAGGATGGGCGATCATCAGCATCCGCTCGCGCCGCTGCGCCAGCGTCAGCCCGCGCAGGTCGGCTATTCCATACTCGGTCACGACGATCCCGGTGTCAGCGCGGGCCAGCGTCGTCGGCCCGCTGAGCCTGGCCACGATGCGACTGGCCCCCGGATGGCTTGCACCGTCGACTGTGGATGGCAGCGCGATGATCGGAACACCGCCGGGCGAGCGAGCGGCCCCGCGGGCGAAGTCGACGGCGCCGCCCACGGCGCCCACGTACCGGCCACCAGCCGTCTCGGTGTTGGCCTGGCCGGTCAGATCCACCTCGGTCGCCGAGTTGATGGCGACGAAGTGAGCGTGGGCGGCCAGGACCGCCGGGTCGTGCGTGTACCGGGTGTCACGCAGGGTGATGACAGGGTTGGCGGCCGCCAGCTTAATGAGTTTCTGCGTGCCCATCAGGAACCCCGTGACCACGAGGCCGCGGTCGATGCTCTTACGGGCGCCGGTAACGACGCCAGCTTCGATCAGCTCGGCGACCGCGTCAGTGATCATCCCGGAGTGGACGCCGAGGTCACGGTGGCCGAGCAGCCGCCGGGCAATGGCCGACGGCATGCTGCCAATACCGAGCTGGATCGTGGCGCCGTCCGGGACCAGTCCGGCCACATGGCCCGCGATCACGTCCTCGATGTCTCTCGGCGCCGCGGCCGGGTACTCGAACGGCGGACTCGAGGCCCGGATCACCACATCGAGTTCGTCCGGCATCAGCCGGCGATCGCAGCTGACGTCCGGCACCTGGTCGTTGACCTCGGCGATCACCATCCTGGCGCCGCCGATCAGGGTAGCCACATAGTCAGCCCCGAGGCCAAGCCCGAAGCTGCCGTCCGGGCCCGGCCGCGGTAGCGACAGGAGGACGACGTCGACCCGCTGCGGCCCCGCGGCGAGGATGGCCGGCAGCTCGGAGTAATGGGCGGCCAGGATGTCCAGCGAGCCCGCGCGGGCGAGCGCCCGGTTGGCGCCTGCCGCGGTGTAGGAGGTGATGGACAGGTGGTCGCAGTGCTCTGGGCGCAGCGCCGACGAGATCCCGGTGAAGCAGCGGACCCCGGCTAGCCGCGCGCGCTGCTCGATCAGGGTACGGGTGAGGGTCAGCGGCTCGGCGCAGGCCTGCCCCCAGGCCACGGTGTCACCAGGCCGGATGTAACTGGCGAGGTCAAGGTCGCTGACGTCACCAAGGTAGGTAGTCACCCGGTGCCGGTCAGCCCGGTGCCGCTCAGCCCGGTGCCGCTCAGCAGAGTCACAACCGGGAGCATAACCACAGCCAGCAGGGCATCGACAGCGCTGGCTGGCATCCTGATCGCATGCGCATCACGATCCGGGTTCGGCCCGGCTCGGCACACCCCGGCGTGGGTGGCGCTGCTCACTGGGGCCGCGAGCCGGACAAAAGTCGTCGACGTCGATGGCGCGGATCCGGACATGCTCCGGCAATTGCTGGCGCGCTAGCGACGTCCTTCAGCGGCCCGCGCCGTGGCATCCTGGAGGCATGGAGACCGTCTACGAGGCAGCGGGCGGCGGCGACGGCCTGCTACGCCTGGCTGAGGCGTGGCACGCGCGGGTGATGGCCGACGAGATTGTCAGCCACGCGTTCAGTCACGGATTCAATCCGCAGCACAGCGAACGGCTCGCCGCTTACTGGGCCGAGGCCCTCGGCGGCCCCGCCGCGTACTCCGCCGCGTACGGAGACGAGACCTTCGTCGTGCGGATCCACAGCGGCAATGGCGAGCACGGGGAGATGGACCGCAGGGCAATCGCGTGTTTCGACCAGGCGATGCAGGACGTCGGCCTCGATGCGGGCGGCCCAGTCTCGGCGGTCCTGCACGACTACTTCGCCTGGGCGACCACCACCACGATGGCGGGCTACCACGAGTCCGCCGACGACGTGCCCGAGGGCCTCAGCATTCCGCATTGGTCATGGGACGGACTCCAGCCCTGAGTTCGAGCCTGGGTTTCGTGAGTCATCTCGGTCCGGGTGAGCGGCCGTCCTCCCGCGGCTAGGCGAGGACCGCCACGTAGCGCCAGTCCAGGACGTCGCGTGCGTCGGGTCCATCCGCCCGGACGAGCGAGCGCAGGTGGACGACGCCGCCTCCGCCGGGCAGGTAATCCACCTGCTCAACCGTGACGACGCTGCGCAGCGTGTCGCCTTCACGCACGGGCGCGAGGTGGTCGCAGCTATGCCAGCCCGTCACCGTGACCAGTGACGGCAGGGCCCTGGCGGCCTGCGACAGCGCCAGGCCGATAGCATGCCCGCCGTAAACAAGGCGATCGCCGCCGGCCGCCGAGGCGTCGTGATGCACCGCGGCAATATTCGCCGTCAGCCTGGCGAGCTCAGGCGCGCTGGACACGACGTCGCCGCCTGCCACCTCGAAGGACTGCCCCGCGTGCAGTTCGGCTGGCCGCGGGCCGGCAGCACGCCGCGCGAACGTGTCTAGTCGCCAGCCAGTTACCAGGCCCTCGAAGTCCGGCGGCGAGGCTTCCCTGCCGACCTGCTCGAGGTCGTCGGCGTGCCCGGTCTCGGCGGCCTGGTCGCGCAGGGGAAGCATCGCGCAGCGCCAGAAGTCCAGGACCGGCCTGCCCTCCTGGTCCGTCGTGATGATCCGCAGCGCAGCGAGGCCGGTGGCGGCCCGGCCGTCACGCGGCTTGTTCTGCCGGAGCGCGACGACCTGGGTCACGGTCGCTAGCGTGTCCCCGATCAGCGGCGCGCGCCGGAACGCCAGCCCGCGATAGAAGAGGTTCGCCTTGACGTGCTGCGTCACCACGGTGGACTGGCCGATAGCCACGTCCCAGACCAGCCCTGGCGCGGCCAACGGCCCGCCGCCGGTGACCTGGTGGCAGAGCTCGTGATCAAGCATGAGCACCAGCCGGTCGCCGGTGATGGCCTGATGCGCCGCCGCCAGCCCGGAGGTCAGCGTGATGGCGGGCGCGCAAAACTCCTGGCCGATGGCCAGTTCATCGAAGAACGGCCCCTGGCCGGCGACAGCGGGCATTGGTCACGCTCCTTCGGGCGCTACCTATGTCATTAGCATGAGATGGGAACGGGGTCGTCAGAGCTAAGGGAGCAGGAGCGTGAGCGGTCTTTCGGCGGAGGAGCGTGCGGTCGTCCGCACGGTCGCGGAATTCGTGGACCGCGAAGTCCGGCCGGTGGCACGCGAGCTCGAGCACGCTAACGAGTATCCCGAGAAGCTCATCGAACAGATGAAGGGCCTCGGGATTTACGGGCTGGCAATACCCGAGCCCTACGGAGACGCACCTGTTTCAACCCGCTGCTACGCGGAGGTCACCGCCGAGCTGGCCAGAGGCTGGATGAGCCTGGCCGGGGCGATGGGCGGCCACACGGTGGTCGCGAAGCTGCTGCTCCAGTTTGGCACCGATGCCCAGAAGCAGCGCTATCTGCCTCGGATGGCCACCGGCGAGGTGCGCGCCACGATGGCCTTGACCGAGCCTGGTGGCGGTTCGGACCTGCAGGCGATGACCACGGTGGCCCGGCCAGACGGTGACGGTTACCTCGTAAACGGCGCCAAGACCTGGATCACCAACGCGCGCCGTTCCCAGCTGATCGCGCTGCTGTGCAAGACCGATCCGCTGGCGACACCGCGGCACAAGGGCATCAGCGTGCTGCTGGTCGAGCACGGGCCGGGGCTAGTGGTGTCCCGCGACCTGCCCAAGCTCGGGTACAAGGGCGTGGAGAGCTGCGAGCTGTCGTTCGCCGACTACCGCGCGTCGGCTGACGCGGTGCTGGGTGGCGAGCCAGGGCTGGGGTTCGCCCAGATGATGAAAGGGCTTGAGATCGGACGCATCCAGGTGGCGTCGCGGGCGGTAGGCGTCGCGCAGGCTGCTTTCGACGACGCGCTGCGGTACGCCCGCGAGCGGGAGAGCTTCGGCCAGCCGATCTGGAAGCACCAGCAGATCGGCGCGTACCTGGCTGACATGGCGACGAAGCTGACGGCCGGGCGTCAGCTCATCCGGTTCGCCGCTGAGCGCTACGACGCAGGCGAGCGGTGTGACATGGAGGCGGGGATGGCCAAGCTGTTCGCTTCCGAGGCGGCGATGGAGATCGCGCTGACCGCTGTGCGGATCCACGGCGGTTACGGCTACTCCACCGAGTTCGACGTCGAGCGGTACTTCCGCGACGCGCCGTTGATGATTGTCGGCGAAGGCACCAACGAGATCCAGCGCAACGTCATCGCCCAGCAGCTGATCGCTCGCGGCGGCCTTGGCGACTAGCGCTCAGCGGATGGCCGGAGTGTGCTCGGGCTCGGCGGGCGCCGAGCGCGGGCCCCCGGTTGCTGGATCCCACTCGGGCAGGCTGAGCAGGCTCGCGGCGCTCACGGTCGCTGGCCGCGGCGCGTTGTCCAGCGCGAGGCCGCCGCCGGGGCGCGGTGTCTTCGGCCGCGGCGGCTTCGTACCCCCACCGCCCCCGCCGCCCGGCCGCAGGCCCCTGTTGCCTGCCGCGTAGAGGCCGCCCCACGCGCCGATGCCGGCCCCCAGGAACGGGAAGATGATGAGGATGAGCAGGTAGCCGGCGACGGCGTGGCTGGCGGCCGCCTCGAACCGGTACAGCGAGCTGGCCGGGAGGTCGCCGCCGGGAATCGTCCACTGGATGCTGCTGGCCGCGTGCGGCGCGATCGCGATCGTCGTGATGCCGAGCACCGACACCAGCAGCGCGCAGGTGACACCGACGCATAGGCCGGCCGCGACGCCCTGCCTGGCCTTGATCTGCGTCAGCGGCAGGGTGCCATCCCGTTCGCGCCGAGAGGTGCGCCGCGCCGCTGCGATCACTGCCGCGATGGCGGCCGCGAATACGGCGGGCACGGCCGCGACCTTGGTGATCACGAACAGCGCAGCCAGCCAGGTGTTGGTGATGTGCACCGGGTTGTCCATAGGCCGCAGCGCATAGACAGCGAGGCCCAGCAGTACGCCGGTGCCGGTGCCGATCACGACCGCGGCCCGGCTGGCGGGCGGCTGCCGTGCCGTGATGGCCAGCAGCCCGGCCAGGTACGCGGCGATCACGACCAGGAAGGCGATCTCGCCGGCCCAGATCCCGGTCAGCGCCGGGCGCCCGGCAAGCTGGGCAAACTCGTGCCGCTCGACGGCCGCCTTGACCAGAACAAGCGCAGTTACCAGCGCGAACCCAGCAATGCGCACAATGCGGGCGGTCCAGCTCGTGTCGATCGGGCCGAACCGGCGCCGCACGGGCCAGTGCAGGACCACGATGAGCGCGGCGATCACGAACGTACTGGTGCGGCCGATGAGCGTGGCTGGATTGCCGGGCGCGCCAGGCCACGCCGCCCGCACCATGAAGGCCGCCGCGACGGCGACGGCCAGCCAGTACCCGATCTTGCGTGGCATCAGGGCCTCCCCTACCGTCCGCCACATCCCCTAATAAGGCTAACTGGCGGGGCCGGCCCGCTCTCGCGGCAGGTACCCGGAGACCGGATCAGAGCAGGCTGTCGACCTCGTGGACGTCACCGCACGGCACGTTGAGTGCCGCGTGATGGTTGCGGATCGCCTCTTCGTCCGGGCCCTCGAGCAGGCAATACACCTTTCCGTCTGGGTTGTGGTAGAGCTCGATCTGCCGCACGCCGAACTCGTCGGTGGCACCCACGCGGGTCCCTTGCGCTATCTGCTCGATGGCCTCGGCCGGGAGCTTCAGGTCATCGTGATAATCCATGAACCGTGGCATGACGGTGCCCCACCTCACTAGAGACGTTGCCTGCCACTGTCTACTCAGGTTCCCGGCGTGTCCAGCCGAAAGCCGTTTCGTCCCCACGAAAAATGGGTATCGAATGGATGTTCGAGTGGTGAGGTGAGCGGCTTGAAGGGTGATCGCGTCGAGATCGTCGTCGATGTCGGCGACAGTACGCGAACGTATGAGATCGGCGCGACGCGCGCAGGCCGTCGTGTCGAGGTCGCCACGCGGCGCGGTCTGGTCGAGGTTACCGAAGTCACCCGGACCGGCACGCCGGTGAGGACCGCTCGATTCATGGCGAGCCGGATTGTCTCACTCGTCGAGTATCCGGCTGCAGAATGAGCTGCGCTCACTAGGCAACCTCGCCTCAGGTGCTGGCCGGCTTCTGCCGTCGTTGTTCTATCGCCTTGTGGTGGTCGTAAAGCTCGGCTGGCGGCACCTCGTGCCGCAGCTCGCCCACGAGCAGCGCGATGGCGCGCATAATGTCTGCCGTCGCGGCGTGCAGCGTGTCGCCGGTCAGCGGCTGGCCATCGTAGCGGCTGAGGTCCACGGGTGGTCCCGCGATGATCTGAACCTTCTTGCGGGGGAACAGGTGCAGGCCGGGCTTGAGCGTCCCGGCGAGCCCGCCTTTCTCGCCTTTGGCATAAGGCAGCAGCTCGTGCGCTCCCCACGAGGCCAGCGGAACCACCGGAGTGCCGGTGGCGAGCGCTAGCCTTGCCGCACCCGTTTGCCCGGTCATTGGCCACAGGTCCGGATCACGAGTGCAGGTCCCCTCGGGATAGACGACCAGGCACTGTCCGGCCGATAGGGCGTCGTGCGCCGCCGTCAGCACAGCGCCACCGCCGCCGCTGTCGCGGTCGACCGGGATCTGACCAGTGCCGCGCACGACCTTGCCCACGAAACCATGGCCGAACAATGACGACTTCGCGATGAACACGGGGTACCGGCCGCAGGCATGGAGGTAATGACACACCGCCAGCGGGTCCGCCTCGGAGATGTGATTAGCCGCAACGATGAGCCCGCCGTCGCGCGGCACCTGCTGCCTGCCGTGCCACTCGCGCCGGAGCAGGGTCGTCAGCAGCGGCGGCAAGACCACCTTCGTCAGGCCTCGCCAGCTTGGGGAGTAGTCATAACCCATAGTTGGCATTCTCCTCCGCCGCGACGCTCTCCCGGCCGCTAGCTGATGCTCAGTCTGCGCGGCGGGCAATCCGCAGCGTCAGCACGACCAGCAGCGCGCTTACGACGAGGAGCACGCCGAGCTCAGTGAACTGGAAGAGCCAGTACCGGCTGGCCGGCTGGTAGGCCAGCCAGAAATAAACGTGACGCGCGGCGTACCAGGTGAGTTCAGTATTGGCCGCGGCGACCTTCGGTGGAATGTGCGCGACGAGCTGATTGAGCGCCGCATCGCTCAGAATGCGCCCGTTAGGGCCGGTGAAGTATGTCGCGACCGTGTAGGTCCCGAGCGGCGAACTGTTCCGTACTCGCAGCGGATCGACGCCAAGGAGCAGCGGACGCAGCCGCGAGACCGCAAGCACCATGAGAACCGCCATGAGCGTGCCGGTGGCGGCGATCGCGCGGAGGGTCCTGCGCAGGAGCAGGCCGATCGTGACGCCGACAGCTAGGCCGAGCAGCGTCCACCCGGTCAGCAGCACAGGCGTCACGATCGCCAGGTCCCGGCCGCCAGCCCAGGGACCGCCACCAAAGAAGGCCGCGGAGCGGTATGGCGCCAGCCACCACCAGGTGAGTAGACCCAGGAGGCTTGCCAGCGGCAGGCAGACGGCAGCGGTCAGCGCAAGCCGGCTGACCACCCAGCGGATCCGGCCAGTCCCCTGCGTCAGGGCGAACCGCTGGGTCCCTGCCTCGAAGTCACGGGCGAACATGGGCGCGCCGACGAACATGCCGCCGACCAGTGGCAGCAGGTTCGCCAGGATCGGCCCGGCGGTGGCGGTCGGGCTGCCGATCCTGAACTGCCCTGGGTAGCAGGCCGGAGTGAAGGGCCGCCGCCGGCACGATCTCGTCGCCTGGGCTATCGAGTGGATGTGGAGCCCTCTGACCACGAGCCAGGCAGCGAAGACTGCGATGAGCCCGCCCATGATGAGCAGCGTCGTGCGCTCCAGCCGCCACGCGACCCAGAGCCTCGCCGTCATGGCCTTGCCGCCATGGCTGGGCCCGGCAGCGCGGCCGCGGACGGGTCCCGGAGGTAAGCCAGCACAAGCTCCTCAAGGCCAACCGGGTGCGCGCGAAAACCAGGCGGGGCCGACTCGTCCGGCCACGGCATCCGGCATAGCAGGTGCGCCTGAGCGCCTGCCCCTGTCCGCTGGACCAGGTTCACCTGCGCGGCGACCGCGGCGGCCAGTTTGGCCGGACCGGTCAGCACGCGGTGCGCGGCGAGCAGACCGTCTACCTCGCCTGCTACCTGTAGCCGCCCGCTGTTCAGCACAATCAGGTAGTCGGCGACGCGCTCCAGTTCCGACACCACGTGCGAGGAGAAGATGACCGACAGCTCCTCCTCGGCGGCGGCAGCCATTAGTAGGCTCATGAACTCATGCCGGGCCAGCGGGTCTAGGCGAGCCAGCGGCTCGTCCAGGATCAGCAGCCGGGGCCGCTTCGCCAGCGCGAGCGTCAGCGCGAGCTGAGCCTGCTGCCCGCCCGACAGCGCACTGACCTTCTTGGCTGGCGAGATCCCCATGCTCGCCACCCGGTCGTGTGCCCTGGCCGCGTCCCAGCTGCCGTTGAGGTTCCTGGCCACCCGTAGCATGTCGGCGACCGACAGGTGCTGGTAGAGCGGTGCGTCCTGGGCGACGAAGCCGATCCCGGCTAGGGCAGCGGCAGAGCCGGGCACCTGGCCATCCAGCACCCGCACCTGCCCCGCAGTCGAGCGCGTCAGCCCGACGGCCAGGTGCAGCAATGTCGTCTTGCCCGCACCGTTAGGTCCCACCAGCGCCACCACGTGACCGGCTGGCACCGACAGGCTGCAGTCGCGCAGCGCCCACGTCGTGCGGTATCGCTTGCCCAGCCCGCAGGTCTCGAGCACGTTCATGCGACGATCCCCGGCTTCCTGGCACGACCACGCCGCCGGCCTGCGGCGTGGTGCTCACGAAAATCCCGCAGAGCGCTCGTGAACAGAGCCGCGATGCCGTCCTCGTCCAGGCCGGCTTCGTCAGCAGACTGGAGCCAAGCCTGCAGCCCCGTGCGCAGCGCGTTTTGCTCGGCGATGCCCACATGCTGCAGCGTGCCCTCAATGAAAGTCCCCTGGCCCGGCCGCCCGACCGCGAGGCCCCTGTGCTCTAGCTCGCGGTAGGCCTTCAGCACCGTGTTGGGGTTGATGGCCAGTCCTTCGACCACATCCTTGACAGTCGGCAGCTGATCGCCCTGGGACAGGTAGCCAAGCCGGAGTGCCTGCTCTACCTGCTGCACCAGCTGCAGGTAGGTAGGCACGCCGGAGCCCGGATCCAGCCGGAAGCTAACGCCCGAGCCATTCTCACCGTCGGCGCTTCCGGACTGCGAGCTAGACTGTTTACCTATAGTCATAGCTGAACAGTGTGGCAGGGCAGGCAGGGCTGTCAAGACCTGCCAGCGCTAGAAGCGCACCGGCATGTGCTTGATGCCGTTGATGAAGTTCGATCGCAGCCTGCTCGGCTCGCCGTCGAGCCGGATCTGCGGCATCCGCTCGGTTAGGGCCTGCAAAAGGACGCGCAGCTCAAGCGAGGCGAGGTGCCGCCCGAGGCAGAAATGCGGGCCGCCGCCGCCGAAGCCCAGATGCGGGTTGGGGTCGCGGCTCACATCGAACTGCTGCGGCGCCGGGATCGCCGAGGCGTCGCGGTTGGCAGCGGCGTAGAACACGACGACCTTGTCCCCGGCTGCGATCGGCTGTCCGCTGAGCTCGGTGTCGCGAAGCGCTGTCCGGCGGAAGAGGTTCACCGGGCTGACCCAGCGGACGATCTCCTCGGCTGCGGTGGGGATAAGCGACGGGTCGTCCAGCAGCCGCTGCCACTGATCGGGGTGCTCGAACAGGGCGAGCATGCCGCCAGCGGCCGCGTTCCTGGTCGTCTCGTTCCCCGCGACGGTCAGGAGCAGGAAGAACAGGTCGAATTCGGCGCTCGTCAGCGCCTCGCCCGTGTCGTCGGGCTGCAGCAGCCGGGTGATGATGTCGTCCGCCGGCTGCTCGCGGCGGCGCTCGGCCAGGGCGGCACCGTAAGCGTAGATCTCCGCGGCGGCCTGCTGCGATGCCTGGGGTGCGAGCTGGAACTCCGGGTCCGCCGCGCCGATCATCACGTTGGACAGCTCAAAGATGCTGCTGCGGTCCTCGACCGGGGCGCCGACGAGCTCGCAGATCACCCATAGCGGCAGCGGTGCGGCGATCTCAGTGACGAAGTCGGCCGTGCCAGCGTGCTGGACGTCATCGAGCAGGGCCTGACAGATCTCCGCGATGTGCTCTTCCAGCCGGCTGATCATCCGCGGCGTGAATCCGCGGTTCACGAACGCACGCTGCCGGGTGTGCTGCGGCGGATCCATGTTGAGCATCATGAGCCGCTGCAACTCGATCTGCTCCTCCGGGATCTCCCCGAAGAGTGACAGGCGCCTGGCCGAGGAGAAGATCTCCGGGTGCCGGGACACGTGGGCGACGTCGTGGTGCCGGGTGACGGCCCAGAAGCCTGGCCAGCCTGGCTCGCCGCCGTCAGCGTGCCAGAAAACCGGCTCATGCTCTCGCAGCCAGGCGAACTGGTCGTGCGGAGGCCCACTGCGCTGGTAGGTGTCCGGGTCGATGAGATTGATGTCCGGCGCGGCCGTCATATGGCTCACCATACGGTCATTCCGACTAGTGAGCGCTGAGCAAGACGCCGACCATGA
This sequence comes from Streptosporangiaceae bacterium, assembly GCA_035483035.1. GTDB lineage: Bacteria > Actinomycetota > Actinomycetes > Streptosporangiales > Streptosporangiaceae > JAJYUU01. The sequence goes on along the minus strand of DATHQE010000226.1, from coordinate 3,474 downwards.
CCGCGCTCTCGGCGGAGCGATTCTGCCAGTCGTGCGGGACGCCGGGTTGCTGCACGACCGAGTCACCGGGCCGCAGGACCACCTCGGTGTCGCCGACGACGAGGGTCACCTCACCGCGCAGGATGGTGATGTAGTCGAGGGTGTCGGTCGCATGAGCGCCCTGGAAGTCGGAGTGACCGGGTTCGAGCCCGTCGCTGTCGGCGCCGTCAGGCGCGATCTCGACGATCCGGAAGCACGCGCCACCAGGCGGCGGCTCCAGCGCCCAGTCGCTCACGGACGTGTCTGCATCGGTCGGCTCGATCGGCGCTCGCCCGGCGACCCACAGCTCGGTCGTGGTGTAGCGGCCGGCGTGGATCACGGTGGGCGGCTCGCCCCGCCACAGGATCGCCGGAGAGCCGCTCGCGTCGTATCCGGTCACTACCCTGGTCAGATTGCCCACGCAGGCAGTGTAGAACCGCGCGTAGACCGCAGAAAATACATATCCGCCTACATCATTCGAAGGACGCGCGCAGGCGTACCGGACCCGTAACGTAGTGTCATCACCGGAGCGTGACCGTGGGGGGAAGGCCCGGTGAGCGAAGGGCCGGCGACCGATGTCTCAGCGCGCTTCCCGAATATCCGTCACTGCGTCAGGCGGACCTAGGCGCCGTCGCTGGGGCCGGGCCGACACCGCATGGACCTGCCCGGACTGCGGCTTAGCCACATTCGACCGCGTCGCTATGCGGCTCGGCTTCTGCGCTCAGTGCAGCGAGTTCACCGGCATGTGCGGCGCGGGCCGCAAGATCATCTGCCCGGACATGATGAGCGTGACCGCATGGCACTCGCCGTGCACGAGCCTTGGCACGACGCCGTGGCAGATCACGCTGGGCACGAGCGACTTTGTGGCGCTGCTGTGCCCGGTACACGACGGGCAGCTCCGGAACGGGCGCGCACCGTGGATAAGCCGGGCCGTGCCGCTCGACGAGGCCCGCCGGTCTGATGCTAGGTAGATGACACCAGACTCTCTTGATCTTCAGCGGTTCACCGACGCCCAGGATGGCACGTACGAGCACGCCACTGCGGAGCTACGGCGTGGCCGCAAGACGAGCCACTGGATGTGGTTCGTATTCCCGCAGATAGCTGGCCTCGGCCGCAGCGAAATGTCGAAGCGCTACGCGATCAGCTCCCTCGCGGAGGCCAGGGCCTACCTCGCGCATCCGGTGCTTGGCCGCAGACTCGTCGAGTGTGCGTCGATCCTGGTCGCATTGCCGGACCGGACGGCCGAGCAGATCTTCGGTGGCATCGATGCGCAGAAGCTGAGGTCCTCGATGACCCTGTTCCGCCGGGCTGACCCGGACGAGCCAGTCTTCGCGCAGGTACTGGACCGGTACTTCGAGGGAGCGGCCGACATCGCCACCGAAGACCGGATTTAACGACTCTCCCGCTATCGTGGCCAGCTGAAGGGAGAGCGCCCGATGAACCCACTTGCGCGCCTCGCCGGCCTGGCCGTGGACCGGGCGATGGGTATGCCCGGGCCGGGCGTGCCCATCGTCGTGCGCCGCGACGTCGGCGCGCCGATGTCCGACGGTGTCATGCTGCTCGGCGACCATTACCGCCCAGCGCGCGAGCTCGGGCCGCTGCCGGTCGTGCTGATCCGGTCGCCCTATGGCCGTGCTGGCCTGGCCGGCGCCGTTTTCGCCGCGCCGCTCGCTCGGCGCGGCTTCCAGGTCTTCATCCAGAGCGCGCGTGGCACGTTCGGCTCGGGCGGCCAGTTCCGTCCGTTTCAGCATGAACGCGACGACGGCCTGGCAACCGTGGCCTGGCTGCGTGAGCAGGCCTGGTGCGACGGGCGCGTCGCCATGACGGGCGCCAGCTATCTCGGTCACACCCAATGGGCCATCGCGCCGTATGCGGATCCGCCGCTGGAGTCGGTCTCGCTGAATATCACCGCCGCGCGGATCACCTCGGCGTTCTACGAGCACGGCGCGCCCGGCCTGAAGAACGCGCTCAACTGGACCGGTCAGATAGGCCGGCAGGAGCGCGGCCTGCTGCCGCTCGTGCCGAATCCCCTTCAGCTGGCAGCCATGCGGCGGGCGCTACGCAAGACCCCGCTGCAGGCCGCGGATGTCGCGGTGGCAGGCGCGCCGGTGCCGTTCTGGCGCGACTTCGTCGATCACGCTGCGCCTGGCGATAACTTCTGGGCGCCTGCGGATCATGACGGGGCCGATCTCAGCAGGCTGCCGCCGGTCAGCATGGTGACTGGCTGGTGGGACCTGTTCGTCGCCGAGCAACTGCGTGACTACGCGGCGATCCGGGCGGCCGGCGTCGACGCTCGGCTTCTCGTCGGCCCGTGGCTGCACGGCGAGCCTGCCGAGCTCAGGGCGATGAACCGAGCCGACGTCGCGTGGCTCCGGCACCATCTGTCCGGCGGCCCGGCACCCGCCGGTCCGCGAGTGCGGGTGTACCTCCAGCAGGCAGGCGCCTGGCTGGACTTCGAGGAATGGCCGCCAGCCGCGACGAACGTTGCCTACTACCTGCAGCCGGACGGCGTTCTTGCGCGGGACGCCGCGACGGGCGATGCGCACGCTGCCTCCTTCGTGTATGACCCGGCCGATCCGACGCCTACCGTCGGCGGGCCGGTGCTCCAGCCGCCCGGAAAGCAGGTCGACAACGTGGCCGTCGAGGCTCGGACTGACGTGCTGACGTACACCAGCGAGCCGGTCGGCGCCAATCAGGATGTTGTCGGCCCCGTCAGCGCGCGCATCTTCGTTCGCGCCTCCCTGGACCATGCCGACGTGTTCGTCCGGCTCTGCGACGTCGACGAGAACGGCGTCTCCCGCAATGTCGTCGACGGCATCCGGCGCCTGAGCCCGCAGACGGTGCCGGACGCCGACGTGGCGGTCGGCCCGGACGGCGTGGTTGTGGTTGACGTAGCGCTCTATCCCACCGCCTACCGGATACTCGCTGGCCACCGGATACGCCTGCAGGTCAGTGGCGGCGCGTTCCCGCGCTATGCCCGCAACCACGGCAGCGGCGAGCCGTTCGGCTCGGCGATCGCCACCCGCCGCTGCCGTTTCGAGATCTTCGCCGATGCGGAGCATCAGTCCTGCGTCGTGCTGCCGCTGCTCACGGCCTAACCAGTACCGAGAGGACCACCGCGATGCCCACGAGGCGCTTCACCTTTTCCTCCGCCGATGGCAGGCAGATTACTGCGTACCGGTGGGACGCGGCCTGGCAGCCGACTGCGGCCGTGCAGATCACGCATGGCATGGGTGAGCATGCGCGGCGGTACGAGCATGTCGCGCAGGCGCTCACCGACGCAGGCTACGTCGTGTACGCCCAGGACCACCGCGGGAGCGACCCCGTCAACGGCGGCCTCGCGCTGCTGCACCCGCTCGCGGACCGGCTCAGGGACGCCGGGCTGACCGATGTCACGGTCGTCACCTACCCCGGCGCCCGGCACGAGATCCTGAACGAGACCAACTCCGCCGAGGT
>DATHQE010000225.1:0-10210 GCA_035483035.1 Streptosporangiaceae bacterium | reverse complement strand
GTCGCGGCGATGCGGCTGCGGGCGGCCGGCGCGACCGCCGTGCTGCCGCTTGTGTTGGCAGCCGCCACGAGCTGAAACCGGGCCCCGGCAAAAGCGAATCGCTAGGGCGGCCTTGGTGGGCTCTTAACCTGAGCCCTGGTGGAGTTAGGTCCGTGAAACACCGGAACCTGAGCGTACGACGCGATGCCGGGCTGCGGCGTCTGTCCAGGCTGACATGGCGGGCCACGCTGCTGAGCGTGGTCGCCGCGTTCGGGATGGCGACCCTTTTTGCCAGGACCGCCGCGCATAGCGCGGCAGGCACGACGTCCGGGACCCCGTCCTCCACCGGCATCCCTGGCGCGAGTCCGTCGCCGCCCGGGCCGGCTCCAAGCTCAAGCAGGCCGGCGGCGTCGCCGTCCGCGGGCGCGTCGTCTCCGAGCCCGACCGCTGCCAGCTCGTCTCCCGCCGCCAGCCGGGCGCAGAACTCGCAGCCGGCCAGCACAACGCCGGCGTCGGCCCCGCCTAAGCCGGCCCCGACGCTGGCACCGCCAACGACGGCCCCCGCCCCGGCGCCCACGTCGACGCCGGCGCCGACGAAGTCGAGCGGGTCAACCCCGGCGGGCAGGTAGTCCGTGACCGCAGTCGCGACCAGGCCAGCCAGAACTGCGATCGCATCCATCCGGTCGGCGCCCGATCTCATCCGAACGAGCTTCACCGCATTCGGCACCTTCGGCACGCTGCTGGTCACCACTCGGCCGGCCGTCAGGCCCGCGCGCGAACTACTCGGCCGTGAGCTTCGCGCCATCGACCTGGCCTGCTCGCGCTTCCGGCCAGACTCCGAGCTGACGATGCTGAACCGGGCCGGCGGACGACGCCAGCCAGTCAGCCCCCTGTTCGCCGAGGCAATCGCGGTGGCGCTGCGAGCGGCGGCCGCCACCGACGGGGACGTCGATCCCACCTGCGGCCAGTCTCTGGTCCGGCTCGGCTATGACCGTGACTTCGCCCAGCTAGCCAGCCGTTGGCGGGCACCGGCCGGGCCGGTCCGGCCGGTGCCCGCCGGCGGCTGGCAGTGTGTCGACCTCGACCGGGCGGACCTGACCGTGCGGCTCCCGGCTGGAGTGCACCTGGACCTCGGCGCGACCGCCAAAGCACTGGCCGCCGACCGGGCGGCCCGCACGATCTCCATGGCCACTGGCGCGGGCGTGCTGGTCAACCTCGGCGGCGACATCGCCGTGGCGGGCCTTCCGCCCGCCGCCGGCTGGCGGGTTGAGATCGTTGCGGATCCGGCGGACGGCGGACGCCGGCCTGTGATCGCGCTCCGGGACGGCGGCCTGGCTACGTCCAGCACCGGCTCGCGGGCCTGGCGGCGAGGCGTCCAGATGCTGCACCACATCCTCGACCCGCGCACCGGTCGGTCCGCAGACAGCTGCTGGACCGCAGTCAGCGTGGCGGCGGCCACGTGCGTCGACGCGAACTCGGCCAGCACGGCCGCGATCATCAGATCGGCTGCCGCGCCAGGCTGGCTGGCCAGCCTGGGGTTGCCCGCCCGGCTCGTCGGTACCGACGGCACCATCATGACCACCGGGGCGTGGCCCGATGAGCTTTAGCGGCCCTGGCCTTTGGTACGCGACCAGGGCGGCGGGTCTGGTCACGCTGCTGCTGCTCACCGCGACGACAGCGCTCGGCTTGCTCACGGCTGGCCGAGTCTCCACAATGCGCTGGCCGCGGTTCCTCGTCATCGGCCTGCACCGCAACATCTCGCTACTCGCCCTGGCCTTCCTCGGGGTGCACATCGGCACTACGGTCGTGGACAGCTACACCTCGATCGGCATCCAGGATGCCGTCATCCCCTTCCTGTCCGGCTACCACCGGCTGTGGCTCGGGCTCGGTGCGATCGCGTCGGATGTGCTCATCGCCGTCTCGGTGACGAGCGCCCTCCGGCAGCGGATCGGGCACCGCTCCTGGCGAGCGGTGCACTGGTGCGGCTACCTGTGCTGGCCGATCGCGATGGCTCACGGCCTCGAGATTGGCACGGACCGGTCGCAGACCTGGGTCTTCGTCCTGGCGATGGCGTGCGGCGCGGCTGTGCTTGTCGCCGGGATCGTCCGCGGCCTCGACCTCCTGCCGTCCCACCGGATGGCGCGATGACGGTCGCGGTGGTGACGCAGGCCGTTGCGCGCCAGAGCGGGCTGCCACGCCTGCTGGCGGGGCCCGGCGGACACCGACCCATCGGCCTGCTCGAGCACGAGGAACTCCACGGCCCGCTGCCCCTGCCGGGGCTGCGGGGCCGCGCGCAACGTGACAGCGCCAGCCGGCTGATGGACGTCATCGAGCGGTCCGGCCTGACCGGCCGCGGCGGGGCCGGCTTCCCGGCTGGCCGCAAGCTGCGCTCCGTGGCCGGTGAGCGTGGTCGGCCGGTCGTCGTCGCCAATGGCTGCGAGGGCGAACCCGCCAGCGCGAAGGACAGGCTGCTGCTGAGCCGGGCGCCGCACCTGGTGTTCGATGGCATCAGTCTGGCGGCGTTCGCCGTCGGCGCCGACCGCGCGTTCCTGACCGTGCACCAGCGCGAGCGGCGGCTGGCCGCGAGCCTCGAAGCAGCTGCGGCAGCGCGGGCGGCGGCGGGCATCGACGCGATCCCCATCGAGATCGTCGGCATTCCCAGCCGGTATGTGTCTAGCGAGCAGTCGGCCATCGTCCACTACCTCAACGGCGGCCCTGCCCTGCCGACGTTCTCGCCGCCGCGCACCCACGAACGCGGCGTCGACGGCCGTCCGACGCTGGTTAACAACTCCGAGACGCTCGCCCACATCGCGCTGATCGCCCGGTACGGCGACCGCTGGTTCAGGTCGGCTGGCGTGCCCGGCGCCGCGGGGACGATGCTGGTCACCGTCGACGGCGCCGTGGCCAGCCCCGGCGTCTACGAGGTCGAGCTCGGCACTCCGATCGGGGCTGTGCTGATGAGCGCAGGCGGGCTGACCGAGCGGCCGCAGGCCGTCCTGACCGGCGGGTACTTCGGCACCTGGCTGCCGATCAACGTGGCGTGGCAGCTGCCGCTGACGCACCGGGACCTCAAGGCCGCTGGCGGCGCGCTCGGCGCAGGCATCATCATCGCCCTGCCGGACACCTCCTGCGGCCTGGCGGAAACGGCCAGGGTAGTGCGCTACCTGGCCGCCGAGACCGCAGGTCAGTGCGGACCGTGCGTCTTCGGCTTGCCCGCCCTGGCGGACGCGGTCGCTGATCTGGCCTACCAGGGCGAGCGGCTAGCTACCCGGCAGATTGGGGCGCTGACCGGGCTCGTGGCCGGCCGCGGTGCCTGCAAGCATCCTGACGGGGTCACTCAGCTAGTCCGCAGCGCTCTTGATGTATTTGCCAATGACGCGGCCTGGCATCACGACCACGGCCCGTGCTACGGCATCCGCCGCACGCCCATCCTGCCCGTTCCCGGCGACCTGGCGGACTGGTGAGCGAGAGGCTGCGGGTCAACCCGATCGCGTGCACCGGCCACGGCGTCTGCGCGGAACTGCTGCCCGAGCTGATCGAACTAGATCCATGGGGCTATCCCATCGTGCCGCCCGGCGAACTCATCGACGATGAGCTGCCGCTGGCGCGACGCGCCGTCGCATCCTGCCCGGCCCTCGCCCTGATTCTGCAGAAGACGTCAGCCTGACGGTCAGTTCGCTGACTACTCTCCCGATCCGCCGCTGGGGCTGCCGCTGGGGCCAGCACTGTAGCCGTCGTCGCCGTCGTCGCCAGCGAGCCGGTACAGATGCGCGACCGGCACACCCGCCGGGCAGGATACGCGCATGATCACGCCGGCGCCCGGCCCGCGGAAGGTCACACTGGCTGTCCCGGCTGGACCGCGAACGACGTCCTCGGCCCAGAAGCCCTGATCCGGGCTCCAGTACAGCAGGTACGCGCCGCTGGCCACGCAGTCGGCCATGGCGCTGCCCTCGCCCGATTCCAGGAGCGTGCCGGCCAGAGTCGGAGCGTCCGAGCTCGCGCTGGCGCGCATGGTCTGCCGCCTGGCTGGCGGACGGCTGGACGATGCCGTGGCCGAAGGCGTCCCCGGAGAGGGGCTCGGGCTTGCGGCGCCCGCGGTGAGACCGACGCCCGCGGTTCCCGCGCCGAGCTGCTGAGCCTGCGATACCAGCAGACCGTGCGCCAGCTCGTGAACCGCGATCATGCTGCCAGTCGTCGCGATCCCCGCACCGAGCAGCCAGGCACCGAGGCCAACCAGAAATCGCGAGCTCACGAGCAGATGATCGCGGCCTGAACCTTAACCGCAGGTAAAGCCAGCAACAAGCTGCCACGCTAAGGCCGCGAAACAGCACAAACCATCGAATTAATCCAAGAATTCGGCGCCACGCCGATACCCGCGCCGACTACCGTCTGCACTGTGGCCCAGCTCCTGCTGGTGGAAGACGACGCGCCGATCCGCCATGCCCTCGTGCGCGCGCTGACCGAGCGTGGACACGCCGTCACCAGCACCACGACCGCCATGGACGCGCTCCAGCAGGTGGTGTCGGCCCCACCCGACCTCGTCATCCTGGATCTCGGGCTGCCGGGGCTTGACGGCTACGAAGCCCTGCGAATGCTCCGGGCGGTCAGCAACGTGCCTGTCGTCGTCGCGACGGCGCGTGATGACGAGGCCGACATCGTCCGTGCCCTGAACGCTGGCGCTGACGATTACCTGGTCAAGCCGTTCGGGCCCGGCCAGATCGACGCGCGCGTCCGGGCCGTGCTCCGCCGGGCCAGCGATGTGACCCAGTCGCGCACCGCCCCGATCCAGGTCGGCGGGCTCTGGCTGGACGGCGAAGCACACGAGGCGTTCCTGGACGGGATTCCGCTCGAGCTCAGCAGGCGGGAGTTTGACCTCCTGCATTACCTGGCCCAGCGAGCTGGGCAGGTCGTGCCCAAGCGTGACCTGCTGACCCATGTCTGGCGGATGCCATACGGCGGCGCGGACAAGACGATCGACGTGCACGTATCCTGGCTACGCCGCAAATTGGGCGAGACGGCGCAGGAGCCGAGGTATCTCTATACGGTCCGCGGAGTTGGCATCAAGCTCGCCGCGCCGCTATGAGACTGCGGATCACCCTGCTCGTGCTGGCGACCAGTTCGCTGGTACTGGTCTCGTTCCTGCTCCCGCTCGCGCTCCTGCTGCGGACATTCGCGGCCGAGCGCGCGACGGGCTCGGCCACCGCGCAGGCTCAGTGGCTGGCCCCGCTGGCGGCAACGCTCGCGCCAGACGATCTACGTCTGACGATCGCCCGGGTCAACGCGCAGAATGCGGGCGAGCCGACCACCGTGTTCTTGCCCAGCGGTGAGGTCCTCGGCAGCCCGGCGCAGCGAACGTCCAACGTCCGGCTCGCCATGGGCGGCCGCAGCTTTACCAGGCGCGTGGCCGGCGGCGAGGAGATCCTCGTCTCGGTACAGGGCCTCCCCCGCGGCACCGCGGTCATCCGGACCTTCGTGCCCGACGCCCGGCTCCGCCAGGGCGTGTCGCGCGAATGGCTGCTGCTCGGCATCATCGGCGTCGGTCTGCTCGCGCTCAGCGTGGCGGTCGCGGCGCAGCTCGCCCGCTCGCTGCTGATGCCGCTGGGCGCGGTGGCCAAGGCATCGGAGCTGCTGGCCGACGGCGACCTCTCTGCCCGTGCCCCGTATGACGGCCCGCCCGAAATACGGCAGGTGAGCAGTGGGCTCAACCGGCTCGCGGCCCGGATCGGCGAATTGCTCGCGCACGAGCGCGAAACGCTTGCCGACCTTTCGCACCGGCTGCGGACGCCGCTGACCGCGCTCCGCATCGACGCCGAGTCGCTGCGCGACGAGACCGAGATGATGCAGGTCATCGCCGACGTCGACGAGCTGACGCGGACGGTAAACGAGATCATCAGGGAGGCCCGGCGGCCGTCCGCGTCCGGCGGCCGGATTGCGTGTGACGCCGCCGAGGTCATCCGGGAACGCACGGCCTTCTGGCAGGCGCTGGCCGAGGACCAGGATCGGTACATGACAGTCGAGATCGACTCGGACTGGCTGCCAGTCCGGGTGCCAGCCCAGGACCTCGCTGCGTGCGCGGACATCCTGCTCGAGAATGTGTTCGCGCACACGCCCGAGGGTGCCGCGTTCGGCGTGCGCCTGACAGGACGCGCCAGCGGCGGCGCCTGGCTGACGGTGGCCGACGACGGGCCCGGCTTCGCCAGCGACCAGGCGGCACGCGGCTCGTCCGGCGGCGGGTCGACCGGCCTGGGCCTAGACATCGCCAGGCGCATCGCCGAGTCCTCCGGTGGATCCCTCACGATCGGCAGGTCGCCACGTGGCGGCGGCGCCATCACGCTGGCCCTCGGGCCGACTGCAGCGAAGCGAGAGCCTGAGCGCCGGTCGGGACTGAGAAGGCTGCGGTCCACCCGGCCCCGGCCGGTCGATGCCCGGCTCAGCGCCGAGCTATCCGAGTGGTCCGCGATCCTCGGCCACGACGTCAGCTCTGGCTAGCTCGGTGCCGGGCAGCCACCGGGCAGCTGCTACTGGCTGATGCGGCGCTGAATCAGGGTCGCCGCCAGCCGGGCGATGGCGCTATCCTGTGCTCGTGACACGATTCCGCAGCCTCCTTCTCCGCAGGCCGCACTGACGCGATAAGTCAGCGCGGCCGCCCCTCATGCGTGAGGGGCTTTTTTATTTCTCCAGTGAGCCGCACGAGCGAGGGGCAACGACGCCATGAGCGAGCAAGCGACCGGCCAGCAGCAGCCAGACCAGGCAGCGGCCGCCGGCCTGCCGCCGTTCCGCTATCACGCCCGGATGGCCGAAGAGATCGAGCTGCGCTGGCAGGACTACTGGGCGGCCGTCGGCACGTTCGACTCCCCGAACCCGACAGGCCCGCTGTCCGCGGGGTTCCGCGCTGGCCAGCCGAAGGCCTACGTGCTGGACATGTTCGCCTACGCCAGCGGCTCGGGTATCCATGTCGGCCACCCCGAGGGTTACATCGCCACCGACGTCTACGCGCGCTACCTGCGGATGACCGGGCATCACGTCCTGCACGCCATGGGGTTTGACTCCTTCGGCCTGCCCGCCGAGCAGTTCGCGCTGGCGTCCGGCCAGCATCCGGAGGTCACGACTCGGCAGAACACTGACATCATGCGCAGGCAGCTGCGCCGCCTGGGGCTCGGCCACGACTCCCGGCGCAGCATCGACACGACCGATCCCCGGTTCTACCGCTGGACGCAGTGGATCTTCCTGCAGATCTTCAACAGCTGGGTCGATGAGCGGACCGGCCGGGCGCGGCCGATAGCGGACCTGGTGGCCGAGTACGAGTCCGGGACGCGCGCGGTCGGCGTCGGCCCCGACGGGGACCAACGGGACTGGGCTGGACTGACCGGCTCCGAGCGGCGGCAGCTTGTCGACGCGCGACGGCTGGCGTACGTAGCCGAGGAGCCCGTCAACTGGTGCCCCGGCCTGGGCACTGTCCTGGCCAACGAGGAGGTCACTGCCGACGGCCGCAGCGACATCGGCAACTTCCCCGTCTACCGGCGCCCGATGCGGCAGTGGATGCTGCGCATCACCTCGATGGCGCAGCGCCTGATCGACGACCTGGACGAGCTGTCGTGGCCAGACAGCATCAAGCAGCTGCAGCGCAACTGGATCGGCGCCAGCGACGGCGCCATCATCACCATGCAGCCGGCCGGCCTGAGCGGCAGCCCCGTCGAGGTGTTCACGACCCGTCCCGACACGCTACTCGGCGCGACTTTCGTCGTCCTGGCGCCTGAGCACCCGCTGGCCGACAGCCTGGTGGCCGACGCCTGGCCGGAGGGAACGCCGCCCTCCTGGCGGCCCGACGGTCGTGAGCCGCGCGCGGCACTCGCCGCATACCAGGCAGCGACGGCCCGGCGTAGCGATCGGCAGCGCACCGCGGGCGACGCCAAGTCCGGCGTCTTCACCGGCGCTTTCGTCATCAACCCGGTCACGGGCGACCCCGTTCCGGTCTTCGTCGCCGATTATGTGCTGATGGGCTACGGAACGGGCGCCATCATGGCGGTGCCCGCCCACGACGAACGGGACCTGGCCTTCGCGCGTGCGCATGACCTGCCGGTACGGCAGGTCATCGACGGCGGCGGCGAGTACGTGGACGTGCCGGGCGTGGCGCTGGCTGGCCTGGACACGACGGCCGCGATCGCTGCTTCGATTCACTGGCTGGAACGGGGCGGGCACGGGCATGCCGTTCGCAGGTACCGGCTGCGGGACTGGCTGTTCTCCCGCCAGCGCTACTGGGGCGAGCCGTTCCCCATCGTGTACGACGCCGGAGGCCAGCCGGTAGCGCTGCCCGAGACCGAGCTGCCGGTGCTGCTGCCGGACCTGGCCGATTTCCGGCCCGAGCCGGGTGCCGACGAGCCCGTGCCGCCGCTGGCGCGAGCAGCCGGCTGGGCCACGGTGGAGCTGGACCTGGGGGACGGCGTCGCGACGTACCGGCGCGAGCTGAACACCATGCCGCAGTGGGCTGGCTCCTGCTGGTACTACCTGCGGTACACCGACCCTGACAACGACGCGGCGTTCGCGGATCCGGTCATAGAGCGGTACTGGATGGAGCCAGGCGGCGTCGACTTGTACATCGGCGGCGCCGAGCACGCCGTGCTGCACTTGCTGTACGCGCGGTTCTGGCACAAGGTCCTGTACGACCTGGGGCACGTGTCGACGCCGGAGCCGTTCGCCCGCCTGGTGAACCAGGGCATGATCCTGGCCGATGCCTACGTCGACGCACGAGGCATGTACGTGCCCGCCGCGGACGTTGTGGCCACGCCGGACGGCTCGGCGAGCTACCAGGGCCAGCCCGTCACCAGACGAGCCGGGAAGATGGGCAAGAGCCTGAAGAACGGCGTCAGTCCGGACGAGATGTACCGCCGGTACGGCGCGGACACGCTGCGGCTGTACGAGATGGCGATGGGCCCGCTGGAAGTCGAGAAGCCGTGGCGGACCGATGACGTTGTCGGCGTGCACCGATTCCTGCAGCGACTATGGCGGTGCATGGTCGATGAGCAGACCGGCTCGCTGACGGTGACCGACGCCGCGCTGGACGCGGCTGCCGAGCGCGCTCTGCACGCGACGATCACGGCCGTGCGTCGCGACTTCGGGCAGCTGCGGTTCAACACTGCCATCGCCCGGCTGATGGAACTGGTCACAATGGCGGCTCGGCTGTCGGCCGATGGCGGGCTGCCGCGGGCGCTGGCCGAGCCGCTGGTGCTAATGATCGCCCCGCTGGCTCCGCACATCGCCGAGGAGCTGTGGGCCAGGCTGGGCCATCAGCCGTCAGTGGCCTATGCGCCGTTCCCGGTGGCGGACCCGGTGCTGGCCGAGGCGAGCGTCGTTACCGTGCCGGTCCAGGTGAACGGGCGGACCCGGTTCCGGCTGCAGGTCGCAGCTGGCCTCGGCACGACCGCGATCGAGGAAGCCGTCCGCGCGCATCCGGAGTACGCGCGCTGGATCGCTGGCGGCAGCGTCGAGCGGCTGGTGATCGTGCCCGACCGCATCGTGAACATCGTCGTCGCTTCGTGAATCATGATCACGAAGACAATGTGTCGCCCGCGATACGGTTCTTTACGTGCTAACGAGTTAGCGTCCTTCGAGCACGTCGAAGTCCCGCTCGGCGTAAAGCCGGTGCTCCCACTCTTCGCTGATGACCGCCCCTAGGCAGCGGCGGACGGCGAAGCCTTCGGGCTCCGGATAGCCGGGCGCTATGACCGGCTGGGTCATCCCGGCAAGCGTGTCGTCGGTCAGGTCGGCGAGCACCTGCCGCACGGTTGTGATCCGGTCCGCGCGCAGCGCGAGCACCTCGTCCAGCGTCGGCCGCGCGTCCCGGTCGCGCGGCACGCTGGGCTCGTCGGGCATCTCGTCGTGGGGCAGGTCAAGCGGGTCCCACGGCGACGGGTCCCCCAGGATGGCCCGCCGAACCCACGCGTCCGTGGCGAACACCAGGTGGCGCAGCGTCTCGATGAACGACCACTCGCCGTCGACACGCTCGTGCAGCTGCTGCGGCGGCATCCGGCGTGCCCGCTCGACGGTCTGCGCCCACTGCCGCTCGAGTATGTCCCAGGCTTCGCGGAACCCGGCCGCATCAGCTGGCCGCATCTTGGGCCGGTCGGGATATCGGCGATCCAGCTCTGCCTCTACCAGGGGAACGACGTCGACGCCGTTGATTCGCAGGTTCTCGATCTCGGCGCTGATGTCCACGTTGGCCAGGACCGCGCCA
>DATHQE010000224.1:0-2125 GCA_035483035.1 Streptosporangiaceae bacterium | reverse complement strand
CTGAGCGACATCGACCTCGGTCGGCTGGTCCAGGTGCAGCTTCGACGGCCACCAGTTCCACTTGCCGAGCAGCACGACGGTCGACGGCACCAGGAGCGTCCGCACCAGGAAGGTGTCCATGAGGATGCCGAGCGCGAGGCCCAGGCCGATGTCGCGGACCTGGCTCGCGCCCGAGCCGCTTCCGGCCGCGACTGTCAGCACGATGAATGAGCCAGCCAGGACCAGTCCGGCCGACGTGATCGTCGTGCCGGTGGCGGCGATCGCCTTCGCGACCGCCTGCCGGAGCGGCAGCTTATGCGCCTCCTCCCTGATCCTGGTCATCATCAGGATGTTGTAGTCCTCGCCGAGTGCGAGCAGGAAGATGAACATCAGGAAGGGCATGAAGAACACCAGGCCGCCGCTGTGGCCCAGCTTGATGAAAATGAGCACGGACAAGCCCAGCGCGGCGAGGTAGGAGACGCCGACCGAGGCGATCAGGTAGAGCGGCGCGACGAGGCTGCGCAGGACCAGCGCCAGCAGGATGCCGATAGCCACGATGGCGAACGGGATGATGCGCTTCAGGTCGCTCGTCGAGATGACGCTGATGTCGTGCAGGGCGGCTGCCTCCCCCGCGACGCCCGACGCGGTCGCGCCCGCCGAATGCTGGATCCGAGTCGTGGTCGCCCGGATGCCCGGTACCGCGTTCAGCGCATTAGTGCTGCCCGGATCGCCGGCTGTCAGCCCGGTCGAGAACTGCACTGTCCGGCCGTCCGGGCTGACGAAGTTCGCCGTGACCCGGTAGAGCTGGTAGGCCTGCGCCGGGATCCTGCCGCCGAGCAATGCGCCCGCGGCCGGCGTGGCCGGGAGCTTGCTGGGCGGACCGAGTGCGCCAAACAACCCCTGGTACTGCGCGGGCGTCAGCGTGATCCCGCCGACGGGGTCCAGCACGCCCGTCACCTGGGTGAAGTCGCCGCTCGCGCGCAGCTCGCTGGTCGCCTTGGCCAGCGGCGCGGCGTTGTCCCAGACCGGTTGCGGGAACTTGAAGATGATCGTGGTCGGGTTAGCCGATGACTGCGGGAAGTACTTGGCCAGCACCGCGGCACCAGCGGCCGAGTCGCTGGCGGCCGGCGGCGTCGTGGTGCCGCCGAAGCCCGCGGCGGTGTAGCCGAGTACGGCGAACGAGAGACCACCGAAGAACACGAGGCCAGCCACCAGCGTCGGGCCGGGGTGCTGGACGATCCGGGCGGCGACCCGGCCCCACACGCCGGGCTTGCCGCTGCCCTGGATGCTCAGCGGGATCAGCTTCGGCTTGCCGAACAAGGCCGTGAACAGCGAGCGCTTGACCGCCAGCAGCGACAGTCGGATGGACAGCAGGGCCGGCAGCAGCGTCAGCCCTGCTACCAGGATGACGCCGACCGCGATGGCGAACGGCCAGGCGAGGTCGGAGTAAAAGGAGAAGCTGGCCAGTAGCAGCGTCAGCACAGCCGCGATCACGGTCGCGGCGGAGGCGCTGATGGATTCGCCGACCCTGGTGACCGCGCGGACGATCGCATCCCGCGCCGGCGGCCGCGGATGGGCGAGGTCGGCGAGCATGCTCGACCCCGTTCCCGTCCTGCCGGGATAGAGCTCTCCCCCGGTCTCGTGCCCGCAGGCGCGCAGCTCCTCCCGGACACGGAACACCAGGAACAGTCCGTAGTCAGTGCCGGCGCCGATCACTAGCACGATGAGCAGCAGCTGGGCGATCGGCGAGACCTGGAGCCCGTGCTTGGCGGCCTCGGCCACGAGCGGCCCTGCGATGGACACCGATAGGAGCGGCGGGAGGACCGTGGTGATCGCGAGACTGAGGGAGCGGAAGATCAGCACGAGCAGCAAGACGACAAACAGCGCCGACAAGCCCTGCACCTTGTTACCTGTATTGCCGGAGGCCTTCTGCTGGTCGACCTGGACGGCGAGGTCGCCCGTGACGTGCGCGTGCAGGTTCGGCGGCAGATTGGCGCTGGTGATCTGCGCGCGCAGGCCGTCGACCAGATTCTTTGCATACTGAGGATTACCGCTGCCGGCGACGCTAGCCAGCGCGATAAGCTGCTCGGCCTGGCCGTTGGCAGACCGGCCGGCGTTGACGACTTTGGCGACACCGGGCACAGTC
>DATHQE010000223.1:0-1722 GCA_035483035.1 Streptosporangiaceae bacterium | reverse complement strand
TGATCCCGTGGCTGCTCGTCATGGCGGCGGCGCTGCTGCTGCTCGGCTTCCTGACCGCCTCCGGCTGCCGCAACATGGCCGTGGTCGCCGCCGAGCGCGAGCGGCAGCACGCGGAAGAGGCGATGCGCACGCGGATCGCCGGGGCGGCCCGCGACACGGTGCTCACCCCCGCCGGCCGGGAGATCGCGCAGTACGAGCGCTTCAGGAAAGACCTCGCGGTGGCGGAGGCTTCGCGACAAACGTGACCGTCCGCGCCGGCCGCTCTTTCCATTCATCCCGAACGGGCCCGTGGTACCACGGGCCCGTTCGGGATGAATCTTGGCAGCGGCTACTTGAACAGAGTCGCTGAGCCGTCGGAGTTGATGGTTTCCATGGCGGCCAGCACTTGGGTGATGTTCTCGTAGTTGGACGGGTTTCTGTTCCAGATGATGCCCAGCGTGTTGATGTCCAGGTGCTGGAGCTTCTGCATGATCGTTGTCTCGTCCAGGTTGCCTGCCTGCTGGATCGCCCAGCTGATCTCAAGGCCGGCGTCCCAGCCTTCCTGGCTGTTGTCGATCTGGTCCTCGGCGCCGAGGCCCGCGGCCTTCATCCCGGCCATGTAGGCCTCAAGTCCCGTCGCGGTCGCCTTCGCCTGCGCGGAGGTGCCCTGCTGTGCCTTGTCAAGCCACTGCGACATGGAGCCGAGGACGTAGATGTTCTTCATCACCGAGGCACCGCCGGCCGCCGAGATGAAGCTGGGCAGCTCGCAGGCGGAGCACTCGCTGATCGGGATGGTCGGGTCCTGTGCCCTGATGGCGCGGATGGCGGTGATCGAGTCGGTGCCCGGCACTAGGCCGAAGAGGATGATCTGCGGCTTGGCGGCCAGCATGGCGAGCACCTGCGGGGTCACGTCGGTGGCGCCCACCTGGTCGATCTGGGTGGAGACGAGCTGGAAGCCGTTCTTCGCGGCGAGGGCCTGCACGGTGCCCTGGTTGGACAGGCAGACCGAGCCGCAGTTGTCCTCGAGCAGCGCGACGCGGGTGTAGTGCCGCGGCACGATCAGGTTCGCCACCGAGTCGACCTGGTCCTGGGCGAAGACGTCGTAGAAGCCGGGGAAGCCCCAGGAGTTCAGCTCGCTCGCCGGGTAGCCGTTGGTCTGCCAGCCGGAGGAGAGGCTGATCAGGATCGTGTGGTTGGCGATCGCGATCGGCAGCGCGGACTCGGTGTCCGCGCCCGACTCCGGCCCGAGGATGAACTGCGCGTGGTAGCTCTGGACGCACTTCTTCGCGATCAGCTCGGACTGGGCGGCGTTGGACTGGTTGTTGAATGTCGTGTACTTGACCTGGTGGCCGAGGATGCCGCCGGTGGCGTTGACGTGCTTGAAGTAGGCGATCGCACCCCAGTTGTCCGTCTCGCCGATCTGGGCGTACGGGCCGGCCAGTGCGAAGTCGCCGCAGACGACGATGGGGGAGTTGCTGCTGCTGGCGGAGGTGCCGCCGCCTGAACTGCACGCGGCGATGCCGCCGACCATAAGGACCGCCGCGGCGGCGGCCGTCAGGGCGGCGAACGGGATTCGTCTTCGAGACATATTGCCAATCTCCTTTTGTTCTTTTGTTAAAGCCCGACGAGGAGCGAGTTCACGACCGGTGAGGCCCGGAAGTCCGCGGGGCCGCCGTCGAAGACGAGCCGCCCGCTGGAGAGCACGAAGATCCGCTCGCTGACCTGCGCGACCAGATCGAGGTC
>DATHQE010000222.1:0-9043 GCA_035483035.1 Streptosporangiaceae bacterium | reverse complement strand
GGGCGCCCCCGTCACCTTCGAGCCCCGGATCGGCCCATCGCGCACCAGCCGCGGGGCGCGCCGACCCGGCGTCTCTGCCGTCAGCAGCCAGCATCCGTCCTCCATTCCTCGACGACCCGGACATTCAATGCTAGTAAGTAGGAAACTGTCGTATAGTACGCGACCAACGCAACCACCCGCACATCAGGCGTCGCTGTTCGTCGCTGTCGTACCAGGAAACGCTTCAGCGGCTAAGATCACCGGGTGATCACCGGCCTGCATGCGATCGTGTTCTCCCCTGAGGCCGAGAAGGTCCGGGCGTTCTTCCGGGACGTGCTGGGCTTGACCTCGGTCGATGCAGGCGGCGGCTGGCTCATCTTCGCGATGCCCCCGGCCGAGCTGGCTGTCCACCCCGCCGACGGCGCCGGCCGCCACGAGCTCTACCTGATGTGCGACGACATTCACGCGACCCTGGCCGAATTGCGCGGCAAGGGAGTCCAGGTGCTGCGGGATGTCGCCGATCAGGGCTGGGGGCTGCTGGCGGCCATCGCCCTCCCGGACGGCTCAGAGCTCCCTATCTACGAGCCCCGGCACCGCTCACCTCAGTAGCCGCCGAGCAAGCGTGCGTGAGCCGTCGTCAATCCCGGGGAGGCCAGCGTGGAATGGATCAACGAGCCGGGCCAGTGGTCGGCTGCCGACGGGGTGCTGACCGTGACCCCGGATGCGGGCAGTGACTTCTGGCGTACCACTCACTACGGGTTCGTGCGCGATAGCGGACATGTTTATGGCCGAGAGGTCGACGGTGACTTCAACTTGTCAGTCCGTGTCCGCGGGGCTTACGCCGACCAGTTCGACCAGGCCGGGGCGATGGTGCGGGTCGACGAGGAGCACTGGCTCAAGACCGGCATCGAGTTCGTCGACGGCAGGATCCGGTTCAGCACCGTGGTGACGCTGGCGTACTCCAGCTGGACCGTCGCCGACCTGCCGCCCGGCGTCAGCGAGCTCAGCTTGCAGCTGGCCAGGCGGAAAGACGCGGTCGAGGTCCGCTACAGCATCGACGGCGGCTCAGCTGAACTCGCCGCTGTCGGCTATCTGCCGCCCGGCAAGTCGGCCTTCGCCGGGGCAATGTGCGCGGCGCCGGACGGCGCTGGCTTCGAGGTGTCATTCCACGACCTCGTCATCACTGCGATCAGGTAGTCCGAGCCGCGCTACGCACCGCTCGCCAGCCGGCCGAACAGCAGGAACCAGCCGACCCCGACCGGGATGATCGCGCAGGCCAGGAGGACGGCGGGACGCCGCCAGGTCGGGCGGCCGAGCCCGGCAGCGAGCAGCACGATGCTCCCGACTGCCAGCACGACGTGGCCAATCGCAGCTACGGTGAGCCAGCCGCGGCCCGGCGCCGGAGTGTCCCAGCTCGCCATGACCCCGGCGAACCCGTCCGCGACGAGCAGCAGCAGCGAAGCGGCAAGCGCCACAACGCCCGCCAGGCAGATAGTCCAGGGCTGCCACGGCCCGCTCGGCACTTCAGCCTTGTCGTGCACGGCATCAGTGTGCGCCACCAGACTCCCGCTTCGCCTAGTCATGTCCGACAGGACGGCGCTAAGGACGCATGAGTCTCAACCTACCTCACGTTACGTTGTCGGACTGTTACTCTCGGTGCTCATCGCGTGCGAGCGAACCGGCTCGCGCCGCGGGAGGAGCGAACTCGTGTCCAATTGGGTGGCTGGCCGGGGAACGGGGACCCAGTTTGTGTCGCCGGGCGATGCGCGGCGTCAGTCTGACGTCGTGGCCTACCGCGAGGCCGTCGCCGACGTGCTCACCGAGCTGGCCAGCCTGGGTGAGTCGCCCGGCGTCGCGATGGCAGAGCGAATCCTGGCGCGCCGTCTCGCGGAGCCCGAGTTCGCGATGGTCCTGTCGGCAATGCCGTCGGGGCCGGACGCCGCCATCCAGCGCGTGCTGCGCGAGATCAGGATCTACCGGCAGGGCGCAGAGAACCTGGTGGGCAACCTCGCCGCGATGGTCGGGATCGCGCTGCTCGCGCAGATCGACGTGCTGTGGTGGGGCCACCTGCCCGCCTACCAGTCCGACTCCGACGTGCTCGACGCGGTCGAGTTGCTGGACCTCGATGCGCTGAGGCGCGATGGCTTGCTGCTCTTCCGCTACCGGCGCCAGGCGTCGTCGCTGGTCGGCCGCGCCGCTCGCTCGGCCGAGCGGCGTGCTGCGCCCCTTCGCGTGCCGCGCACGGCCGGGCTCCGGTTCGCCTGTGCCCGCGCGGAGCTGATCGTGCTTCTCAACCAGATTGCCGCTGACTTCGCCCGGCTCGCGCCGCCCGGTACGCCGCCGCTCTGGGTCACCAGCCTCGCCCGCAGTGTGTCGCACCAGCGGCATCTGCGCTCGCTGGGCTACGCGGCGCTGCTGCCAAGCGCGCACTGTATCGGCTACGCGGCCGACATCGAGATGACCTGGTTCCGCCAGTTCCAGGCCGACGGCGTCCTGCAGCGCCTGCTGCTCGACCGGCAGCGCGCGGGCGAGATCAATGTCATCGACGAAGGCCAGGCCTGGCACCTGTGCCTGTGTCCCGGTGCAGGCCGCGCTCTGCGCCTGGTCCCCGGCCAGCCACAGCTCGGCTGACCGTCATGTGCGGCATCGTCATGATCGTGGGCGGCGGCGCGGACCGCGCCCTGTTCGGCCAGATGCTGGCTAGCCTGGCACCGCGCGGCGAGGTCGAGGAGACCCATTGCGGCGACGCACTGCTGGCGGGCACCCAGCGGCTTCGTATCGTCGACAGGGAACGGGCTGTGCAGCCCTGGATGTCACGTGATGGCCGCTGGCTGCTGTGCTACAACGGCGAGATCTTCAACTACCGGCACCTGCGCGCCGAGCTTATCGGCCTGGGCCGCGAGTTCCGCAGCGAGAGCGACACCGAGCTTGCGCTCGAGGCGTTCCTGCACTGGGGCGAGGACGCAGTCGGGCGCTTCCGGGGTGAGTTCGCGTTCGCCATCACCGACCGGGACTCCGGCTGGACGTATCTAGCCCGCGATCCGATCGGGGTCAAGCCGCTTTACTGGTCGAGCCGAGCTGGCCGCCTGCACGTGGCGTCCGAGGTCAAAGGGCTGGTGCCGGTCGGAGCACCGGTGTCGGAAGTACCGCCGGGTCACCACGGCTGGGCCCGTCCGTCCGCTGCGCCGGCGCTCGCGCCCTACGTCGATCTGACGGGCTTGCGCGACGATCGCCCGCAGATCGACGATCCGGCCGAGGCGGCGAAAGTCCTGCGGCTTGCGGTCGAGGACAGCATCCGGGTCCGGGTCGACACCGACCTGACCGTCGGCGTCGTGCTGTCGGGCGGCCTGGACAGCTCGATCGTCCTCACCCATGTCCGCGAGATGCACCCGGACTGCGTGGCGCTGACCATCGGCGCGCCTGGCAGCGACGACCTTGTCTTCGCGCGCCGGCTGTGCGCCGAGCTCGGCGTGCCGCACGAGGTCATCACCGTGCGCCCCGGTGATATCCGCACCGCCGATATCCGCGAGGCCATCCGCCTCTCGGAGCTCACTGAGTACGGCGACATCATCAACGCGGTGGTATCCGTGCCGCTCTTCGCGCGGGCCCGCGCCCTCGGCCTCAAGGTCGTGCTGACCGGCGACGGCTCAGACGAACTGTTCGGCGGATACGCCATGTACGACCGGATCGGGGCGGCCGCGTCACGCCGGCTGTTCGAGCACATGATCGCCAACCTGCACCGCACCGAGCTTCAGCGCGTCGACCGCGTGAGCATGGGACAGGGGGTAGAGGCGCGGGTCCCTTACCTCGACCCCGCGCTGGTCGAGCTCGCGATGCGGCTCCCGGTGGGGCTCAAGGTCCGCGCGGGCCAGGAGAAGTGGATCATGCGGCAGGCATTCGCCGACATGCTTCCGGACTACATCACTGCGCGGCCGAAGAACCCGATGTCGCACTCATCAGGCCTGCATGAGCGCGCCCGGATGTACCGGCCGCTGTTCGCGGGGATGCAGCGGTCGTTCGGTTATGACCTGCTCGCCCCGGTACGGCGAGACTTCTCGGTGGTGCTGAGCCAGTGCGGTCACGATCTGGACAGCGCGCTCGCGCAGGCCCGTACAAGGCCGGACTACACCGCGGCCGAGCACGCGCGCGACCTGGCGGGCGCGCTGCGCTGGAATGCGGCGACCGCACTGCGGCCGTCGGCTCACCGCTGATCGTTTGTCCTTGACGCGCGGTGATGATCCATTACAGTCAAGTTCAGCGCATGGTGAGATGTCCGCTGTAGCACGACAACGCCCGTGGAAGAGCCCAGGACTAGGTCATGCATCTGCGGTTATGGCTGCCGGTCGCCAGCGGCCTGCTCATGCTGGCCGCGCCGGTCGCGGCCGACGCCAGCGTGGGCGTCGGCGTGCAGGCAGGACCGGTCCGGCTGGCTGGCGCCGCCCATCCTGGCGGGACGTACGCGCTGCCACCGGTCTACGTCGTCAACACCGGCACGCAGCCTGAGTCGGTCGCGATCCGGGTGGAGCGCATTTCCCGTGGCACTGGGCGCACCGTGCCGCCGTCCTGGATCCGGGTATCGGCGCTGCCGTCTCAGCTCGGCCACGGCCAGTCGGCGCGGGTGCCGCTGGACCTGGTCGTCCCCGCGGCCGCCCGGCCCGGACAGTACTTCAGCGACGTCGTCGTCACCGGCTCGGCCTCGCTGACCGCCGGCGGCGCCAATCTGGGCGTCGCCGCGGCGACCGACCTGGAGTTCCGGGTCGCGTCCGGCGCGGTCGCGCAGCCGTGGTTCAGCATGCCGACGTGGGTGCTGGTTGCCGCGGCCGCCATTGTCGTGCTCGTGGTGGCCGCGGTGCTGGTGAGCAGGTCAGGCATCCGGATCCGGATCGAGCGGGAGCCGGTCGGCGTGGCCGGGGGCGGGGGCGGCTATGAGGCGTAGCGCGGTCTGGATCGTCCTGGCGGTCGTCGTCGGCATCGCCGTGGTGAGCTGCGGGATCAGCGGTGCGGCGCCGCAAGGCGCGGGTCATGCTGCCAGCGTCAGCCTGTCGCTGACGACGGTGCCGACCATCCGCTCGGTCACGGTGTCTCCGGCCAAGGCGGCGTTCGGAACCTGCAGCGGCGGCCTGGCCAGCCGCAACACGCTGTCGACGGCAGGCAAGCTCGGATTCCCCAACGGCCGTTGCTTTGTCGGCCTGGCCAGCCCGGGCATCTACCCGATCACGATCACCAACACTGGGATCGCCTCCGATATCTACGTGAACGGGACAAGCGCGAATCCAGCCGACAACGGCGACCAGTGGGTCCTGTGCGGCCAGGGCCACGATGGCACAGTCGCGTGCACAGGGCGCGACGGCAGGCCGGGTACCGACCAGTACCGAGTCGAGACCTTCAGCCCGGCCGGCGAGAGAGCGGCGGGCCTCGGCACGACACCAAGGTGCGATAACGAGTTCGATGCCGCGCACGGATGCTGGGCTGTCGAGGGCGCTTCGCAGAGCGAGGGAATCGAACTGGTCGGGCCGTCAGTGAGCAGCGACACCTCCACGAAGTGGACCATGACGATCACCTGGACGCCGGTGCCGAGTCAGGGCTAGCGCGGGGTCATCAGCATGCGCCGCAACGAGCGCCCCCCGGTGACCGATTTCGCCTGGGAAGTCACCCTGTGACATAGGTCATATCGGTGTTTCGGAACTTCCGGGATGTACGGCTTGCCAACTGAGCGTTAACCGTCAGTAACCGATTGCACCCAGGCGCGTGATGGTTGCCCCCGAAGCAACGTGAAGCCCTGACCCGCGTCACATCCGCGTACCCCCCCTGCTGCAGCCCGGTGCATTTGCCATCGGCCGGCCAAACCTGGGTGTCCGCTGAGCGTCCCCCACGCCCTGCGAAAGGCACGTCTTGCCCTCCCAGCATGCAAACTTCCTCCCATTCCGATCTGCTCAGTCCTCTATCCGTGACCACTACCGCTCGGCCGGCTGGACCAAGCGGCTGGCGACCGTGACCGCAGTAGCGGCTATCGCGGGCGTGGCTGCCGGCCTGTCCGCCGGGCCTGCCGCCGCGGCAACTGGCAACCCGCCGAGCGCTTCCAGCTCGGCTGGCATCGTCCTCACGGCACACTTGACTGGCACTGCACTACAGGCCGGCACTGCACATCAGGCTGGCAGCCCCGGTGCCGCCGTCAAGGCACTGCCGTTCGACCAGGCAGCCGCGTCAGCCAGGCAGTCACCGCTTGGCAAGGCAGCACACGCTGGTACGTCGGCGCCGCTCGGACAGTCCGCGCCGGCCGGGCCGCTGGCCACGCAGGTGCCGGATCGAAACTCGGCGCAGGCGCCGCAGCATCCGGGCAGCGTGAACGTCGCGACCGCGCAGACCAGCACGGGCGGCTCAGCAAGCCAGCCCACTGCGCCCGCCGGAAGCACGGCGTCACCGGCGCCGGCCCCTGCTCCGCCCGCGCCCGCGCCAGCACCGCGCCCGCAGCCGTTCCGGCTCTACGACTCGGTGACACCTCAGTGGATCCCGCCTGGCGCGGCGGTGGCCACCTACGCGACGGGCGGCTACGCGGTGCCCGGCTCGGTGGTGGCGGGTCGCAGCCTTGTGCTGTGGATCGACACCCGTGGCACGGATCCGGCAGCTCAGGCCCTGGACGTCGAGCCCGGCGACGCGACCCCGGCGGTCGCGGCGGCCTGGACCTCGGCACGGCTCACGCAGTGGCCAAACAAGGTGGCCCGCATCTACACGATGATCTCGGAGTGGCCAGCGGTGAAGGCGGCCATCGCCTCCCTCCCCCCGCAGATGCAGTCACACGTCCATTACTGGATCGCCGATCCGACGGGCGTTCCGCACATAGTGCCCGGCTCGATGGCGACCCAGTGGTACTGGGGTCCGCACTGGGACATCTCGACCGCACTGCCGGGCTTCTAAATCCGGAAGCGCCGAACCGCATGATGGCAGTCCGCGGCCCGGCGGGATAGCTCTGGCTACCCCGCCGGGCCGTTTGCCGTAGGCGCAGCCGCCTGATTCTCCCGGCCGGGCCTGCTCACATCATCGGTCTGTGGGACGCACAGTGAACGTCGCCTAGGCCGGCTCCACTCGGCGGCCCGCCCCGAACAGCATGGCTGCGCATCTACTGCGGATACAGCATCAGTAGGTACACAGCGACGCTGTTTGCGCTGGCTCTAGTCAGTCAATCCACCGCGATCCTGGGCGAATTCTGATGTTTTGCGAACGACGCTTACGGCCAGAGCTGACGGCCAGAGTTGCGCACTGCGCTGATGGTCAGAGCACGGACGCGACGGCGGCCGTGCACGCTTGCGTGATCGCCGCGCGAAGCTTCGCGCCGTCGGCCCGGTCGGTCCGGACCTCGATCAGCCGGAGCCCGGACCCGGCCAGCGCGTCCGGCAGGTCGGCCGCGCGCTCGAGCCTCGCGTACGGCAGGCCCACCGCCGCGGCGAGCGAGGCCAGGTCCGCGCCGTGCGGTGTGCCGAAGACGCGCTCGAACGAGTCAGGAAACGCGGCCGGCTCAAGGGTCGAGAAGATGCCGCCGCCATCGTTGTTCACGACGACCAGGCACAGGTCGGGGCGCGGCTCAAGCGGACCGAGGACGAGGCCGGGCGCGTCGTGCAGCACGGCCAGGTCACCGAGCAGCGCGACGGCAGGCCCGCCGCCGGCAGCCTGGTGTGCTAGCGCCGCGCCGATCGACGCTGAGACTAGGCCGTCGATGCCGCTCGCTCCCCTGCTGGCCAGTACGCGCACGTCGGCGCGCGGCACCATGTGCCGGTCCAGGTCCCTGGCCGGCATGCTGGATGCCGCCCATAGCAGCGCACCAGCTGGCAGCGCGGCGGCCAGGTCGCGGGCCAGCATCGGCTCGCTGAGCGCCGCGGCGTCGGCGCCGTCGGCAAGCACCGAGTTCTCCGCGAGCACGGCGTCAGCGGCGGCCCGCGCCGTGGCATCGGCCGCCAGCCAGGAACCGAGCCAGGAATCAGGCCGGCTGGCCTCGCCCGGCCCGGCGGGCGAGGCGAGCGCTACGCGCACGGTCACCCGGCCCGCCACGTCGGTGGCCGTTCGGGCCGGATCGGACCAGCGGCCAGCGCCCTGGGCGAGCACCACGTGACGGGCGGCGCCGCGGCGGAGCAGGGCCAGCTGACCGCGCGTCAGGCCGGGCCGCCCGGCTGACACGATCACGTCGGGCTGATGCGCGCTGGTGAACGCGGGACAGTCCAGCAAGAACTGATACGACGTCAGCGCGAGCGGTCCCTGCCTAGCGCCGGACGATGGTTCCGCCAGCAGCGGCCAGCCTGCGTCGGCTGCCAGCCGGACGGCGCCAGCGGGATCCAGCGCGCCGTCGCCGACCACGACCACGCCACGCTCCGTCCAGTCCAGTTCAAGTTCAGGCAGGCCCGCGACCCGATCCAGGGGTGCGGCCGCTCGGGTCCAGGGCTGGCCGTCCGGCCTGCCGTTCAGCGGCTCGGGCTCGGCTGATTCGCCGGCCGGGTCGGTCCGGTCGGGTACCAGCGGGTCACGCAACGGCACGTTGAGATGCACGGGACCGGGGTAAGCCGCCCCGTTCCCCGCCGCAATCCAGAACGCCCGGCACGCCAGCGAACGCCAGTACCCGACCTGCCCTGGGCGATCCTCAGGCACGCCGACCTCGCTGAACCAGCGAACGGCGTCGCCATAGAGCTTGACCTGGTCGACGGTCTGGTTGGCGCCGGTGCCGCGTAGCTCGGGTGGCCGGTCGGCGGTCAGCACGATCAGGGGCACGCCCGCCTCGTCCGCCTCGATGACGGCCGCATGGAAGTGCGCGGCCGCCGTCCCGGACGTGCAGACGACGGCGACGGGTCGGCCGCTGGCCTTCGCCAGCCCGAGCGCGAGGAAGGACGCTGACCGCTCGTCGATGCGCACGTGCAGCCGCAGGGGTGATTCGGGCCGGGCCGCGGACGACGCAGCGTGCAGCGCCATCGCGAGCGGCGCGCTGCGTGACCCTGGCGCGATCACTGCGTCCCGCAGTCCGCACCGGATCAGCTCGTCGACCACCACGGTGGCGAACGCGGTCGAGCTGTTCACAGCCGCT
>DATHQE010000221.1:0-2622 GCA_035483035.1 Streptosporangiaceae bacterium | reverse complement strand
GACGCCGAGCGCGGCGTGATTCTCGAAGAGATCGCGATGAACGAGGACGACCCGTCCGACCTTGTGCATGAGGCGTTCTCCGCGCAGGTCTTCGGCGACACCCCGCTCGGCCGGCCGATCCTCGGCACCGTCGACTCGATCAACTCCATCAGCAGGGACCGGATCGCCGAGCACTACCACTCCAGGTACACCCCTGACCGGCTAGTGGTCGCCGCGGCTGGCAGCCTGGACCACGATCAGGTCGTGGAGCTGACGGCCGCCGCGTTCGGCTCGGTGCTGACCGGCTCGGTCGCGCCCGCGCCGGCGCGGCTGGGCGCCACGTCGGCTGGCGCCGCGAGTGGCACTGGCGTCCGGCTCGTGTCCAGGCCGGTGGAGCAGGCCAACCTGGTGCTCGGATGCGCTGGGCTGGCTCGCACCGACGAGCGGCGGTTCGCCCTGGGCGTCCTCAACGCGGCGCTCGGCGGCGGCATGTCGTCGCGGCTGTTCCAGGAAGTCAGGGAGAAGCGCGGCCTCGCCTACTCGGTGTACAGCTTCAGCTCGCAGAATGCCGACAGCGGTCAGTGGGGCATCTACGCCGGGTGCCTGCCGGCCAAGACCGAGGAAGTTCTCGCTATCTGCCGGGAAGAGATCGCCAAGGTGATCGAGTCCGGGCTGACCGACGAGGAGCTCGACCGCGGTAAGGGCCAGCTGCGCGGCTCGATCGTGCTAGGGCTCGAGGACCCGTCGTCGCGGATGAGCAGGCTCGGCAAGTCCGAGCTTGTCTACCCGCGGCTGGAGCCGGTCGACGAGATCCTGGCGCGGATCGAGTCCGTCACGCACGACGAGGTGCGGGATATCGCGGGTGCCGTTCTCGGACAGGCCATGGCGCTCGCGGTCGTCGGACCGTTCGACGACGACGAGGCGTTCAGCGCCGCGCTGGCCAGCTGATAGCCGGGTCGGGCTGCCTCCTGGCAGCCTGACGCCGGTGGCTCGCCGAGTCGCGCCGGATTGTGCCCGGTCTGTAGTAACTTCGCTGCCATGTCACCTAGCGACCCGCCGGGCCCCCTCATCGGCGCCGGGCGTGCTGCGGACGTATACGCCATCGATGCCGACCGCGTACTGCGCCGGTACCGGAGGCCGTTCGGCGTGGCGGCGGAGGCCGAGATGATGCGGCACCTGCACCAGGCCGGCTTCCCGGTGCCGAAGGTCTACGATGCCGACGGATCCGATCTGGTGATGGAGCGTCTCGACGGCCGCGACATGCTGGTTGACCTCGGCCGCAGGCCCTGGCTGGCGCGACGGCACGCTCGCACCCTCGCCGACATGCACAACCGGCTGCATCAGATCACGGCGCCGGCCGGCTGGCCCGAGGTGGCCGGGCCGGGCGACAAAGTACTGCATCTTGACCTGCACCCCGGCAACGTCATGCTGACTAGCCGGGGCCCCGTGGTGATCGACTGGAGCAACGTCAGGGCCGGGCCGCCGGGCGCAGACGTGGCGATGGCGTACCTGATCATGGCGAGCTCGGAAGTCGACGACCTGCCGTTGCTCGTGCGCCCAGCCGTCACCTCAGTCCGTGCCGCGGTGATCCGGCACTTCCTGGTCGCCGCCACCGACGACCCGGCTCCGCACATCGTGCCGGTGGCACGGCTGCGGATGGCCGATCCCAACGTCCGGCCGTCCGAGGCTGACTGGCTCGCGCGCAAGATCGCTGAGGCGGAGCGGACGGCGGCGGCCAGCTAGTCGTGCGGCAGCGGGGCGCTGGTGTTGGTGTCGGCGAGCCAGGCGCGGAGCTGACTGCCGTGCTCGTCCAGCGACGGCGGCGGCAGGTCGTAGCGCGGCGCGGTGGCGGAGAACGTCAGCGGATTGCGGATGCCGGGCACCGCCGACTCGCCCTGGCCGGAGCTGACAACTGGATCCAGACCGATCTGCTGGGCGAACTCGACGCCCCCGGCCACGGTGTTGATCGGCCCGCACGGGACGCCGGCCGCGATCAGCCGGTCGAACCACTCGCCAGCCGGTCGGGTCTTCAGCCGCTCGATCAGCAGCGGTCGCAGCTCGTCACGATTGGCCGTGCGGCCTGAGTTCGCCGCGAACCGCTCGTCGGTGCCGAGCTCAGGAGCCCCGAGCACCGCGCACAGATTCCGGAACTGGGCGTCGTTGCCAGCCGCGATGACCAGGTCGCCGTCGCCCGTGGGCAGCGGCTCATAGGGAAACAGGCTGGGGTGGGAATTGCCCATCCGGTGCGGCACCACGCCTGCCGACGCAAAGGCGCCGGTCTGGTTGACCATGCCGGCGAGCGCGGCGGCCATGAGGTTGACCTCGACCAGCTGGCCCTCGCCGGTCCGGCGGCGGTGATCGAGCGCCGCCAGCACGCCGATCGCCGTCTGCAGACCGGACATGACGTCGAAGATGGCGATGCCGGCGCGGTACGGCTGGCCGTCGGCGTCACCCTGGAGGCTCATGAGCCCGGACATCGCCTCCACGATCAGGTCGTAGCCCGGCAGGTGCGCGCCACCACCGGTGCCGAAGCCGGTGATGGACGCGTAGATCACGGCCGGGTTCGCGGCCCGGACGCTGGCATAGTCCAGGCCGAACTGCCGCAGGCCGCCTGGCTTGAAGTTCTCGACCATGATGTCCGCA
>DATHQE010000220.1:0-1629 GCA_035483035.1 Streptosporangiaceae bacterium | reverse complement strand
GATCATCTTCGTGCTCCTCTACAGCGCGCTGATCATCGTCGTGCTCGCGGTGCCCGGCCCATTCCACGCCGCGGACAAGGTCGTGGCGTACGGCGCCGGCCTGGCGCTGCTGTGGTACGTAGCTGCGCTGGTCTGGCGGCTGCGGCGGGGTACGGCCGGGGTGAGACCGGTGGAGGAACTCGTCGACTAGCGCAGTTGACCCTGGCAGCCCAGTCCGCTGGGCTGCCAGGGTCATGGCTGTGAGTCTGCTGCGGATACAGCATCGTGGCTGCCACAACCATGCGCGGCGTGGGCGGCGCGGGCGGCGCGGCGCGGGCGGCCCCGCACGGCCTACGTGATCACGGCCGGCGGCCGGTGCCGGGGCGGAACGGCCGGACTTCGATCATGCCGAATTGGGCGACCGGATGCTTGGCAGCAACCTCGATGGCCTCGGTCATGTCGGCGCACTCGATCACGTCAAAGCCGGCCATCCATTCCTTCGTCTCGGCGTAGGGACCGTCGCTGACGACGACCTCGCCCTCGCGTACGCGCACCGTCGCCGCATTGGCGGGCCTGCTCACCTGGCTGCCGTACACCCGCGTGCCGCGTTCTCCGGTCTCGGCCAGCCACGGCTTGATGTCGTCACCTTCGACGTCCCAGCTGGCGATCTCCTCGGCCGTCTCCAGCGCTGGGTCCGGTGGCTCCTCCAGGCAGACCAGCAGCAGGTACTTCATCGCGCGCTCCTTTCTGAGTCACCGAGGCGTCGTCGTCATCACGACGGACGGGCACGGTCATCATGGACAGCCCGAGCGGCCGCGCTCGGCCGCAGGACGGATGGCGGCTAGTGTAGGCGCGGTGCGGATCGCTACCTGGAACGTGAATTCAGTGAAACAGCGGGTACCGCGGCTGCTGCCCTGGCTGGACCAGCGCAAGCCTGATGTCGTGTGCCTGCAGGAGACCAAGCTCGCCGACGACGCCTTCCGCGACTTGCTGGGCGCCGACCTCGCCAGCCGCGGCTACGAGGCCGCCGTCCACGGCGAGCCGCGCTGGAACGGCGTCGCGATCTTGTCCAGGGTCGGGCTCGACGACGTGGCCGCGGAGCTCGCCGATGGGCCTGGCTTCCCCGAGCCTGAGGCCCGCGCGATCGCGGCCACCTGCGGCGGGGTCCGGGTGCACTCCGTGTACGTGCCGAACGGGCGCGAGCCGGACTCTGACCACTATCGCTACAAGCTGGCGTGGCTCGCGGCACTGGAGCAGGTCGTCAGGTCCGGGCCGACGGCTGCGGTGGTGTGCGGGGACATGAACATCGCGCCGACCGACGCCGACGTCTTCGATCCTGCGGCCTACATCGGCCAGACGCACGTCACCGCCCCCGAGCGCGCTGCCCTGGCCAGCCTGCAGTCCACCGGGCTGCA
Organism: Streptosporangiaceae bacterium; assembly: GCA_035483035.1. Classification (GTDB taxonomy): domain Bacteria; phylum Actinomycetota; class Actinomycetes; order Streptosporangiales; family Streptosporangiaceae; genus JAJYUU01. The sequence continues at coordinate 235 of DATHQE010000220.1, read as the reverse complement.
TGATGTCGTCCGCGATCACTGGCCTGAGCAGCGAGTGTTCACCTACTGGGACTACCGGGCCGGGATGTTTCATCAGGATCTCGGCATGCGCATTGACCTCGTCCTCGCCACCGACAGCGTCGCCGGCCGGGTCAAGGCCGCCTGGGTGGACCGGCAGGCACGCAAGGGCACCGGCCCGAGTGACCATGCCCCGGTGATTGTCGACCTCGACGAGGCTCCCAACGGCGACATCGGC
>DATHQE010000219.1:0-6796 GCA_035483035.1 Streptosporangiaceae bacterium | reverse complement strand
ATACCTGAGTCCGCTGCGAGAGTACCTGCGCCGGGCTGGCGCCGACCAGGCGACGATCGATGCCATGCCGGAGGCCTCGGCGATGGTGACGTTCTGGGTACGCCAGGACCACCAGGACACCGGCCTGAGCTACGCCGTCGCGAAGGCCCTCTCCGGCTGGCTGGCTATGGACTGGCCGCTCGAGAGATGCCTGTTCCGGATCCTGCCAGGCGAGCGATCGTCCCGCAGAGCGCTGGAACAGCTCCAGCTACATCGGGTCCGGCTGCGGCTGCCCGCCGAAGCCCGGCCCTACCTCTGGTTCGGGATCAGGTGAACGCAGTTGACCAGAACGCCCAGGAATGACAGCTTGCTGTCCTGACAGCTTCGGCGACGCGACGGGTGGCGGTATATGGGCAGGCTGGACGGCAAGCGCGCAGTCATCACTGGGGCCGCGAGTGGCATCGGCGAGGCAACGGCCCGGCTGTTCATCGCCGAGGGCGCGACGGTCATCCTGGCCGACGTCGACGAGCTGCGCGGCAAGCGCCTGGCCGAGGAGCTAGGGGAGCACGTCCGTTTCGTCACCACGGACGTGGCCAGCGAAGCCGACGTCGACAGCGCGGTCGCGGCATCGCTGGACCACTTCGGCGGGCTGGATGTCATGTTCAACAACGCTGGCGTGCCCGGATCGACCGGCAGCATTGAGGAGATCAGCGTCGAGTCGTGGGACCGTACCCTCGGCGTGCACTTGCGCGGGGTGTTCCTCGGTATCCGCGCCGCTGCGAGGATCATGCGGCCGCAGGGGCACGGCAGCATCATCAATACCGCGAGCGTCGCGGCGTTCCGGGCGAACTACGGGGGCCACGACTACAGCGCCGCTAAGGCGGCAATCAAGCATCTGACCGTGACGACGGCCAACGAGCTAGGCGAGCACGGTGTGCGGGTCAATGCAGTCTGCCCTGGCGCGACCGCCACGTCCATCTTCGGGCGGGCTGCCGGGCTCGACAGCGAGCGGGCACAGCGGACTGTCGCGTTCATGACGGCCGCGCTCAGCAACGCAGCGCCGATCCCGCGCGCGGCGCAGCCGGCTGACATCGCCGAGATGGTGCTGTGGCTCGCCAGCGACGCCTCCAGCTACGTCACGGGGCAGTCCATCGCGGTCGATGGCGGCATGCTCACCGGCTCGGTGCGGCGTAACGCGCCGATATCCTCCGCCCAGCTGCTGGAGATGGTCCGGCAGTCGGCTGCCGACGGCTCGTGATGACGGCTGGCTAACCCCAGCCCTGGTCTTGCAGCTGCTCCTGGTAGCGGTCGAGCGCCTCGTCGACCTCGCGCATCTCGTAGCCAGGCTTGAGCCGCACCAGGCGGAACTTCGCGGCGGCCACCTCCGCCGCTGTTACCGGCGGCCCGTATCGCGGGCGCAGGCCGAGGGTAGCCTCGATCTGCTCGATAAGCGCGTCCACCTCGGCGATCGAGTAGCCAGGCCGGTACTTCGTGCGGGTGAACCGGCGCGTCAGTCCGGCATCCATGGCGCATCCCCTCCCTGTGCACTTATCGCGCGGGGAGGTTGCCGTTACGACGTGCCCGTCGTGCTCGTTCAGCATCGGGTGCCCCTATAGGCTTCGCTCGAAGACGAGCATGTCGTGACCGGGGCCGTTGTACCCGGGGAGCGGTCCGGTAACCGCGAAGCCCATGGCCCGGTGAAAGTTGGCGGAGGTGACGTTCACCGGGGCCGTGATGGCGCGTACGCACGTGCGTCCGGCGGTACGGGCGAGCCCGAAGAACTCCTCATACAGCAGGCCGGCATAGCCCTGGCGGCGGTGCGATGGGGCGACGCCGACGAAATGGATGTACGCGGTCTCGGGGTCGGACGGCGACAAGATCCCGACCAGGACGGCGGTAGGCCCGCTGCTGCCGTCGATGACAAGGCTGGTCCGGTAGAACAGGTCGAGAAACAGCCGGGGGAGCGAGCCGAGGATCGGCCTGCCCCACCAGGCGTCAACTAACGGCGCGACGACGTCGTAGTCGGCCGGCGCCGCGGTGCGGATTGTTGGCCTCACGAGCACAGAATCTTGCCCCATTGGCGCGCCACAGCGCGGCAGGCGCGCCTTTACCTCGTAGATTCTGCAATTAGGCGGATGTCATCTTATTTCAGCTAATAGCAACGACCGGCGCAGGTCGTGGCGTCAGGCATAACAGCGCGGCCGGACATAACAGCGCGGCCGGGCAGATCAGTGCGGCCGGGCCCGGCGGGGGGTCGGCCCGGCCGCACTGGCCGGTCTGCTGGCGGGCTTCCGTCGGATTCCCGCCAGCAGAGCGAGGATGATGCCCTCAGCTGGCGTAGTCCAGCAGCGGCTGTGCCCGGCTTGGGTGCCGCAGCTTGGAGAGCGATTGCTTCTCCAGCTGGCGGATTCGTTCCCTCGTCAGGCCCAGCGCCTTGCCGATCTCGTCCAGCGTGTGCGGGTTGCCGTCATACAGGCCAAACCGCATCGACATGATCGTTGCTTCCCGCGGCGTCAGCGCGCTGAGCGCGTTGCGCAGCTGGTCGGCCATCAGCTGACGGTCGACGAGCTCGCCTGCCTCAGGCGCATCCACGTCCTCGATCAGGTCGCCGATGCTGGTCTCGCCGTCCTCGCCGATGGTGGAGTCCAGGCTGATCGGCTGCCGGCTGGTACGCAGTAGCTCCTCGATCTGGTCCGGCGTCCGGTCCAGCTCGACGGCCAGCTCCTCCGGGGTGGGCTCCCGGCCGAGGCGCTGGTGCATGTCGCGCTCGACCCGGCTCAGCTTGCTCAGCATCTCCAGCACGTGCACCGGCAGCCGGATCGTGCGAGCCGAATCGGCGAACCCGCGCTGGATCGCCTGCCGGATCCACCACATGGCGTAGGTCGAGAACTTGTAGCCCTTGGTGTAGTCGAACTTCTCGACCGCCCTGATGAGGCCGAGGTTGCCCTCCTGGACCACGTCGAGCAGTGAGAGGCCGCGGTCGGAGTACTTCTTCGCCACCGACACGACGAGGCGCAGGTTGGCCTCCAGCATGTGCGCCTTGGCCCGCCTGCCGTCCTCGGCTACAGCCTCCAGGTCGGCACGGTACTGCGCGGACAGCCGCTTCTCCGTCTCCAGCTTGTGCTCGGCGAACAGGCCGGCCTCGATGCGCTTGGCGAGGTCAACCTCTTCCTCGGCAGTCAGTAGCTGACGGCGGCCGATGGACTTGAGGTAGGTGTGGACCGAGTCGCCCATGACCGAGGTCTGGTCATCCAGGTCGGTCTCTGGCACGCTGACGGCGACCCGCCCGGCAGTGCCCGCCGACATCCCGGCCAGCTCAGCGTCAACATCGGCGAGCTCAGCGTCGGCGGCTGCGTTGCCACTGGCACCCTCGCTAGCGCGACCGCCAGCCGAACCGGCGCCAGCGCCCTGGTCAGCCGTGGCGGAGACGACAGCGTCAGCTGCTCCGAAGGCGTCAGCAGGCTCGTTGCCGAGCTGGACACCGGCCTCGGTGAGCTCACGGATGATGGAACGGGCCTCAGACGGGGAAACTCGCGCCTGGTCAAAGGCATCGCGAAGTTCAGGCAGGGACAGAAAGCCCTGGCCGCGGCCGCGCTGGATCAGCTCGTCCACGTGGGTCGTGGTCTCCTCATCGTCGCGGGCAGCAAGTACAGTCGCTGTCCTCGGCATGAGACACCTCCCTTCGTGGGCGCATATCGGGCATGCGCTATATACCGCGCCTGGGCAGGCGCGCTTATGTACGGGCGGGGACCCTCGGCGGACTTGGCAGTACGCGCCGCTGGCACTATCTTGTAACGCACGTGGCGGCTAAATGTTCCCGCCTAGTTGGACTACGCCTGCTCAGCGTCACGAAATTCAGCAGGTCACGATGTTCATCGGCGCGAATCTGCGCGTCAGGCTCCCTGGATTCCCATGTGCCGCAAGGCCAGCCGGTCCGGCTTCCCGGATGGCAATAGCGGAAATTCTGGCATAAGCACTACCCTCTTGGGCGCCGCATACACAGAAACCGCCTCCCGGACCTGGCTGCGCAACCGCTCCAGGTCGGGCGGATCGGCCGGGTCGGCTGCGACCACAAAGGCAGTCACCGCCTCGCCCCACTCCGCGTCAGGCATCCCGATAACTACAACGTCCGCGACGCCTTCGCACGTTCCCAGAACCGCTTCGACCTCGCCCGGCACGACCTTCTCGCCGCCGGTATTGATGACATCATCGGCGCGGCCGCGTACGCCGAGCGTGCCGTCGGCCCGCCACCAGCCAAGATCAGCGGTGCGAAACCAGCCGTCCCGCAGCGCGGCGGCGGTCAGGTCAGGCTGACCCAGGTATCCCGAGAACAGGACCGGCCCGCTGATCTGGATCTGCCCCGCGTCAGCATCCGACACCGCCGCGTCAGCACCCGACACCGCAGCGCCGAGCCGGACCGACACCTCGTCTAGCGGGACGCCGTCGTACACACAGCCACCGCAGGTCTCGCTCATGCCATACGTGGTGACCACCCGCCAGCCGCCTGCCCTGGCCTGCGCCAGCAGTCCGTCGCTGGACGCGGCACCACCGAGCAGTACCGTGCCGACCCGCCCCGGGCTCGCGCCCGCGTCGAGCAAGCGGCGTAGCTGGGTCGGCACCATCGAGACGTGGACGCAGCCGCTCGCGGCCAGGATCTCCGGGGTGACGGCGGGCACGATGACGGGCTCCAGGCCTGCGATCAGCGACCGGACGAGCACGCCGACGCCCGCAATGTGGAAGGTCGGCAGGCAGCACAGCCACCGCTCGCCCGGGCGAGCCCCGATGTGCCGCAGGGACGCCGACGCTGACGCGGTCAGCGCGGCGGCGCTGAGCTCGACAGCCTTGGGCACACCGGTAGAGCCTGAGGTGGCGATGACAACGGCCGTGCCGTCGCGAACACCGTGGTCGCGAGCATCGTGGTCGCGAACACCGTCCCGGCCGGCGCCAGCGGCCGCGGGCGGACGGGCGGCGGCGAGGTCGAGCGGCGTCGTTCCCTCGATCGTGTGCAGGGCGGCGGGAGCAAGCGAGGTGAGGATGCGGGCCAGCGCCGGCTCTGGCAGGTCCGGATCGAGCGGCAGGATCGCCGGGCCGGTGCCGTCAAGCGCGGCCGCAAGCGCCGACAGCATGCGCTCGCCGGCCGCGGGCGGGAACTGGACCGCGTGCAATGGCCGGGATGTCACGGTCGTAAGGTTAATCGGGCAGCACAGGGCAACAGCAGGAGGGCAAAGCGTGGTCGACTGGAAGGCATCCGGGCCGGCGGAGGGGCAGGAGTACACCGACATCCGCTATGAGACCGCGGAGGGCATTGCCAAGATCACGATCAACCGGCCCGAGGTGCGGAACGCGTTCCGGCCGACGACGTTGTTCGAGCTGTCGCACGCCTTCAACGTGGCTCGCGACGACGCTGAGATCGGCGTCATCATCCTCACCGGCGAGGGCGACAAGGCGTTCTGCTCTGGGGGCGATCAGCGCGTCCGCGGCGACGACGGCTACAAGGACCTCCACGGCGTCGGCCGGCTCAACGTCCTCGACCTGCAGGTCCAGATCCGGCGCACTCCCAAGCCGGTCATCGCCATGGTCGCGGGCTACGCGATCGGCGGCGGCCATGTGCTGCACGTCTGCTGCGACCTGACCATCGCAGCCGACAACGCAATCTTCGGCCAGACCGGGCCCAAGGTCGGCTCGTTCGACGCGGGCTACGGCTCGTCGCTGCTGGCCGCGACCGTCGGCCTGAAGAAGGCGCGTGAGATCTGGTATCTGTGCCGCCAGTACAACGCGCAGGAGGCGCTGCAGATGGGCCTGGTCAACACTGTGGTCCCGCTCGAGCGGCTGGAGGAGGAGACCGTTAGCTGGGCGCGCGAGATGCTGGCGAAGTCGCCGCTGGCCCTGCGCATGCTCAAGGGCGCGCTCAACGCGGTGACCGACGGCGCGGCAGGCATGCAGCAGTTCGCTGGCGACGCGACGATGCTCTACTACATGAGCGAGGAAGCGCAGGAAGGCCGGGACGCGTACGTGGGCAAGCGTGCCCCCGAGTTCGGCAAGTTCCCGCATCGCCCGTGACCGGTGCCGATCTGACAGCTACGGGCGCGGCCGGCGCGAGCACCGCCGGTACGGGCGCCGCCGGCACGGAGACAGCCGAGCTCGTCGCCGAACTGCTGCCCACGCTGCGGGCGTTCGCGATTCCGATGCCGGTGAAGTTCCGCGGCACCACGCTGCGGCAGGGCGCGCTGCTGCAAGGCCCGGCCGGGTGGGGGGAGTTCTCGCCGTTCCCGGAGTACGGCCCGCGCGAATGTGCCCGCTGGCTGGCATGCGCGCTGGAGTCCGCGGCGTACGGCTGGCCGGCGCCGGTACGAGACAGCGTGCCGGTGAACGTGACGGTGCCGGCCGTTGGCCCCGAGCAGGCGCACGCGATCGTCACCCGCTCCGGCTGCCGGACCGCGAAGGTCAAGGTCGCCGAGCCTGGTCAGCCGGAGTCTGACGACATCGCAAGGGTTGAGGCGGTCCGGGACGCGATCGGGCCAGGCGGCAAGGTCCGGGTCGATGCCAACGGGGGCTGGGACGTCGATCTGGCCGCGCGGATGCTGACGGCGCTGGCCCCATTCGACCTCGAGTACGCCGAGCAGCCGTGCGCCAGCCTCGCGGACTTGGCCGCGCTTCGCCGCTTGGTCGACGTGCCGCTGGCCGCCGACGAGTCGATCCGCCGCGCCGAGGACCCGCTGAGAGTCCGCGCTGCCGGCGCCGCCGACATTGTCGTCCTCAAGGCCCAGCCGCTCGGCGGCGTCCGCGCCGGGCTTGAGATCGCCGCGGCGTGCGGACT
>DATHQE010000218.1:0-4527 GCA_035483035.1 Streptosporangiaceae bacterium | reverse complement strand
CCCAGTGCCGCACGACCTCGTGCCCGGCGAGCGCGTTGGACTGGGCGCGCTCGTCCTCGTGGTGGGGGAAGCGCAGGTCGATGCCGCCGGTGTGGATATCGATCACATCGCCGAGGAATTTCAGCGACATAGCCGAGCACTCCGTGTGCCAGCCAGGGAATCCGGTGCCCCATGGCGCCGCCCAGGTCAGCTCTCGCTCCGGCGGCGCGCTCTTCCAGAGGGCCCAGTCCGCGTGGAACCGCTTCTCCTCGTCCACGTCACCGGCGGACCGATGGCCCGGCTTGAGCTCATCCAGCCGGTTGCCCGACAGCGCGCCATAGTCGGGCACGCTGCGAGCGGCAAAGTAGACAGACCCGCCCGCAGCGACGTAAGCATGGCCGGTCTCGATCAGCGTCGCGATCATGTCGATCATCAGATCGATCGACTCCGAGGCGCGCGGCGCGTAGTCGGGCGGCAGGATGTTCAGGGCCGCGCAGTCGGTTCGGTACGCGTCCGCGTAGAAGCGAGCCATGTCGAGCGCCGTCTTACCTTCGGCCCTGGCCTGCGCCAGAACCTTGTCCTCGCCAGCCGGGTCCGCCTCGGCGTCGTCGGCGAGGTGGCCTACGTCGGTGATGTTCTGACACACGACGACGGACAGGTGCTGACGCTCGGCGTTGCGCCGGATGAGGTCAGGCAGCATGAACGTGCGCATGTTGCCGACGTGGGCGAACCTGTACACAGTCGGACCGCACGCGTACATCCGCAGCTGACCCGGCCGTGCAGTCCGGATGTCGACGACGGCGCGCAGCCGGGTGTCATAGAGGCTGAACACGCCTGTCAGCCTACGGCCAGCTCATGCCGGCGTCCGCGCGGTGCCGACGTCTGCGCGGTGCCGACATCCGGGCGGTGCCGGCGTCTGCGCGGTGCCGCCGTGAGTGGCGCGCGGCGCAGCCTCGGCAGGGCTTAGTTCAGGCCGTCAGTGGTGGCGGCCGGACCCGAGCCGTACGGCACGGCGTCGATGACGCCCACCTCGGTGGCTGGTGCGGTCAGCACCGTCTGCGCGGCGTGGGTCGCAAGATTGAGCCAGATCAGCGACGAGGTACCAGGGCAGCTAGTCTGCGCGAGGATCAGCAGACGCCGGCCGACGCCAGCGACGACCGCGGCGTGGTAATTGGCGCTTCCGGGGACGCTGACCGCAGTCTCGGCGCCAGTACTGCCGAGCTGGAGGATCCGCTGACCGCCGGGCCCGCTCGCGGCCCCTTGGCACTGCGCGGCCGTCGTCGCGGTGACGTAGACGGCGCCGTTCGCCTGCCAGGCGCCGGTGAGGTCACCAATGCCGCTCGGCGAGCCGGAGACGCCCGTCAGCGGCGTCGGCGCGCCACCGCGCGCTGGCACGAGCCAGAGGCGGCCAGCGCCCGGCGTGCCAGCGGCATTGCAGTACGTCAGCACTGTCTGCGAGGTCCACCAGCTGATCGGGGTGCACGACGGCGCCGCGCCGGTGCCAGGCACGGACAGCCTGCGGATCAGTCCGCCGACGTTGCTCACCAGCTGCATCTCGCGGCCGCTGATCCCCCAGACGGCGGTGGTGCCATCGGGCGAGCTGAGCGCGTTGCCCTGCAACACGTCCGTCGCGCCAGCCGGTCGCGGCACGGATCCGATAGTGGCCTCGTGCGCGCCGGCCAGGCTGTACCGCTCCAGCAGGTCCCTGCCCTGCTTGTGACGCACCCCAAGGAGGTTGAGGCCGTCCGGCCGGGTGAATCCGAGCAAGGTCACGCCGGCGGGCGGAGTGAGCGTGGTCAGCTGCCCAGAGGAGAGCGTCAGGAGGCCATAGCCGGATGCACTGCCGGCCTGGGCGCCGCCGAGTGCGTACAGCGCGGTCCGCGCGTCGCCTGACCACGCGAGCAGATCGGGCGCTGCGCTGCCGGATGTCGTGAGGATGCGGTATCTGCCGCCCTCCGAGTCGACCAGGTAGATGATGTACCGGCCGCCCCCGGCAGCCGCCCCGTCGGCGTCGGGCCGGGCCGTGGAGACCTCAGCGAGCGCCCAGCCTGGTCCGACGAGCGACCACGGGATCGTCGCGCGGCCACCGGTCCGGCCAGCTGGAAGCATGTGCACGGTCGGCTTGGCGACTGCGCTTGCCGACACGCCGGGGGTAGCTCCGTGGTGCGGGCTGCGGCCACCGGTGGCGTACACGATCACACCTGCCACCAGGATGGCGGCCGCCGCCGCAGCGGCGATGATGTTCCGTCGCGAGGCGAGCGCGGACGGCAGGACTGAGGGCAGCACGCGAACCGATGGTCTAGCCCGCAGCCGGCCCGGCGGCGGCGGCGCAGCTGCATGATCCGCGATCTGCGCGGTCGGCGATACGCCCGGCGCCACAGGCCAGTCAGCCGTCAGGCTGGAAATGCCACCGCCAGATGCCGGACTGCCGAACAGGCTGCCGGGCGGGACGTCTGCCTGCATCGGCCGGCCCACTGTTTGGGCATCCGCTGGCAGCCCGGCGGCGACCGCACCGGCCGTGCCAGCACCGGAAGTGCCAGCACCGGCCGTCGCAGTGCCGCCCATGCCAGCGCCGCCCATGCCAGGGCCGCCCGTGCCGGGAGCGGCCGTGCCGGGAGCGGCCGTGCCGGGAGCGGCCGGAGCTGCGGGGTGCGGCGTAAGCGTGGATTCTGGATCGGATGTCACCGGCGACGCCGGCCGGAACATCCCAGGCCAGGTCAGCGGGTCGTGTCCGGGAGCGCGGCCGCTGCCGAGCGGGCCGCCCGCTTCAGCCCGACGCCGGTCATAGGCGTTCTTGGCGACGTCCAGTACCCACGCCTCAGAGTCGCCAGATCCCGACACTTCGTACCACTGCTGGTACGCCCTGGCGTATGCCTCCCGGATGGCATGATCGGCCAGGCCGTCCTCGTCCGCCAGCGCGTGCATCTGGCTTGTGACGTTCCACACGGTTCGCGCGTAGAACGCGTCGAACGATTCTGACTCGGGCATCTGCTACTGCACCTCCGACCGCGGCACTAGGAGCGGAACCGAGTCGGCTCGCTGCACCAGCCAGGCACACGCGCCGTGGTCAGCGGTTCGGTATGCCAAGATTGTTATTTACCCGATGAATTCCAGTTACGCCAGGTTAGGCGAGTTTGGCCAGTCGGGTGACCGCCGCGTCGATGCGCTCGTCGGTCGCGGTCAGGGCCACCCGGACGTGCCGGTTGCCGCCCGGCCCGTAGATCTCGCCGGGCGCGACCAGTATCCCGGCCTCGGCTAGCCGCTGCACCGAACCCCAGCAGTCCAGATCGGGGTGCGCCGCCCACAGGTACAGCCCGGCGGCCGACTGATCGACGGCCCAGCCCGCCGCCGCCAGGGCCGGGCGCAGCCGGTCCCGCCTGCCCGCGTACCTGGCCCGTTGCTCGGCAGCGTGCGCGTCGTCGCCGAGTGCCGCGGCCATGGCGGCCTGGACCGGGGCTGGCATGATCAGCCCGGCGTGCTTGCGGATCTCAAGCAGCTCAGCGACAAGTGTCGCGTCCCCGGTGACGAATCCGGCTCGGTAACCGGCCAGGTTTGATCGCTTTGAGAGAGAATGCACAGCGAGCAGGCCTTCGTGTGAGCCACCGCAGGCGTCCGGGTGCAGGACGGACAGCGGCGTGGCCTCCCAGCCGAGCTCGAGGTAGCACTCATCCGAGGCGACGATCGTGCCACGCTCGCGGGCCCAGCTCACGACCTTCCGCAGATGCTCAGCAGGCAGCACCTGGCCGGTCGGGTTTGACGGCGAATTCAGCCAGGCCAGCCGGACCGGCTCGGGACCCAGCGTGACCAGTCCGTCGGCCGCGACCGGCCTCGCCCCTGCCAGCCGGGCACCGACGTCGTAGGTCGGGTACGCCAGCGCGGGATGCACGACGACGTCGCCAGGACCGCAACCGAGCAGCGTCGGCAGCGCGGCGATGAATTCCTTGGTGCCGATGACAGGAAGGACGGCGGCCGGATCGATGCTTACCCCGTGCCGCCGGGCCAGCCACCCCGCGGCGGCCTCCCGCAGCGCCGGGGTGCCGGCGGTCAGCGGATAGCCGGGGGAGTTATCGGCAGCCCGCAGCGCCGCCCGGACCACGTCCGGGACCGGGTCGACCGGCGTGCCCACGGACAGATCGACGATCCCGCCCGGATGCGCGCGCGCTAGGTCCGCAGCAGGAGCGAGCGAGTCCCACGGGAAGGCCGGCAGGCGGGCCGCCAGTGTCGCTGGCCGCCGGGCCGGGCCGCCGGCCATGCCGCGCACAGCGGCCGGCCACACTGGTGCGGGGTCGCTGACCGTCACGGGCCCGCCCGGTCTAGTGCTCAGTCTCCTGCGGCGGGAGCGCCGCGACGATCGGGTGATCCGTCGGGATCTTGCCGGTCTTCGAGGCGCCGCCCGGCGAGCCGAGTTCAGCGAAGAACTCGACGTTGGCCTTGTAGTAGTCCTTCCACTGGTCCGGCACATCGTCCTCGTAGAAGATGGCCTCAACCGGGCAGACGGGCTCACAGGCGCCGCAGTCCACGCACTCATCCGGGTGGATGTAGAGCATC
>DATHQE010000217.1:0-11371 GCA_035483035.1 Streptosporangiaceae bacterium | reverse complement strand
ATACGCAGCACGGAGACCAGGAAGCGCAGGTCTGAAGCAACAGGCGCCTGGCGCAGAATCTCGCGGTTAGCCAGGTCCTCGATCTCTAGATAGAGGGAATCGATGGCGCGCTCGCGCTCGGTGAGCGCTTGAATCACGTCGGTGCTGCCAGTCAGCAGGGCATGAGTCGCCCCCGGCAAGTCCTCGGCCACCATCGCGAACAACTCGATGACCTTAGCTTCGATTGTCTCGAGGTCACGGTGAAACTCTTGCCGGTTGCCGACCATGGGGCAAACGTACTTGGCGTCGTCCCGGTTAGCCAGTCGGCGGTACCGATCCCAGCAGACCTGTGGGTCGTCAAGTGCCACGCCTGACCTGTCCCGAGCCAGGCCGCAATTTCGGGCCGGTCAGGCACGCGGTGCGAAGTAGATGATGCCGACGCCAGCGAGTACGACCGCGCCCCCGGCTAGATCCCATCGGTCCGGCCGCATGCCGTCAAAGCCCCAGCCCCATAGCAGGGACGCGACCACGAATACGCCGCCGTACGCCGCATAGATGCGGCCGAAATCGTGGCTGCGCTGCAACGTCGGGATGATCCCGTAGCCGACCAGGATGATCGCACCCAGCACGCCGAAGATGATCGGCGCGCCCTCGCGCAGCCAGCGCCAGATCAGGTAGCCGCCGCCGATCTCAGCGAGTCCGGCAGCGATGAACAGCCCGATGGAGCGCGCGACACTCATGTGCTGATTCTTGCGCCCCCGAAGAGCCGGTCAGCCAGCGCGGCCGCGGCTAGCGTAGCGCCTCGGGGATCGCGTCGGAGTCAGGCGGCACCGCGATGCGGCCGGCCATGATCTCGCAGCCGGGCGCGGACCCATACGACAGCGCCAGGCAGGAATGACCCGAGCACAGCGCAAGTGAGGCTGATCAGCGCGATGTTGCCGCTGCCGCCGTCGCCGATGTGGTGACCGAGAAAGGCTCCCAGGGCGGCGCACAGTACGGCGGTGCCAATGATCCAGAGAGTAAGCCGCTGCACGCTCACATCCTGGCATCCCCGGCGGGCGCAGGTCACATCGGTTGCCTACCCTGGGGCACGTGACCTCTGACACCCCCGCCCGCGCGCTGCTCGACCGCTTCCCCGTCATCGACGGGCACAATGACCTGGCCTGGGCGCTGCGCCAAGCAGTCGCCCAGAATCCCGCCCGGACAGACATCTCACGACCGGTCGCCTTCACCCATACCGACCTGCCGCGGCTGGCGCAGGGCGGCGTTGGCGGGCAGTTCTGGTCGGTCTACGTGCCAGCTCAGCTGGCAGGCGAGGCAGCGCTGCTCACGACCATCGAGCAGATCGACCTGGTCCGGCAGCTCGCCGCCCGCCACCCCGGTGCGATGGAGCTGGCGTTCACGGCAGCGGACGTGCAGCGGATCATGGACTCGGGCCGGGTCGCGTCGCTACTCGGAGCCGAGGGCGGTCACTCGATCGCCGGGTCGCTCGGCGCGCTGCGGGCGCTCTACCTGCTCGGCGTCCGGTACATGACGCTGACCCACAACCTGAACCTGCCCTGGGCCGACTCGGCAACCGACGCGCCCGCGGCCGGGGGGCTGACCGCGTTCGGCCGCGAGGTCGTGAGGGAAATGCAGCGGCTCGGCATGCTGGTCGATCTCTCGCACGTTGCGGCGACGACGATGAGCGATGCGCTCGACACCGCAGAAGCGCCGGTCATCTTCTCCCATTCGTCGGTGTTCGCCATCTGCGATCACCCGCGCAATGTGCCGGACACGATCCTGGCCAGGCTGGCGACCAATGGCGGGCTGTGCATGATCACGTTCGTGCCTGCGTTCGTAGCGCAGCGCTGCCGCGACTGGGAGGTGGAGCTGGCGGATGAGCTGGACCGCCAGGGCCTGGATTACCGGGATCTCGCCAGCCGCAAGCAGGTCGGGGGCACCTGGCTGGCCGAGCACCCGCGGCCGAAGGCCGCGCTCGCGGACGTCGTGGCGCACGTCGAGCACGCGCGCGAGGTCGCCGGGGTGGATCACATCGGCCTAGGCGGCGATTACGACGGTGTCGACGAGCTGCCGGTAGGCCTGGAGGACGTGTCCTGCTATCCCGCGCTGATCGAGGCGCTACTGGCCCGCCGCTGGTCGGAGTCGGACTGCGGCAAGCTCACCGGCGGGAATCTGCTGCGCACCATGCGCGACGCCGAGATCGCCGCCGGGCTCATCCAGACCATCCGGGGCCCCTCGGCGGCGCGCATCGACCAACGTGACGGCGCCGCCTGAGCTCGGACAACGTCAGCTGAACTTCGTATGCGGCCGGCGCTGCTGCACGCCGTCGATGAAGACATCGACCTTCTCGTCGTAAAAGGCCGCCAGGCCGGCGATCTTCTGGCTCTCCGGCAAGGGCGTCCGGTAAATCCACACAATGTCTTCGTGCAGGCTCGTGCCGGTGTCAACCGACCAGTAACCGGCCGTCCCTTTGTACGGGCAATGGCTCTGGGTCGCTGACGGGCGCAGCAGGTCAGTCCTGATGTCGGTCAGCGGCAGGTAGTACCGGGGCGGCAGGCCGGTCTCGAAAAGGATCCGCGGACTACGAGATTCGGCGACCGTGACCCCGTCAATCGCCACCCGGACGTGCCGGGAACTGGCGAGGATGTCGACACGCGTGTGCGGGTCGCGGGCGTGGGTGTAGACGGGCTCGTCTTCCTCGAGCCACTCACCCATCGCGTCCCACTCAAACCGGACGGCGCTGCGCAGCGGCCCGGCCGGGCTAGCCGGATACCGCCGGGCCGCGCGCTCAGCGGTCGCCCCGCCCGGCACCTCGACCGTCAGCAACTCGGCCTCGCCAAGTAGCTCGTGCGTATCCGCCCCGGCCGGGACCAGCTTGGCGCGGACGTCGGCGGCCGGGATGTAGTAGGTCGGAAAATACGGTACTTCCCAGACCAGCAGCGGGCCCGTCGTATCCGCGACCAGCTCTCCGGCCAGCAGGATGCGCACGCGCTTGCCGCTACGCTCCACCCGGATGTCGTGTGCGGTGGTCATGATCCCTCCAGATCCGGCATCGATGCCTGCGACAGCGCGCGCGGGGGGTGCAGATGTTCCCGCCTGGTCGCCCTGGTCGGATCAGGTGCGCCTGACAGCCGCTCAGGACGAGCGTCAGCCGCTAACTGCTTCTGTGACAGAATCATAGGAAAACCCGGCTCATCGCGGCCTGTCTCGGCCCGGCTGAGCTGCTGCGGGAGACATTGATTTTCTCGCCGAGCCAGTGCGGGTAGCGTCATCGGTATGCGACTTGGCGTGCTGGATGTGGGCTCAAACACCGTGCACCTGCTGGTAGTTGACGCACACCAGGGTGGCCGGCCGCTCCCTGCCTTCTCGCACAAGGCCGAGCTGCGCCTCGGTGAGTGCCTGGACGGATCCAACCGGCTCACCGACGACTGCGCGCAGCGGCTGCGTGACTTCGTGCACGAGTCACTCCAGATCGCCGAGGACAAGGGCGTGCGCCAGATGCTCGCGTTCGCGACATCGGCCGTACGCGATGCAGCCAACGGCGACGAACTACTGGCCCAGATCGAGGCCGAGACGAATGTGGAGATCAAGGTACTGCCGGGGCCCGACGAGGCGCGGCTGACGTTTCTCGCAGCCAGGCGCTGGTTCGGCTGGTCGTCGGGCCGGCTCCTGCTGCTCGACATTGGCGGCGGCTCGCTGGAGATCGCGACCGGCCTCGACGAGGAACCTGACGACGCCGTCTCCCTCTCGCTCGGCGCCGGGCGGCTGACACGCGACTGGCTGCCGGGCGACCCGCCATTGGCCGAGGAGGTACGCAAGCTGCGCCGGCATGTCCGCGCGGAGATCGCCACGATGGCCGGACCGCTGCTCCGGAACGGGGCGCCGAATCACGCGGTAGCGACGTCCAAGACCTTCCGCCAGCTCGCCAGGATCGCCGGTGCAGCACCGTCCAGCGAGGGCCAGTACGTCAAGCGCGTGCTGAAGCACACCGACATTATCGGCCTCGCCGAGCGGCTGCCACAGCTGACGCGGGCCGAGCGAGAGGACCTGCCCGGCGTGTCGCCGGGCCGTGCGCATCAGCTGGCCGCTGGTGCGATCGTTGCGGACGCCGCGATGGACCTGCTCGGACTGCCGGTACTGGAGATCTGCCCGTGGGCGCTGCGCGAGGGTGTCATCCTTCGGCAGCTGGATACGCTGCCGTCGTAGCCGACGTGAGCGCAGCCGATTGCGCTAGTTCTTGATGATCTTGATCGCGCCGTCGGTGTCGTCGGTGTCGGCCTTGCTGCCGACGGCGGGGGAAGTCCTGGTGTCAGCCGGGATACTGCGCTGGCCGCTACCCAGGCCATTCTGCGAGCCTGGGCCAGCGGGCGCCTGGCCCTGGCGTCCGACTGACTGGCTGGTGGCGGCGTGGCCTGGGGCGACCGGCTGGCCTGGGGCGACGGGCTGGCCTGGGGCGACGGGCTGGCCCTGGACCGCGGCGTGACCCTGGACTCCGGACTGGCCCTGGACTCCGGACTGGCCCTGGACCGCGGCGTGGCCCTGGACTGCGGGCTGGCCGGGGACTGCGGCGTGGCCCTGGACTGCGGGCTGGCTCGCGACCACGGGCTGGCTCGCGACCATGGGCTGGCCCGGCCGCTGCGCCGTGGATAGTTCGGGCTGACCGTTCCCGCCTGCGTGGCGACCCTCGGCCAGACCTGCCGCCCGGCCGTTCCCCGGCCGACCCTGCGCCCCGTCGCTGCCCGCCGCCCCGGTGACGATCCTTGCCACCTCGTCCTCGAGCGAGCCGCGGTCGGCCTCACCGGCCACCAGTGTGGTGACGACGTCCCGGATTTCAGTCAGCCGGCGGACTGCCTCCGTGTGCCGCGACATCAGCAGGTTCAGCCGCCGCTCGGCGCCGTCATGGATTGCCGTGGCGCGCGCAGTGGCCTCGTCGAGCTGCTGCTTGGCCTGGCTCTTGGCGGTGGCGACAGCTGTCTCGGCCTGCCTGGTTGCCTCGGCAACGACTTGCTGCGCCTCGGTCGTTGCGCTCTTCCGCGCGGCATCGGACTCTGCCTTCGCGGTCGCGATGGTCGACTCGGCCTGCTCTTGCGCGGCGTTCAGCATGCGCTCTGCCTGCTCTTGCGCCTCGGCCCGGCGGCGGTCGGTCTCGGCCTTGGCGTCAGCGCGCAGCTTGCCGGTATCGGCCTGAGCGTCAGCCCGGAGCTTGGCGATCTCGTCGTCGGCCTTGGCGCGCTGCGACCTTGCCTCGTCTTCGGCAAGCTTCAGGATCTGGCCGATGCGCTCGCTGATCTCCTCGTGCGCAGGCTTGTCGTTAGACCGGGCCGCCGACAGATCTAGCTTGAGCCGCTCCATCTCGTCGAGCGCCCGGGACAGCCGGTCCTCAAGGTCACGCTTGCCATCCTCTAGCCCCCGCAGATCAATCCGGAGCGCGGCGACGTATTCGTCGACGGCCCTGCGGCTGTAGCCGCGCATCTCGCGCTCGAACTGGTCTTCGTGGCCCAAGTCAGCGGAGAGGTGGCTTTGGTCGCTCATCGTTTCACCTATCGGGTCCTCAGGCAGTCGCCGGACCCAGGACGCCGGCTAGCGGGGTGGCCACGGGACTGCTAGTAGTTACGGCTGTGCCTCGCCCGCCGGGCAACTCGCGGGACTGAACGGCCACCAGACGCGCGCGACGAACTGAGACGTCGGGGTCGACTCTGTCCCTAAGCTTCCCGAGGCGCAACCGAAACGGTGTTTTGTAGTTACTTATCTGGTTTGCGGTGCGATTCGTCGCGACTTGGTCGATGTCCGCCGCCCGGTGCGACTCCGGTTGAAAGGGTCACCGCGAGCCCGCGATGTCGTGAAGATCATGCCCTGGCGCCGGGTCCGACTGCGAGAATCGCAGTGCAGGACGACCGAGGGAGGCGGGGTTGTGCAGATGCGGCGGCTGATCGGATCGCTCGGCGACGACAGTCCTGTCATCCATCCCGATGCCTGGGTCGCCCCCGGCGCCGTCATCGTCGGCCGGGTCACACTCGGGCGTGCCGTATCGGTCTGGTACGGCTGCGTACTGCGCGCCGATGTCGACGAGATCGTGGTCGGCGCGGAATCCAACATCCAGGATCAGTGCTGCCTGCACGTGGACGCGGGCGAGCCCGCGGTGCTCGAGGACCGGGTGAGCCTCGGGCACCGGGCCGTGGTGCACGGCGCGCACATCGAGACGGGGGCCCTGATCGGCATCGGGGCCGTCGTGCTTGGCCGCGCGCGCGTCGGGGCCGGGACGCTGATCGCAGCGGGCACGGTCGTGTTGCCCGGCACCGTGGTCCCCCCAGGTGTCCTCATGGCCGGCGTACCGGGTCGGATCGTGCGCGAACTCACCGAAGCGGACCGGGAGTCGGTCGCCGCGACGGCCGGGCACTACCTCGAGCGCTCCGCCTCGCACCGCGCGGCCACCTGGGCCGGCCAGCCAGTAGCCGACCAGCCCGAGCGTAGCTAGCGTAGGCCGGCGCCACCTGGCCGGGTGGTTCAGCAAATGGCTCTGATGAGTCATGCGCGCGGGGATTCTCGCCGTTAGCCTTGTTACAGGCAAGTTACGTCAAGTCGATGAGCACTGGAGGTGGGCGCGTGCACGACAACGTCGACCTCAGGATCCATGACCGGGTCGCGCTCGAGGAGATCGATCTCTACGCCGAGGTCCTGAGCGCGGTGGCGATCGCTGACCGAGCGCTGACGACCGACGAGATTGACGAAGTGCTCGGGCTGCGCCAGCGCGCCGGCGCGGAGGCGTGCGCTTCCTGAGTCGCGCTTGGCGGGTCGCGTTTATGTTCGCTCCCCGTCGGGATCGCTGCCGTCGGTGCTTGTCCCGCTCGAGAACATGACGTCGGTGTCCCAGTGGGTAAAGCCCAGCGATTCGTACAGCCCGATCGCCGCGGTGTTGGTCTCGTCGACGTAGAGCATCACCTGTGCCAGGCCGCGAGCACGCAGGTAGCGCAGGCCCGTGAGGGTGAGCGCGCGGCCGAGTCCGGTGCCGCGCGCGGCTGGATCGACGCCGACGACGTAGACCTCGCCGATCGGCTCGTGCCCGTGCCCGTCCGAATCATCGGGCTCGCGGCCCCCGTGAATCTTCGTCCAGTGGAAGCCAACTAGCTGCCCGTCCCGTTCGGCGAGGAAGAATCCCGCCGGGTCGAACCACGGCTCACGCTCCCGCATGTCCAGGTCGTCGCTGGTCCAGGCGCCCTGCTCGGGATGCCTGGCGAAGGCTCGGCGATTGAGCGCAACCCAGGCGTCCTCATCCTGGCCGATATGGAACGGCCGCACCGAGATACCGTCTGCGAACTGCGGCCTGCCGATGCGCGACTGGAGCGAGCGGCGCATTTGCCAGAGCGCGCGCGAGCGCTGGAATCCGGCGGCTGCCGCCAGCCGGGTGGCCGCAGGCAGGTCACCGTGGGCCCAGAGCCGAAGTCCGGCCGGGCTGGCCTCGGACGCGAGCGCGCCGCCGAGTATGACGCCGAGCCCGTGCCGCCGTGCTGCCGGGTCGATGACCATTTCGCCGGCAGGCCCCTCGACGGGGTCGGTGGGATCCAGGTGCCCGTAACCAGCGAGCGTGCCGTCCTGCCAGAGCAAGACGTTGCGCGCGCGGGGATCGCCGCCATAGCGCAGGTGCAGCATGACGTGCTCGGACAGCGGGCTGACCCCGTCTTCCTCGGCCGCGCGCCGGACGAGGTCGAGGACCTCCGCGGCCTGCTCGGCCGGCAGCGGACCGCTAACGCGAACCTGGGTGCGTGCCGACGGGCCGGCGGGGCTATCGGTCGGCATGAGCCACTGTCGGCAGGCCGAGCTCGTCCGCCGGTTCCAGGCCGTCAAGCTCGTCATCCGAGGCCAGGTCCGCGCCGCGGGAGCGCGCCGCCCCGTCGGCACCGGCGCCGTCCGCGCCGGGGCTGGTCTTGATCGGCACGAACCGGTAGCCGACGTTGCGGACGGTGCCGATCAGCGCCTCGTTCTCCGCGCCGAGCTTGGCTCGGAGCCGCCGGACGTGCACATCGACTGTCCTGGTGCCACCGAAGTAGTCGTAGCCCCAGACCTCCTGGAGCAGCTGCGCCCTGGTGAACACGCGGCCAGGGTGCTGGGCCAGGAACTTCAGGAGCTCGAACTCTTTGAACGTCAGATCGAGGGAACGGCCGTGCATCCGGGCCGAGTACGTCGCCTCGTTCACCACCAGCCCCCCAGAGCGGATCTCGTCCGGGAGCAGAGTTGCTGCCTGGGTGCGCCGGCCAATCGCCAGCCGGAGCCGCGCCTCGACCTCGGCCGGGCCGGCTGTGTACAGCAGGAGGTCGTCCGCGCCCCAGTCCGCCGACACCGCCGCCCAGCCACCGTCGGTGACGATCGCGATCAACGGGATCGTGCTGGTTGTCGACCGTAGCGCCATGAGCAGGCGCCGGGCGAGCATGAGGTCACGGCGCGCGTCGACGAGGACGGCGTCAGGAACGGGGCCGTTCGTCACGTGCTCGACTGCGGTGGGAGCTACGCGCACCGCATGCGGCAGCAGACCGAGCGAGGGCAGGATCTCAGCCGCCGGCTCGCGTCCGCTGGTCAGCAGGAGGACATTGCTCAACCGCTGCCACCTCCGACCCCCCGGCGCTAACAGCCGGAACGAGAACTCACATATCCCGCGTCTACCCCCGGGTCGTCATTGTCCGGTGCCGCTATGAGCGAGGATAGCTGACATGGCCACAGTGACCATGCGCTACTGGGCAGCAGCGAAGGCTGCGGCTGGCGTTGCCGAGCAGCGGCTGACCGCTGACACGCTCGCTGCCGCCCTGGCGCAAGCGGCAGACACAGCGCATGCTGCAAAGACAGAAGGTGCGGACAGGTTGCGCGCCGTGCTGGCCAGATCCTCGTTCCTGATCGACGGCGACCCGGTCGGGCTGCGGGCGGCCGACTCCATCGTGTTGCGCGAGGGCAACGTCATCGAGGTACTCCCGCCATTCGCGGGCGGCTGACATTCGCCGCTTGTGGCCACTGGCCTCTAGGTCGCCGCCAGGCCGGCGGCGCCGCCTACCGGCCAGGCGAAGTTGGGGCAGACCTCATTGAACCGCGCGGGCGCGGCGCACGTGGTAGAGGGCATGGCAGGCTTGGGCGGCGCTGAGGCCAGGGGCTCCCGTCGGATCTCATCTGACGAGGAGCTTATTCGTGCGCTCTACGCCGAGCATGCGGCCCCGCTACTGAGGTATGCGGTTCACCTGATGAGCGGTGACCGGCAGCGAGCCGAGGACATCGTGCAGGAGACGTTGCTGCGTGCGTGGCAGCATCCGGAGGCGATCGCCGGCCGCCCGGCCCGCCCCTGGCTGTTCGCGGTGGCCCGTAATCTGGCAATCGACTCATACCGGGCACGCAAGGCACGCCCGCAGGAAGTCGGCGAGACCGCCCTTGAGCTAGTGCCTGCACCCGATGAAGCTGACCGAGCCCTCGAATCCTGGGCCGTATCCGATGCGCTGAGCTCCCTGCGGCCGGAACATAAACGTGTGCTGCTCGAGACCTATTATCGGGGCAAGTCGGTCAATGAGGCAGCCGCGACACTAGGCGTGCCTGCCGGAACTGTGAAGTCGCGGACGTTCTACGCGCTCCGCGCGCTTCGGCTCGCGCTAGAGGAACGGGGGCTGGCGCCATGACGATCAGCGGATTCAGCGCCCCCGCCTGCCGAGAGATGCGGCAGCTGCTTGGGGTGTACGTCGTCGGGGCGATTGAGCCAGCGGAACGGGCGATAATCGAGGAGCACCTGGCGCAGTGCGCGTCGTGCCGGGACGAGCTGGCCGGACTCGCCGGCCTGCCCGCGATGCTAAGCCGGGTGCCTGCCGCCGACGTCGAGCAACTCAGCCTGGAGCCAAGCGGACTGCCGGAGATGGCCGAGCCGTCCCCGGAGCTGCTGAACTCGCTGCTGAGGAGGGTGTCAACCAGGCGCCGGACCCGGCTGTGGCGCGGGGCCGTGGCGGTAGCTGCGTCGGCGGCGATTGCGGCCGGCGGGGCGGCACTCGCGACACAGCTTGCCAACCCGCACCCGGCGTCGGTCAGCAGCGACGTGGCGGCTGGCTCCAATGCCCGTACTCACGTGGCCGCGGTCGTCGACTACACGACGACCCCGTGGGCTAGCACGACGATGCGGGTAGGGGTCAGCGGGATCAAGCCAGGGACTACCTGCCAGTTCTGGATTGTGGACAAGGCAGGCCGCGTGTACGCGGGGTCATGGACGGTTCAGCCGAGCTATGGCCAGAAGGTCTGGTACTCGGTCTCTGCCCCAGTGTCGGCTAGCTCGGTGCACAGCTTCCAGATCACCAGCGGCGGCAAGTTGCTGGTCAACATTCCGGCCACCTAAGTCGGGAATGCGGCGCGCGGCCGCGACGCTGATAACGGCTATGACACCCGGAGTTGGGGCGCTGGTCGGCGCGCTCGCGATCGCCCTCATCGCGGGCATGGGCTGGCGGCTGACCAATGGCCGGATGCGCGGTCTGCGGCTGCCGCGGCCCGCAGACGGCGATGGTCCACGGCCGGAGCTCGCCGGGCGGTCCGATGCGGTGGTTGCCTCGGTGCCAGCGGCGACAGGCATCCTGACCAGTGATCAGCTCGGGTATGCCCTCGGCGAGCGAGCGACGCTGGTGCAGTTTTCGTCGGCGTTCTGCGCGCCGTGCCGCGCAACCCGGCGGATCCTCGCCGACGTAGCGGGCATGACTGACGGAGTCAGCCACATCGAGATCGATGCCGAATCACGACTGGACCTCGTCCGACAGCTCAACGTCCTGCGAACGCCGACTGTCTTCGTGCTCGCGGAGGACGGCCGAATCGTGCGGCGGGCCAGCGGTCAGCCGCGCAAGCCGGACGTGATCGCCGCCATCGGCGTCGCCGTAGGCCCCTGACGAGATGCCTTGTGATTCCTATTAATAGGATCGGGATTCAAGATAGTGACAGCAGCCGCCGGCCCGCATAGCATCGGCAACGTGCCTGCAGCGATGCATCGCGCGAACGCGACCAGATGCCCTGATATCGCGCTGACGAAGCGCCGCGCGGTGGACTTCTGCCGCGTGGCCACTGCCATCTGTCCGGCGGGCTAGCAGCCGCGGGCCTGCTCACCGCTTCCGTCCTGGCCACCGGCCTGTGGCGAACATGCGGATCGCCGCGCACGCTCGCGGCCCCGTTCCGGTCCTTAAATTCGTGCACAAGCGGGCAGGTACGGGACAACCTCGACCGAACTACCAGCACGGCTCAGGGCGTATTCCGGTCTGGAAAGCATCGAAGGGGAGTGGCAGATGGAGATTGACCCGCGCGGGCCGCGGTTCGGTGCCCTGATCACGATGGTCGTTTTCGCCGTCGTCCTGATCACCGGCAACGTCTGGCTGCTCGCGGCGCAGGCGGTGGTATT
>DATHQE010000216.1:0-3123 GCA_035483035.1 Streptosporangiaceae bacterium | reverse complement strand
GACCTCGTCCTCGCCACCGACAGCGTCGCCGGCCGGGTCAAGGCCGCCTGGGTGGACCGGCAGGCACGCAAGGGCACCGGCCCGAGTGACCATGCCCCGGTGATTGTCGACCTCGACGAGGCTCCCAACGGCGACATCGGCCCGGTCGTGCCGCCGCCGTCGGCGGCTGGCGGGCGCAAGGGAACGGTCAGGCTGCCGCAGTCGCGCGGCGACTGAGGGACCTGCCGTGCCGACCGGGACACGGTGATCTGTACCTTTCTTCCTGTGACGGACACTCTGGCCGAGGCTGAGCCGACCGCGTTCGCGCAGCGGCGGTACGAGGTGCCGCCTGGCGCGACTGACCTGCTGCTCGTGCGGCACGGCGCATCCCAGCCGTACGTCGACGGAACTCCGTTCGCGCTCGTCGACGGACACGGCGACCCGCCGCTGTCAGCCGATGGCTACGAGCAGTCGCGTCAGGTGAGCGCCCGTCTCGCGGCGGCCGGCCTTGACGCGATCTACGTGACCAACCTGCGGCGCACCGCACAGACCGCGGCGCCGCTGGCCGCGCGCCTTGGGCTCGAGCCGCAAGTGGAGCCTGATCTGCGCGAGGTGTACCTCGGCGAGTGGGAGGGCGGCATTTTCCGCAAGAACGTCGCCGACGGCCACCCCGTGAGCCTGCGGATGACTGCCGAGGAACGCTGGGATGTCATTCCCGGCGCAGAGTCCAGCGCCGCGCTCACCCGCAGGGTGCGGGCCGCGATCGAGCGCATCGCCGCGGCTCATCCCGGACAGCGGGTCGCCGCCTTTACGCACGGCGGCGTGATCGGCGAGGCGCTAGCCGCCGCGAGCGGGTCACGGCCGTTCGCCTTCCTCGGGGCGGAGAACACGTCCATCTCCCGGCTCGTCCTCACCAGCGATCGCTGGTACGTCCGCGGCTTCAACGACACCGCGCACCTCGACGGCGTGGCGCGGGGCTAGCCGTGCAACCCGGGCCGGCAAGCCAGCTGCGTCTCGCCCGGCCGAGTCGCGACCTGTCCGCCGCTGAGCGCTTCTGGGTTGACGGCCTCGGCCTCGATGTGCTGCTCCGCCTCGACGAGTCCGCCGAGGGCGGGCATGCCCTGCTGATGCTCGGCTGGCCTGGCGCGACGTGGCACCTCGAGCTCGTCGGCGATCCGGGCGCCGAGACGCCGCCCGCGCCGACCGAGGAAGACCTGCTCGTGCTGTACCTCGACGGACCTGCCGACGACGACATCGTCACTCGCCTGATCGACGCGGGCGGCACGCGGGTCGCGGCCCGCAACGAGTACTGGGACGAGTGGGGCGTGACGATCGCCGATCCCGACGGCTACCGCCTCGTCCTGTCCAGCCGCTCCTGGCCCTAGCTGGGCTGGCGCGGCCGGCCATCGAAACAGCTCGATTCACGGTCAAGCAGCGCACCGAACGCAGCGGTGCCGGCGACTGACCGTCGCACCACTCCGCACCGAGGTCCCGTGCACCGAGGTACTCGCGGCCAGCGAACGGATCGCGGCCAGCTAGCGGCCGGACAGGAGCTTCGTCAGCGCCGGGGGGATATCAGTTAGCGTACGCACCGGCTGGCTGATGCCGCCGCCGAGCCGGGCCAGTCGCTCGGCGGCGGGCAGCGACTCCGGGTCTGGCTCGCGCCCGAGTGGCAGCGGGCACAGCACGTCGAGCCGGTCAATGCCGGCCAGCGCGGTCGCCGGATCACCTCCGGTCGTGCTCAGGCAGTCCGAGAGCAAGACCACGCACCGCTCGCTCGACGCCAGGCCGGCCAGCTGACCAGCCGCGGCTCGCAGCCCGGCGGCCAGGTCAGTCATGCCGTGTCCGCGCAGGCCAAGCAGCCTGCCGATGGTTTGCTCTGGCTGCTGGCGCCGGCCGGGCGGCTGCAGCACGATAGCCGAGCCGGAGAACGCGAGCGCGCCGGTGTCGAGCCGCGCGTCGGCGGCCAGCAACACGCTGGCCGTCGCGACCGCCGCCATCGCGAGCGCCAGCCCGGACATTGAGCCGCTGGAGTCCACCAGCAGGCAGACCGACCTACGGTGCGCCTGCCACGATCGTGTGACGACGTCCTCGGCCGGCGGCGGCCATGCGCCGGCCAGCCGGTCGATGGTCCGGTCCAGGTCAACGTCGCCGTCGCCGCGCCGCACCGAGCGGATGCGTTTCGGCCCGCGGGCCGACTGATGGCCGGCCGCACCCAGCTGGATGAAGATCCGGGCTGCCAGGCGGCGTGCGACGGCACGCAGCGAGGGATCGCTGGCCTGGCTCAGGTCGGCCAGCAGCGCCGCGGCGGCATCGGGATCGGCTGCCAGCAGCCCGGCCACCGCGTCGGCGTCGAGCTCGCCGACCTCGGGCGAGACGTCGGCGAAACCTGCGTGCCTGCTGGCCAGCTCGGCCCGGCTGACGGTCCGCCGCGCCGGTCCTTGCTGTCGATCGCGGCGCAGGCTCGAGCCCGAGCCACCGTCGGAACGGCCCACCTGGGCAGGCGGGCCGTCAGCTTTTCCCTGGCCGTCCCGCGCCGCCGGATCGGGGGAGTCGGCCTCGGGCGGTGACGGGGCTGGCGCGTCGGCCGGCCACAGGTCGGCGAGCAGTTCGTCCAGGACGGACTCCGGGCTGCGGTCGGAGCCGTCGGCGATCCGGATCCGTCCCGACAGTGCAGCGTGCGCGGCGTCCCGTGCGGTCTCCCGTGTCATCGCGGTCTCGTCCCGCAGCCGGGTCAGTCCGTCCAGGAGCAGCACCAGGTCGATAGCCCCGCGCACCGACGAGCCCATCCGCACATCGCGGTGTGCGCGGGTCGCCCGCGCGAACGACACGGCGAACTCGACCACGTGCCCGCCTCGGCCCGTCACCGCACTGGTGATGTCCCGCTCGGCCGCGGCGTCCTGGTAGCCGAGTACGACCCGGCAGATGCGGTCGGCGATCGCCTGGCTGACCCTGGCGGTGCCGATGGCGTCGAACGGATTCATGGCCGCGATCAGCCGGAACTGCGGATCTGCCGAGACGAGCCCGAGCCGCGGCACCGCGATCTCGCCCTCGGTCAGCACGGTGATGAGGACGTTGAGCGTCTCCTCTGGTACCCGGTTGAACTCCTCCAGGTACAGCAGCGCCCCGCTGCGCATGGCTTGC
>DATHQE010000215.1:0-9896 GCA_035483035.1 Streptosporangiaceae bacterium | reverse complement strand
GGGCCGGCGTCAGTCATGAACGTAACCCCGCCCCCATTGAGTACTGAGAGCGGGCCGTTGCCGAGGCCGATCGGGCCAAACGTCAAGAACGCACCGATCGGGACGCCGATCGCGATGAGCGCGGCGATCACTGGAACGATGACCCGCCGCCTGCGTTCCCACCGGGCCCGCCAGGACATATCAGTCATGCCCAGGATCTGCGCGGTGGTCATAGAAGCCCCCGAATCAAGCCGACCGGCTTGATCGGGAGCGTAGTGAAAATTTCCGTTGATATCTAGGCAAGACTCGCCATTTGCGCCGTCAGCCAGAGATCGCGGCGATGACCCTGCTGAGCACGTCGTCGTCGGCGTCGGAACCAGGCAGGCGGGGGCAGCGGCGGTAGATCTCGGCGGCCGCCTGGTGGAACCCGTCGGGCAGTCCGTCCGCACCCATGGACTGCGCGATCTCCTCCATCTCGCCGACCCAGCGCCAGCCCTTCGTGACAGCCGAAAGCGCGGCGCGGCTGGACTGGTCGGCAAGCTGCGGCTGGGATAGCGCCCACTCGGCGAGGAGCACCTCCTCGACGCCTTCGGACGCGGCCAAGGCCCTTGCCGCGAGAAGCAAGGCCGCGGTCCCCTTTGTCCAGGCGGCGTAGGCCATCTTGACAGCCGAAGCGGCCGTTGCGGGTCCGGCGGCGATCAGGGGATCGAGCCCCGTTCCGGTAAAGAGGTTTTTGATCTTGTCTGCCTGTTCACCGGAGAGATACAGGCGGGTGGTGCCGGGGGCGACGGGCGGGGGACCGATGATGCCGCCGTCGACGTACTGGCCGCCGTTGCTGGTGATCAGCTGAGCGACCTCGCGCGCGGTGCCGGGCGAGACGGCATTGGCGTCCACGTACAGGCCGGTGAAGCCGTGCACCGCCCAGGCGACATCCAGGGCCGCATGCGGCGGGCAGACCGACAAGATGACGTCTGCGTCGGCCGTTAGCTGCCGAACGGATCCCGCGTCGGTCAGTCCGGCCGCCTTAGCTCGCGCGGCGGTTTCCTCGCTCCGGCCGTGGGAGGCCCACAGCACGGTAAGTCCGCGGCTGGTCAGGCACTGGCCGACGGCCGCGCCCATTTCGCCGGGGTTGAGGAGGCCAATGATCTCGCGTTCCGCCATAACTGCCATTGTGGCCCGGCGGGGCAGAAGATGTTCACCTCGCGTCCGGAGACCTCCGCGCCAGCATTAGGCGCGGGTCGATAGGCTCGGAATCGAGGGCCGCGAGGCCACAGGAACATCTAGCCGCACAACGCCGGGGCCACCACGCCGGGCGAGCGGCAGTCTCGAGGAGTGCATCGCAGTGCCGAAGCTCGTCTACGACTTCACCGAGGGCAACAAGGACCTGAAGGACCTGCTGGGCGGCAAGGGCGCCAACCTGGCGGAGATGACCAATCTGGGCCTCCCCGTTCCCCCTGGCTTCATCATCACCACCGACGCCTGCCGCTACTACCTGGAGCGGGGGACGGTGCCGGACAGCCTCGCGGCCGAGGTCACCGTGCACCTCACCGAGCTCGAGCAGAAGATGGGCCGCAAGCTTGGCGATCACGCCGACCCGCTGCTGGTCAGCGTCAGGTCAGGCGCGAAGTTCTCCATGCCGGGCATGATGGAGACGGTCCTGAACATCGGCCTGTCGGACGAGTCCGTGCACGGCCTGGCGAAGCAGGCGGGGAGCGAGCGGTTCGCCTGGGACTCCTACCGGCGGCTGATCCAGATGTTCGGCAAGACGGTGCTGGACATCGAGGGACACGAGTTCGAGCAGTCCATCGACGCCGCGAAGCAGGCTAAAGGCACCAAGAACGACCTAGATCTGGACGCCGAGGACCTGCAGAGCCTGGTCGAGAGCTTCAAGGCCATCGTCAAGGACAAGACCGGCCGGGACTTCCCGCAGGACCCGCGCGAGCAGATGGACCTGGCCGTCCAGGCAGTCTTCAACTCCTGGAACGCCGACCGCGCTATCTTGTACCGGCGCCAGGAGCGCATCCCGGCCGACCTCGGCACCGCGGTCAACATCGTGGCCATGGTCTTCGGCAACCTCGGCATGGACTCGGGCACCGGCGTCGCCTTTACCCGCGACCCCGGCAGCGGCCAGCAGGGGGTGTATGGCGACTACCTCCAGAACGCCCAGGGCGAGGACGTGGTAGCGGGCATCCGCAACACCGTTCCCCTGCAGGACCTGGAGCGGATCGATGCCAAGTCTTACGCCGAGCTCATGGGCATCATGTCCACGCTGGAGAACCACTACAAGGACCTGTGCGACATCGAGTTCACCATTGAGCGCGGCAAGCTGTGGATGCTCCAGACCAGGGTCGGGAAGCGCACTGCGGCGGCCGCGTTCCGGATCGCGACGCAGCTCGTCGACCAGGGCCTGATCGACATGGACGAGGCGCTGACCCGGGTTACCGGCAGCCAGCTTGCCCAGCTGATGTTCCCGCGATTCGAGGCGGGCTCGGACGTCAAGAAGATCACCAAGGCGGTCAGCGCGTCACCCGGCGCGGCCGTCGGCAAGGCCGTCTTCGACTCGGCCACCGCAGTCGAGTGGGCCGCCCGCGGCGAGCACGTCATCCTGGTCCGGCGGGAGACGAACCCCGACGACCTGCACGGCATGATCGCCGCGCAGGGCATCCTGACCAGCCGCGGCGGTAAGACCAGCCACGCTGCCGTGGTCGCCCGCGGCATGGGCAAGACCTGCGTCTGCGGCGCTGACGAGCTCGAGGTGGACGTTCGCGGGAGGAAGTTCACGTCCGCCAACGGAATCACCGTGACCGAGGGTGACGTCATCTCGATCGACGGCACCTCTGGCCAGGTGTACCTCGGCGAGGTCGCGGTGGTCCCGTCGCCGGTGGTGGAGTATTTCGAGGGGTCGCTTGACCCGGCCAGCGACGAGCTGGTGGCGGCCGTGCACCGGCTGATGACGCACGCTGACGAGCGCCGCCGGCTGGGCGTCCGGGCCAACTCCGACAACGGCGAGGACTCGGAGCGCGCCGTCCGCTTTGGCGCGCAGGGCATCGGGCTGTGCCGCACCGAGCACATGTTCCTCGGCGAACGCCGGCAGCTGGTCGAGCGGCTGATCCTGGCCGACGACGACGCGACCCGGCAGGCTGCGCTGGACGCCCTTGAGCCGCTCCAGCGCGGAGACTTCGTGGAGATCTTCGAGGCCATGGACGGGCTGCCGACGACCATCCGGCTGCTCGACCCGCCGCTGCACGAGTTCCTGCCCGACCTGACCGAGCTGACGGTCAAGATCGCGCTGGCGGGCGACAACGCTTCTGGGCAGGATCTCAAGCTGCTGGAGGCGGTGCGTCGGCTGCACGAGCAGAACCCGATGCTCGGCCTGCGCGGCGTTCGCCTCGGCCTGGTCATCCCTGGCCTCTACCAGATGCAGGTCCGGGCGATCGCGCACGCCGCGGCGGACCGCGTCAAGGCCAGCGGGGATCCGCGGCCCGAGATCATGATCCCGCTGGTCGGCGCCGTCCAGGAGCTGGAAGCCGCGCGCGAGGAGACCGAAAAGGTGCTGGCCGAGGTCGCGGCCGAGACGGGCACCGCGGTGCACACGCTGATCGGCACGATGATCGAGGTGCCGCGGGCCGCGCTGACGGCCGGCCAGATCGCCCAGGCAGCGGAGTTCTTCTCCTTCGGCACCAACGACCTGACCCAGATGGGCTGGGGCTTCTCCCGTGACGACGTCGAGGGCTCGTTCTTCGGCCGGTACATCGATCTCGGCGTGTTCGGCGTGTCGCCGTTCGAGACGCTGGACACCGAGGGCATCGGGCGCCTGGTGAAGATCGCCGTCGAGGAAGGCCGGGCCACCCGGCCGGACCTGAAGATCGGCGTCTGCGGCGAGCACGGCGGCGACCCTGACTCGGTGCACTTCTTCCACTCAGCCGGGCTTGACTACGTGTCCTGCTCGCCGTTCCGGGTGCCAGTCGCCCGGCTGGAAGCTGGCCGCGCCGCCGTCATGGAGACCGCGGGGGGCAGCGACAGCAGGTGACCGCGTATGACCGCCAGGCCACGGCCCGGTGGGCGCAGGAGCCACCCAAGCGCGCCTACGGCGCTGGCGGAGCCGGGCGCGGGCCCTTTGTGCGGGACCGCGCCCGGGTGCTCCACAGCGCCGCGCTGCGGCGCCTGGCGGCAAAGACGCAGGTCGTCGCCGTCGGATCGGGTGATTTCCCGCGCACGCGGCTGACCCACTCGCTGGAGTGCGCGCAGATAGGCCGCGAGCTCGGCGGGGCGCTCGGCTGCGACCCCGATCTCGTCGATGCCGCGTGCCTTGCGCACGACCTTGGCCATCCGCCGTTCGGGCACAACGGCGAGTCGGCGCTCGCACAGCTAGCGGCAGACTGTGGCGGCTTTGAAGGGAACGCCCAAAGTCTTCGGCTCATCACCCGGCTCGAGGCGAAAGTACCTGGCGCGGGACTGAACCTCACCAGGGCGACCCTCGACGCGACGCTGAAGTACCCCTGGGTGGCCCCGCCCGCCTCGGCCCGAAACTCGGCGGGGCCCGACGAGAGCGACGCCGGCCGGCCTCCCGGCAAGTACGGCGCGTATGCCGAGGACGCCGCGATCTTCGAGTGGATCCGGTCTGGTGCTCCGGCCGGCCGGCCTTGCCTGGAAGCGCAGGTGATGGACTGGGCGGACGACGTCGCCTATTCCGTCCACGACCTCGAGGACGGCCTGCACGCCGGGCTGGTAACCCTGGACAAGCTGCGTGACCCAGCCGAGCAGCAGGCAGTCGCCAGCCTGACTCTGACGTCGTACTGCAAGCCGGGGTCGGCGACACTAGCGGAGCTGATCGACGTGTTCACTGGCCTGCTCGCGCTCGACTGCTGGCCACCGGACTTCGACGGCACGCTGGCTTCGTCGGCGGCGGTCAAGTACCTGACCAGCGAGCTGATCGGGCGGCTCTGCGGTGCCGCTGAGCAGGCAACCGTGACGGCCGCGCGCCTGCCGCTCGCCCGGTACGAGGCGGACCTCGTGGTACCCAAGCAGCAGCGGCTCGAGTGCGCGCTGCTGAAGGGCGTGACCGCGCACTACGTGATGAGCAGGTCGGGCGTCGTCGCCGCGCAGGCGCGCGAGCGCGAGCTGATCGGCGAGCTCGCCGAGGCTATCCTCGCCGGGGCGCCGGGCACGCTCGATTCGGTGTTCCGGCCGGAGTTCGAGGCCGCTGCCGACGACGCTGCGCGGCTGCGGGTCGTCATCGATCAGGTCGCCTCGCTGACCGATACCTCGGCGATCGCCTGGCATCAGCGCCTGCGCTCCGCGGCGAGCTGAGTCGTCGATCGTCCAGCCCTCGCGGGCGCCGAGCGCGGAGTGCGCCTCGTGGTCGGGCGCTTCGATCGCGCTGGCACGCTGCAGGTGGCGGCCTGCCTGCTCGGCCCGCGTGCGCTGATGACCTGCGTGCCGGCGTGGCGGCCGACGGGACACGCGGCTGAGCATGGCCGCGCCGTGGTGTAGCCCCTGGCCCGGAGCACCTCGGCGACCTCGGCCGCGACCTGGCACGGAGTCGTAGTGACCTCGAGCCAGCCGTACCGCAGCGTCGTGATCCCGGCTGCAGCGGCAGCGTTGTCGCGGTGAATGTCCTGCCAGCGAGTGTCACCGGGATGGGCGGCCCGGCCGTCAAGCTCGACAGCGAGGCCGTAATCCGCGTACAGCTGGTCGCGGTATACGTTCCGGCCGTTGCGCCTCGCTCGTGCCTGCCGGCGTGCGCCGACGAGGCCGTGCGGGCGCTCTACGTTATGCACGTATCGGTATTCGAGCACCGAGTGGATGCCTGCCCCGTCGGGGGTGAGCAACTCGGCTAACTGCTTGCGCCGCCGCACTCGGCTGCGCGCTTCCATTGCCACGCGCAGTCTCTCCTGCGTAGTCAGCCGGCGCCCGAGCGCAGTCGTCACCCATCCCACCGCGTTGTCGAGATCGCGGGCAGTCTCCCAGAGGTCGATGACGGTCTCCTCCAGCCTCGTCCGCGCCGGAGTCCGGGCAGGATGAACCGCGGAGGTAGCCCTGCTCGACATGTGGATGGCCAGGCCAGCACGCCGCCTGACGCGCCGGTTGCCGGGCACCGTCACGTGAATCGCCGAACTCTGTCCCTCGGCCAGTTTCCACAGCTCCGCAGCCGTCTGGTGGCTGAGCATGGCGCCGGGCCCGGCATACAGGATCGCCGCCCATAGCGTGGCTAGCCGGTTCGGCTCACCGGAGAACGTTGCGTACACACCCGGGTGCATTCGCTGCCAGCTGGCCCGCCTCAACCGCGAAATCAGGATTCCCCTGGTCAGGCCCCCGTCCAGGATCTGGGCGCAAGACAAGACGCCGCACTGAGTTTCGGCGATGGCTCGCAGTTGAGGCGGCAGATCAGGATCCATAGCGGCCAGAATGGCGATCAGGACCGACAAAACAACGGCTTTCTCATGATCACGAAGGGAAACGTATCGCCGGCGAAAGATTGTTTACGTGATCATGACTTGGCGCGCTACTCCGCGTCGGCGAGGCGCTCCATCAGCTCGCCGGCAAGGCGGAGCAAGCCAATCTCGGCGTCGGTCAGCTCCGCGGACATGGCGACCGCGAGCCAGGTATCGCGCCGGTCCATCTCGGTACGGAGCGCGGTCAGGCCAGCTGTCGTGATCGCCACCAGGGAGCGCCGGGCATCGGCCGGATCGGGCTGACGCAGTGTCAGTCCGTCCGCTTCGAGGCTCGTCAGCGTCCTGGTCAGCGATTGCGGCTGGACGCGCTCGAGCCCGGCCAGGCCACCTGGACTCACCGGGCCACGACGGTGCACGTGGCCAAGCACGCTGAGCTCAAGCGTGGTCAGGCTGGCCGCTGACCGGCCATGTCGCAGTCGGCGGCCCAGGCTGGCAACGCCGCGGCGGACGTGGGCGGCGGCCGCCAGCGCGAGCTCTTGATCGCTCATGATTAGTACGCCATCGCTTATCAGTCGCGGGTCTGTCTGGCTGCTGAGTTGACCATCCAGCCTCTGGTTATTACGTTATAGCGTATGAATCGGCCCTCGGTCACTAGCCAGGCGGTCGCGCTGACGAGAGCTCGGCTGGATCGTCCGCACAGTGCCGATGGTGATCCCGGAGCGCAGGATGCGCTGTGCGCTGGCATGGGGTTCAGCCCGCCGGAGTGGCTCAGGCCAAGCATCGCCGCGCGGACGAGGTTCGTCGACTCGCACGTCGTACGCGCCATCGCCGCGGGGTTGCGGCAGATCGTGCTCTGCGGCGCGGGCTATGACGACAGGCCGTTGCGGTTCCGCACGCCAGGCGTTCGGTTCGTCGAGCTCGATCATCCCGCGACACAGGCGGACAAGGCCCGGTTGCTCCGCGACCTCGGCGCGGGATCGCCCGGCGTGAGTCTCGCGCCCGTCGACTTCCGCACCGATGACGTGGGTGCTGTGCTTGAGCGGGCGGGCCACGTCGCGACCGAGCCAAGCCTGTTTGTCGCCGAGGGTCTGCTGATCTACCTAGATCAGTCAACCTGCGAGCGGCTCCTAGCGGCCCTCGCTGGGCGCGCGGCGGCAGGCAGCGTCCTCGCGGTCAGCCTGGCCACGCACGCTGACGGCCATGACTCAGTAGAGGTCGCGGCGGCTGCCAATGCCGGACGGCGGGCCGGGGTCGCCGAGCCGTGGCTCACTGTGCTTCCTGTCGCTGAACATCTAGCGATGCTGACTGACGCGGGGTGGCAAGTCACCGAGACGCAGTGGTCACCAGTCGCGGCGGCGGAGGTGAGTCATGGCCGCAGATCGCTGCTAGTGGTGGCGCGGACCTGACGCCTGACTTTGGGCCGCGGCGAGCCGATTGCGACAAGCCGCGAAACATCCGCGCGGTTGCGGGCGCCGCCGCTACTGAGCGTGAGAAGGTGTCACGCATGGAAATGACCGCCATCGACTTCGCCCCCTTCGGACTGGACGCGGACTGGCCAACCCGGCGCTGGCTAGAGCCCGTTTACGGGCGCCGCGATGAACTAGCCAGGGGAATCCGGCTTGGCCACGCCAGCGATTCGGCCATGGTCTTGATCTGCACGTTTCCGCGGGCGCGCTTTGACGACGACGTTGACGCCACCGGCGGCGATCCCGTGCGCGAGATCGCCTTCGAGACCACCTACACCCAGATCAACCTGGCGCTCCATCAGATCAGGACGGCAGGAGCGCGGCCGGACGGTCTCATCGGCTCGCTGGTCCGGTATGCCAATCAGCAAGCCAATCGGTACCGCGACTGGCCGATCTCGCGCTGGGGAGCCGAGTCAGCGAGCACCACAAGCCTCGCTAGCTGGCAGTCGGGGTTCAGCCTGGCTTACCCGGACGTGTATGTGATCGCGCACGCATGCGGAATCGGCGTCGACCGGCTCCGTCTTACGCCAGTCGAGGACAGCATGCCGGGGTACGACCACAGTGCGGATCCGCTCGAGCTCGGCGCGATGCACTGGGAACTGTGGCCCAGCCGGCCTGAGCTAGGTTACGAAGATCTCGCCAAGATGCTTGTCGCGCCGTCGACCGACGCGGGCACCTGACGACGGACGCGCCGTGGCGGAGTAATTGGCCTCGCTAGTCGCCGGATGCGCCGTCGAGAATGGCGCTGACCACCTGGGCTGTGTCCGTCAGGTCGGCCAGCACCACGTCAGCGCCGGCGTCGGCAAGCTGCTCGCCGGTAAAGCTCCCCGTGGCCACGGCAACGGATCTGGCTCCGTTCACGGTCGCGGCGCGGACATCGTTCGGCGTATCGCCGACCAGTACCGTGGCCCGTCCGGCGAAATCGCTGCCGTAGCGGTCGGCAGCGTTCTGTCGCGCGACCGGTACCAGGTCGGACCGGACCGCGCTGACGTCACCGTAGGCTCCTATGCTCAGGTCCAGGTGGTCGGTCAGGCCGAGCGCGCCAAGCTTGACCCTGGCTAGCTCCGGGACGTTGCCGGTAAGCAGCGACTGCACGACGTAGCCCGCATATCCGGGCCCGGCCAGTACGGCCAGCGCTTCGGCCGCGCCTGGCAGTGCCTTACCGCGGTCGCGTACCAGGCCCTCGAGTTCGGGTGCCCGGACGGCCAGGACGTCCTGAAACTTGCGCACCTCGGCGGCGGAATCGGCGACGCCGACGGCCCTCAGTACCTCCACGGCGATCGCGCTGTCGGTCCGGCCGGCCATCGACTGGATGAGCCGCGGCATGGCCAGCCCGTACAACTCCTCGAGTGCGATCTCGTACAGGCGCCTACCGACTCCACCGGTATCGGCGAGCGTGTAGTCGACATCCCAGAGCACAAGTAGCGGCTGCACGCCGCGACGCTACCAGGACTCGCCGGGAATGCGATCGCCCGCTCAGCGGGGCGCCCAGCGCACGAAGCCGTTGCTGTTAGCGCGGAGCAGCCTGCCATCGGCGATCTAGCTCTCGAGTCGGGTCCAGTCGATGTCTGGAAGGACCGTTTCATGGCTAATCGGGCGGTGCCGGGGGAAGCGCCCCGCGTGTGCTCCGCTCGTCGGCCGGCGCATGGGGAGTGCCGGGACTAGACTCGGCGAGCAGCAGGGCGGGCGACCAGGCGGAAGGGCGGAGATGGCAGGCCGGATCCGCGACGAGGACGTCGCGCTTGTGCGCGAGCGTTCCGCCATCGAGGAGGTCGTGGCGGACTACCTCCAGCTTCGAAATGCAGGCGGCGGGTCGCTGAAAGGCTTGTGCCCATTTCACGACGAGAAGACGCCGTCCTTCAACGTCACCCCGGCCCGCGGGCTCTGGTACTGCTTCTCCTGCGCCGAGGGCGGCGACGTCATCAAGTTCGTCCAGAAGATCGACAACCTGGGGTTCACCGAGGCCGTCGAGCGCCTTGCTAACCGGGCTGGCATCGAGCTGCGCTACGAGCAGGGCGGCCACATCCCCGGCCAGGAGCAGTCGCAGCGCCGTCGC
>DATHQE010000214.1:0-23020 GCA_035483035.1 Streptosporangiaceae bacterium | reverse complement strand
GGCGCCTCGGTTGTCGCAGTCACTGGGTCACCCCCGCGTCTGCCGCGCGTCTGACCGCGCGGACGATGTTCTCGTAGCCCGTGCAGCGGCAGAGATTGCCTTCCAGGCCGTCCCGAATCTCCTCGTTGGTCGGATGAGGGTTGTCGCGGAGCAGGTCGGTTGCCGCCATGATCATGCCCGGAGTGCAGTAACCGCACTGCAGCGCATGCTCCTCATGGAAGGCCCGCTGCATTGGGTGCAGCTCACCGTTGGCCAGGCCTTCAATAGTTGTCACGTCGGACCCGTCCGCCTGGACGGCAAGAACCGAGCAGCTCTTGACCGAGACCCCGTCCATGAGCACGGTGCACGCACCGCAGTTTGAGGTGTCGCAGCCGACCGGCGTACCGGTCTTCCCCACGACGTCTCTGAGGTAATGGACGAGCAGCAGGCGAGGTTCGACTTGGTCGACGTACTTCGCGCCGTCGACCGTGACGGTGATTTGCGTCATGCGCTAACACCTCCGGGACATCGCAGATGAACCTAGAGGCCAACCTAGATCGGCTAAGGCCCGCTGCACCAGTCCCCCACCGGCTCGGGCCCCTCCGAGTTCAGCCGGTCTGGAGTACCTGGAACGCCTCCGCGAGGTGGCCCTCCGGCAGGCCGCCTTGCGCTGCCGCCCTGCTCAGCCATTCGCGAAGGAATTGCTCGAGCCCGTCAGGGTCGCTGATCTGGCTGACGTGACAGCGCAGCGCGGCGATCTTGCGAGCGAATGTATCGGTGATGTCCACATAATTCGTCGGCGTCGGGCCGCCGGCGATCCACACCTCGCGAACGGTCCACGGCTCGAGCTTCTCTTCGGTGAGAAGCTCCGCGAACGCGAACGGGTTACGCGAGTCCGGATACACCGCGTCAAGTGCCGCGGAGCCAGCCGCCCGGTGGTCTGGGTGACTCGCACCCATCCGGGCATAATTGCGCTCCGCGGACTGGCACACCACACGATCTGGCCGTAGCAGCCTGATCACCCTGGCGAGGTCCCGGCGCAAGGCGAGAGACGGCTCGACACTGCCGTCGGGATAACCGAGGAAGTGCAGGTCATGGACTCCTACCTGCTTGGCGGCCGCGGTCTGCTCGGCTTGCCGGATCACCGCCATGTCGGCACGGGAGACTGACCGGTCACTGCCGCCGGCCTCGCCGTCCGTGACGATGCAGTAGCTGACCTCAAGGCCGGCCTCGGTCCACTGAGCGATCGTGCCAGCGGCGCCGAAGTCGACGTCATCCGGATGCGCGGTGATCACCAGGACGCGGGCAACCTGCTGTGCATCGGCCATATCCAGATCTTACGGTGGGCGTAATCGGCATGGCCGGCCACCAGGCCACCGCTGGCGAGATCCTGGCCAGCCCACTGCCGACTGAGTGTTACCAGCGGGCCCGTGTTACCGGGAGGCTAGGGCGGGTACCGGGTCAGCGCACAGCTACTCAGTTAGGGTGGAGTCGTGACGACTTTCTCCGCAGAACCGTCATATGCCGAGGCTCTGGATAGTGCCGATCAGCTCGCGTCCTTCCGTGACCGATTCGTCCAGCAGGACCGGGACCTGATCTACCTGAACGGGAACTCGCTTGGCCCGCTGCCGGTGCGCACGCAGGCGCGGATCGCCGAGGTGGTGGATCAGGATTGGGGCGTAGGCCTCGTCAGGTCGTGGGACAAGTGGATTCGGCTGCCAACCGAAGCCGGCGACATGCTCGCCGAGCACCTGGTGGGGGCGGCCGCTGGACAAGTCCTGGTGTGCGACTCCGTCACCGTCAACCTGTACAAGCTGGCCTGCGCCGCACTCGGTGCCAGGCCTGGCCGCGACGTCATCATCACCGATGACGACAACTTCCCGACCGACCGCTATGTCCTCGAGGGCATCGCCGCGCAGCGCGAGCACGAGCTCAGGCTGATCCACACCGACATGCACGCCGGAGTCAGCGAGCAGGCCCTGGTCGATGCTCTCGACGAGCGCACGGCAGTGGTGTGCCTCTCGCATGTCGCCTACCGCAGCGGGGCGCTGGCGGACATGGCCAGGCTGACCGATCTGATCCACGCATCTGGAGCGCTGGCGCTCTGGGACTTGTCCCACTCGGTCGGCGCCGTCCCGGTCGAGCTCGACGCGACCGGCGCCGACCTGGCAGTCGGCTGCACCTACAAGTACGTGAACGCGGGGCCGGGCGCGCCTGGGTTCCTCTACGTGCGCGAGTCTCTCCAGCCTCAGCTGCGCCAGCCGATCTGGGGCTGGTTCAGCCAGCGCGACCAGTTCGCGATGGGCCCGCGCTACGACCCAGCGCCAGGCATCGACGCCTTCATGACCGGAACGCCCAACATCATCGGCTCTGTCGCAGTCGAGGAAGGCGCTCGGCTCCTCGGCGAGGCGGGCATCGGCCAGCTGCGCGCGAAGAGCATCGAGCTCACGACGTACCTGATTGCCCTGGCGGACGAGTGGCTCGTCCCGCTGGGCTTCACGCTCGCGTCACCGCGCGAGGCGGCCCGCCGGGGCGCGCACGTAACGCTGCGGCACGATGAGGCGTGGCAGATCAGCCAGGCGCTCATCCGCGAGGGCGTCATCGGCGACTTCCGGTCGCCGGACTGCCTCCGGCTTGGCCCGGTCCCGCTCTATACGAGCTTCGCCGCGATCTGGTCGGCAATGGATCGGCTGCGCGACATAGCCGCGACGAAGTCGTACGCCGATATCCCTGTCGAGCAGTCGACAGTGACGTGACGATCCTGAATTGACGAGACTGGCAATTGACAGCCTTACTGCCAGAATCCTATGGTCCTCAGGTGCCCCGATATGGACTGATCGACGGCGACTACGGCAAGCGACTGAGATCGCCCGCGGTGGACGGGCCTATCTACATGCTGAATCTGACCAGGTACCTGGCCGATGTGAAGTATGAGCGCACCGGGGCCGCAGTTAACAGTCGGGAACCAGACGGTCGCTACGCCCCGCTTGGCGTCCTCGCAGCGATCGGCGCGACCCTGTGTTTCGTGGCCGATGTCGTGGCCAGTCCTGGCCACTGGCACCGCGTGGCTGTCGTCGGTTACCCGAGCAGGCGCTCGTTCGTCGCGATGGCAGCGCGGCAGGACTTCCGGGACTGGCACCACAACAAGTCCGTCGGGATGGAGCAGGCTGTCGTTTTGGGCACCCTGCCGACACGCGCGCTGCCCGGACCCTCGAGCACGAGCCGGATCTTGCTGGAGACGTGGCGCGGGCAAGCGCCGGCGCGCGTGGCGAACGGACCCGTCTGCGAGTTCGAGGTTGAGGGGACGCTGGTCGGTGACGGCCGGCAGTGGACCGGCGTGCGATACACCGCGATCGAGCCTGGTACCGCGCTTCCACTCGACCCGACGCCGCCGGGATACGAGCCGCTGCTGCTGGAGCCGACGATCGAGCGGTGGCGGTGATGGCCGCGCAGTCGTCCGCCCTCGATGGCAGACGACTGCGCCGCGAGCTGAACCGCGAGGCCGTCATCGACGCGCTCATTGCGTTTTTCCGGATCGGCAATTACAACCCGAGCTGCAGCGAGATCGCGGCCCGGGCCGGCCTCTCCGAGCGATCGCTGTTCCGCTATTTCGACGACGTAGCGGACTTGCACCGGGCTGCGGCTGACAAGGAGCTCACGGACGTCCTGCAGCTGGTGGCGTCGGCCGCGGCGGCGCAGGACCTGACTCACGTCAAGATCGAGCGGATGGTGCACGCCCGCGCGGCACTCTGGGAGCGGGCCGGCCCGGCCGCGCGCGCCCTTGGGGCCAACGCCCACCGGCATGCCAGCCTGGCCGCCGAGCTCGACCGATACAGATCGTTTCTGCGCGGCCAGCTTCGCGAGTTGTTCGCGCCGGAACTGGCTGCCCGCGGGACCGCGGTGCTGCCCGCGATGGAAGTCCTGTGCTCGCATCATTCCTGGGATCGGCTGCGGCACAGCCAGGGCATGTCGGCCGAGTCCGCTGCGGCCGCGCTGATCGCGGCCCTGACCGCGCTCCTGGCCGGACCGCCCGATGCCTGAAGCCCAGCTGCCGGAGACGGCAGCGGCAATACCGGACGTCTCTGCCGTCGACTTCCACTTCGACATCATGTGCCCGTGGGCCTACCAGGCCTCGATCTGGATCCGCGACGTACGTGACCAGCTCGGCCTTGATGTGCACTGGCGGTTCTTCAGCCTGGAGGAGATCAACCGGGCTGACGGCAAGAAGCACCCGTGGGAGCGCGACTGGTCCTACGGCTGGTCGATGATGCGGGTCGGGGCGCTGCTCCGGCGCATCGATCCGGCGCTGCTCGACCGCTGGTACCTCGCGGCCGGCACGGCGCTGCACGTGGACGGCCGCAAACCGCACCGGCGGGAGGTTGCCGAAGAACTGCTCGGCGAGCTCGACCTCGACCCGGCACTCGTCGGCCGGGCGATCGACGACCCGAGCACGGGCGACGAAGTCCGGTCCGACCACGACCGGGTCGTCAGCCTTGGCGGCTGGGGTGTGCCGACACTGGTGTTCGCCGACGACCGCGGACGACAGGACCAGGCCCTGTTCGGTCCGGTGCTCATAGAGCCGCCGGCCGGCCCGGCCGCTGTCCGGCTCTGGCGGCTCATGACAGGCTGGCTGGAGTTCCCGAACTTGTATGAGGTGCAGCGGCCGAAGAGCCAGCAGGATCTGATCGCGATCGCGCAGACCTTCCGCCCGTACTTGCACGCGCGGGACTGGATCACGATCCAGAAGGAGACGCCGTGACCAACCTCGACCGAACCCGGAGCTCGCTCGAGCAGTGCTACGACGCCATCGAGGCCCTGTCCGATCGGATGGACAGCGCGCAGTGGCACGTGCAGTCGCTGTGCCCGGACTGGCTCGCCCGCGATGTCGTGACCCACTTGGGCATGATGGAGCGGGTCATGACCGGCTGGCTGCCCGGCAGTGTCGAGGACCTTCCGCCTTTCGACCGGCTCGAGCCGTATAACCAGCAGGTCGAGGGTCTTGACGACCGATCCTTCGCAAAGCGGATGGGGGAGATCTTCGCCGACCGCCGGGCTGACCTTGCCGCGCTGAAGGAGGCGGATCTCGACCGCCCGTCCTGGACCCCGGTCGGCCCGAAGACCTACGGCCGCTTCCTGGACATTCGCGTCTTCGACTTCTGGGTCCACGAGCGGGACATCACCACGTCGCTCGGCTGGCCGACCGACGACGCGGGCCCCCGGGCCGAGATCGCCCTAGCCGAGGTCGAGGGCTCGCTCGGCTACATCGTCGGCAAGAAGATCGGCCTGCCCGACGGCAAGAGCATCGTCTTCCACCTGACCGGCCCCATCAGCCGCGACCTATCGGTCAAAGTCGACGGTCGCGCAAAACAGGTCGATCACGTCGAGAACCCCGACGTCATTTTGACGACCGACACACTGACGTTCATCCAGCTAGCCTGCGGCCGCATCGACCCGCAGCAGCAGATCGACCAAGGCAAAGTGACCTGGACCGGCAACGACGAGCTCAGCCACCGAGCCGCGACGAATCTCCGCTTCACGATGTAGCAGCTGGCGGCACGCTCCGGCCATCCTGTAAACTTACTTGCTGTCAAGCAAGTATTGGGGCGGCAGGCTGGAAGGGGGGCAGTAGGGGCGAGCAACGACAAACGGGGCGGATTCCTCCGGACAACCTTCTCGTCGCTGAAGGTGCCGAACTACCGGCTGTATTTCGCGGGCCAGTCGATCTCGCTGGCCGGTACCTGGATGCAGATGACCGCGCAGTCCTGGCTCGTCCTTGTCCTCACGCACTCCAGCACCGATCTCGGTGTCGTGGTCGCGCTCCAGACGCTGCCGATCCTGCTCTTCGCCCCGTACGGCGGCGTGGTCGCGGACCGAGTCGACAAGCGGCGGCTCATGATCGTGCTCCAGGTCGCCATGGGCGTCCAGGCACTCGTACTGGGCCTGCTTACCATCGCCGGCGTGGTCAGGCTCTGGGAGATCGGCCTGCTGGCGGTCATACTCGGCCTCAACAACGCCTTCGAGAACTCGGCCCGCCAGGCGTTCGTGCGCGAGATGGTCGGCAAGGACGAACTTCGCAATGCCATCACGCTGAACTCGGTGACGGTGAACGCCGCCCGCGCGGTCGGGCCCGCCATCGGCGGCGTCCTGATCGCGACGGTCGGCGTCGGCGTCTGTTTCCTGGCCAATGCAGCGAGCTTCGGCGCGGTCGTCACCTCGCTGCTGGTGATGAACAAAGCGGCTCTTCGGCCCAGTACACCAGCCCCGCGAGCCCGTGGCCAGCTGCGCGAGGGCGTCCGCTACGCGGCCAGCACGGCCAGCATCGCCATCCCGCTGGCCATGATGAGCCTGGTCGGGCTGCTCGCGTACGAGTTCCAGGTATCGCTTCCGGTCCTGGCCCAGCAGACTTTCCACGGCAATTCGGTCGTCTACGGCTTCATGACCGGCTCCATGGGCGTCGGCGCCGTGATCGGCGGCCTGTTCACCGCGGCCCGCGGCCGCACCGGCGTGCGCCCGATGATCATTGCCGCGGCCGGATTCGGGATTGCCATCCTCGCCTGCGCGTACGCCCCGGTCCTTGGCCTGGCCTACGCCGCGCTGCTGTTCGTGGGCTGGGCCAGCGTCTCGTTTATCGCGATCGGCAACTCAACGATTCAGCTGGCCTCAGACCCCAGCATGCGCGGTCGGGCGATCGCGCTGTGGCAGGTAGCTTTCCAGGGCACCACGCCGGTCGGCGGGCCCTTGATCGGCGCGATCATCGCGCTGACCGACCCGCGGTCCGGCCTGGCCGTGGGCGGGGCGTCCTGCCTGGTTGCCGCTGCTGGCGGGATCTGGCTAGCCCGGCGCTACCGCCGGGCCGGCACCAGGACGCTGGCCGGCTATCCGATCGTGGGAAGCACCGATGATGACGCGGCCGACCAGCAGGCGACCGCTCTTCAGCGTGACGAGGCAGGTACGCGGGCCTGAGGCCTACTCCCACTCGATCGTGCCCGGTGGCTTACTGGTGATGTCGAGGACCACCCGGTTGACCTCTGGCACCTCGTTGGTTATCCGCGTCGAGATCCGTGCGAGTACCGCTTCGGGCAGCCGGGCCCAGTCGGCCGTCATGGCGTCCTCGCTGGTGACCGGCCGCAACACGATCGGGTAGCCGTAGCTTCGACCATCGCCCTGCACGCCCACAGATCGCACGTCCGCCAGCAGCACCACGGGGCACTGCCAGATATCCCGGTCCAGGCCAGCTGCCGACAACTCGGCCCGCGCGATGGCGTCCGCGGCGGATACGATGCGCAGCCGCTCGGCGGTGACCTCGCCGACGATCCGGATCGCGAGGCCGGGGCCGGGGAACGGCTGCCGCCAGACAATCTCGGCCGGCAGGC
Source organism: Streptosporangiaceae bacterium (assembly GCA_035483035.1). Classification (GTDB taxonomy): domain Bacteria; phylum Actinomycetota; class Actinomycetes; order Streptosporangiales; family Streptosporangiaceae; genus JAJYUU01. The sequence goes on along the minus strand of DATHQE010000214.1, from coordinate 15,668 downwards.
CAAGCTCGGTGCCGACCTGGCGGACCTCGTCCTTGAACAGGTCGCGCAACGGCTCGACCAGCTCGAATTTCAGGTCGTCCGGAAGTCCGCCGACGTTGTGGTGTGACTTGATATTGGCCGTGCCGGTGCCGCCGCCGGACTCCACTACGTCGGGATACAACGTGCCCTGGACCAGGAACGTGGCCGCCTGATCCGCCCCGGCTATCTCGCGCGCGGCCTGCTCGAACGCCCGGATGAACTCCCGCCCGATGATCTTGCGCTTCTCTTCCGGGTCGCTGACGCCGGTCAGGGCGCCGACGAAGACGGCGGCCGCGTCGACGACCTTCAGCGCCACGCCAGTAGCCGCGACGAAGTCCTTCTCCACCTGCTCAGCCTCGCCAGCCCGCAGCAGCCCGTGGTCGACGAAGACGCAGGTCAGCCGGTCGCCGATGGCGCGCTGCACCAGTGCAGCCGCAACCGCCGAGTCCACGCCGCCAGACAGGCCGCAGATCGCGCGGCCCGAGCCGACCTGCGCCGCGACGCGCTCGCTCTGCTCCTCGATGACGCCGCGCATCGTCCACGTAGGTTTGCAGCCTGCGGCCGCCAGGAAGCCCCGCAGAATCGCCATGCCGTGCTCGGTATGCAGAACCTCCGGATGGAACTGCATGCCGTACAGCTGTCGGTCGGGCGCCTCGGCAGCGGCGACGGGCGTGCTCGCGGTGGTGGCCGTGACAGCGAAGCCGGGCGGTGCCTGCGCGCAGGTGTCTCCGTGGGACATCCAGACACGCTGCTGCCCGGGCAGGCCGGACAGGAGCACCCCGGCGGCATCGGCCGCCTGAAGGGCAGTGGCCCCGTACTCGCCCGTTCCCGTATGCAGGACCTGCCCGCCGAGGTCGCGGACCATCAGCTGGAAGCCATAGCAGATGCCGAGGACGGGGATCCCGGCGGTCAGCAGGCCGGCCGGGGCCGGCGGGGCCCCGGGAGCGTACACCGACGACGGCCCGCCCGACAAGATGATCGCGGACGGGTTCCTGGCCAGCATTTCCTGCGTCGGCATCGTGCTGGGCACGACCTGGGAGTAAACCTGGCACTCCCGGACGCGCCTGGCGATCAGCTGCGCGTACTGGGCGCCGAAGTCCACCACCAGGACCGGGCCAGACTCCAGGTCCGGGCTGCTGCGATCGCCATCCGCCATGGCCTCGAGTCTAGTGGGGTGCCGCAGCCTAGCCAGCTGGCGTCGCCGCAGCCGGCTCGTCCTGCGCTGGTGGCGTCGTGGGGCTGACCAGGACGCGGGCGATCCGCCGTCCGTCCAGCTGGGTCACGGTGAGCTTGCGGCCGGAGACTACGGCGGACTCACCATTGTCGGGCAGGTGACCAAGCGCGGCGAGCAGGTAGCCGGCCACGGTCTCGTACGGCCCCTCTGGCAGCTCCAGGCCAGTCTGCTCGGCGAACTCGTCCAGGTTCAGCAGCCCGTCGACCTCAAGCTCCCCGCCGTGGAGCTGGCGCGGGCGGCTGGCTTCCTCGTCATACTCGTCCTGAATATCCCCGATCAGCTCCTCGACCAGGTCTTCGAGCGTGACGATGCCCGCAGTACCGCCGTACTCGTCGACCACGATGGCAAGGTGCGCCCGGTCCTTGCGCATCTCCGACAACGCCGACAGCACCATCTTGCTGATCGGCAGGAATTTCACTGGCCGGCAGACCTCGCCGACCTTGCGGGTATCGGCGTCGGGTCGCCGGTCGAGCAGGTCACGGGAATGCACGAAGCCGATGACGTCGTCGTAGGACTCCTGGTACACCGGGAACCGGGAATACCGGGCATTCTCGGCAATCGCCGCCGCCTGGGACAGCGGCATTGCCGCCGCCAGGAACTCCACTTCGGTGCGCGGTACCAGGACCTCGCGGATCTGCCGCTTGCCAGCGTCGAAGACCTCGCCGACGATATGCCGCTCGTCCGGGCTTAGCGCCTGGTGGCCGGCGACCAGGTCGCGGAGCTCCTCGTCGGTCATGACACCGCGGCCCGCCGCGGGGTCGCCGCCGAGTAGCTGGACGACCAGGTTCGTGGACCTGGACAGCAGCCAGACCAGCGGCCGGGCGATCATCGCCAGCCGGTCGACTACGGGCCCGGCCACCAGCGAGACGCGCTCGGCGCGCTGCAACGCGAGCCGCTTGGGCGCTAGCTCGCCAAACACAAGCGTGAAGAAGGCGATGATCAGGGTGACGACGATCACCGCCACCGGGTCGGCGACATCACGCGGCATCAGTTTGGCGAACTCGTTCCCGAGCCGGTCTGACAGCAGCGCCGCACCGAACGCACCCGACAACAGCGTCGCCAGCGTGACGCCGATCTGGACCGACGACAGGAACCTGTTCGGGTCCTGTGCCAGCCGCGCAGATCGCTCGCCTCGCTTGCCGTGCCTGGCTAGCGACCGGATCTGGCCCTCGCGCAGTGACACTAGCGCCATCTCGGCGGCGGCGAAGAAGCCGCCGATCAGGATCACGGCAAGGACGAGGAGAATATCCCAGCCGACGCCATTCACGTCCGGATCCCCGACCCTCGTCAATTCGGCGTGCGCGAAGCGATGCCGTCCCCGCGTCCCGGCAGGAGCCGTAACTCGCCCGCGCGGTAGTTTGCAATAGTCTAAGCAGTCTGCCCGCGCAGGCGAGCCGTACTCGCCTAGCCCGCTCGGGCGGCGTACGTTAGCTGCCACCATATAGGGTGCTTTTCCCTGTATAGAAATGTCGCGTTGTTTAACCGCATTCAGCGGGCATCCGGAAGGACGAAGGTGGGACTGTGACGGGTGTACACGACGAGGCTGTCGCGATGTCAGCCGAGCTGACGAAGCTCCGCCGTGCTATCCACGCCGAGCCAGAGATCGGCCTGGACCTGCCGCGTACGCAACGCAAGGTGCTCGACGCGCTCGACGGGCTGCCGCTGGAGATCACGCTGGGCGAGGGCCTGAGCTCGGTCACGGCCGTGCTGCGCGGCGGGCAGCCGGGCGAGACCGTGCTGCTGCGCGGCGACATGGATGCACTACCAGTGACCGAGCGGGCCAGCGTGTCCTACGCCTCAACGATCGACGGGGCCATGCACGCGTGCGGGCACGACCTGCACACGGCCATGCTGGCGGGCGCGGCCCGGCTGCTGTCGGCCCGCCGGGCCGAGCTGGCTGGGAACGTGATCTTCATGTTCCAGCCTGGCGAGGAAGGACCCGGCGGCGCGCGCATCATGGTGGCCGAAGGCGTGCTCGACGCGGCGGGCGACCGGCCTGCTGCGGCCTACGCGCTGCACGTCGCCTCGGGCCTGCTGCCACTGGGCCTGCTCGCCAGCAGGGCGGGCACGGTGATGGCCGCTGCCGACACCTTGCACGTCACCGTCCATGGCCGGGGCGGACACGGCTCGCAGCCGCACCGCGCGGCCGACCCCGTGCCAGCCGCGTGCGAGATCGTGCTGGCGCTGCAGTCGATGGTCACGCGGCAGTTCGACGTGTTCGACCCGATCGTGCTCACTGTCGGTACCTTCCACGCCGGCACCGCCGACAACGTGATCCCGGACGACGCGCAGTTCGTGGCCACGATCCGGTCGTTCTCGCCGGAGGCGCGCGCCGCCGTCCAGGCGGCAGCGCCGCGGGTCGCACGGGACATTGCTAGCGCGCACGGCCTGACCGCCACCGCCGAGTTCCGCGACGGTTACCCGGTCACCGTGAACGACGCGGACGAGCTGGCCTTCGCCGAGCAGACCGTAGCTGACGTGCTGGGTGACGGCCGGTACGTGGCCGCGCCGGATCCGCTCACGGGCTCGGAGGACTTCTCCTACGTCCTTGAGCAGGTACCGGGCGCGTTCCTGATGCTCGGCGCGTGCCCGCCGGCCACCGATCCGTTCAGCGCCCCGTTCAACCACTCGGCCGAGGCGGTCTTCGACGACGACGTCCTCCCGGACGGCACCGCGCTCTACGCCGAGCTAGCGCTGCGCCGCCTGGGGCAACCTAACTGATCCGCGCCCTGATGCCCACGATGGGACGCTGCGCTGCTCGTTGGCCCGGGCCGCTACCCGAGCTGCGCTTGCAAGCTTCGAGAGCGAGTGACGATATGAGTCACGTCTTCCACCTGGCACTCGAGCATGGCGATGCTTCCGTCATCGCGCAGCACGGGAGAATTGATCGCGGTCCAGTAATGCTCCTCGAGCACGGCCGGGTCATCAGTGTCCGGTAGGTCGTACCGTGTGAGCTCCATGACATCTTGCAGGCCGGAAGACAGCACGGTACGCAGCGACGTGAGGGCCGGACGTGGGTCTGTACCCGGCTCGCGCGGCATCGCTGGGAACGCGTCGAACGCGTTCCGGCCGATCAGCTCCGCCCTCGGACGGCGTGCCATCATCTCCACGAACTTCTCGTTGACGTCGAGGACGTCGAAGCTTGGTGTGAGGAGCGCCGAGGCGCTGGGCTGGGTCCGGAAAACGCGCAGATAGTCGATCTCTTCGGTCGTCATGGTTCCCCCCATCAACCGTGACCTTGCCCGTCGGCCGACCTCCCGAGGCCGGGAGCGACCTAGACCGACGAGCACTGCGCCGCGGGTGTCTTTACACATTTGCACAGCGGGTACCTCAGATCCAGAGGTCAGGCAACTGTGGGCTGAGGCGCTCCGCGCCACCGAATTGCCGGGCATTTCCGCTATCTGCCGCTAAAGTCAGCAGGAAAGGACTCACCATGTCCGACGTGAAGGTGGAGTGCAAAGAGTCGGTTAGCCGGGACGAGGCAGCCAGCTGGCTCTTGCTGCTGTCCAAGGCCTTCATCACCGGCGAGCACGGCGAATTCCCGTTCGGCCCAGGCACCGTCAGCCTGCATATCCCCGATCACGTCCGCGCCGAACTCGAGGTCGAGGTGGAGGGCGACGAGGTTGAGGTCGAGCTCGAGTTCAAGTGGACGATGGCCAAGCACGACGCAGCGCCCGCTCACGACGGCGCCGATCGGGTGATCAAGGCCCGGCAAGCCAATGGCGCCCGCAGAGCTACCCGGAGCCCGCGATCGCGGACAGCCGTGACTAAGGCGCGTTGATCGATCGGCCTCCTGTGTGCGGCACGTCCGCAGCGGCCGATGCGCTCGCCGGCGGCCTCCCGATCAGCTCGATGAGGCCGAGCACGACCAGCAGCAGCACGGCGATCACGATGGCCACCGCGCCGGTTGGCCTGCTCCAGAACACAAAGACCGTGACCGCAATCGTGGTCGCGCCGATCCGCAGCGCCTTGCGATGAGCGTACGTCCACTGTCCGACCGGGCCAGTCCGGACGCCGGCTAGCTCAGCACGTTCGCGCAGCCAGCGCAGGGCAGACGAGGCCAACTCGCGGATCCGGGCAGCGGTGACCGACGGCCCGGTGACGAAGGCCGCGGTAGCGACGACGAGCCCGACCACCAGCAGTGTGCGCAACCCAGCTCGGATGAAGCGGACGAGCGTATCGAACAGCGCGGCCGCAGCATCTGCGGGCAGCTTGGAATTCGGCACACTGTTCAGGTAGATGCCGCGGAAGACCAGCAGCCCCGCCGCCAGGACGAACATGGAGACCGCGAGGCCGAGTCCGGCACCGATCAGGGCGCGCCGGCGGTTCCTGGCGACGTAACTGCCGATGGCGAAAAGCAGCAAGGCGACGACCGGCAGGACAATCTTGAGGTCGTTGAGCGCCCGGTACGCTGTCTGGCCCTTCACCAGATATTTAGCCGAGAACAGCGGGAACGCCGGGTTGATGGGCGGCAGTTTGTTGACGATTGTCAGGCCGCGGGCCGCGAGGCGCTGCTTCGCCGTGTCAATCAGCGGGCCAAGGCTGAGGGTGACCTGTCCGTTCTTAATCGTGACCGAGCTACTCCCCTGGCCGGACAGCACTTTGACCACCTGGGCATGCGTAGCGGTGTTGAGCCGGACCCACAGGCTGGCGAACGCCGGGCTTGTCACGAAGTTGTGCACTTGGGCGTGAATGAAGGCGCCAACCGCTCCGGCAATCTGCGGCGCGAAGTTCCTCAGCGCGGTCCCAGCCCGGCTCAGGCCCTTGCTCGACAATTGGCTCGCCGCGGCGTCGACATAACCGCTGACGTTGAGGCGGGCGGTGATCTGGGCCGTGATCTTGTCGGTGAGCGCGTTCTGGATGGCCGGATCATGGACCAGGGGGGTCATGTTCGCGACGTAGCGGCTGGTGTCAGATACCTGGTTAGCGGTCCAGACACCCAGTAGCGAGAGCGGCGCCAGCATGCTCGCGATCAGGATCAGCAGCGTCGCGACCGGGGTACGCCAGCTGATCCGCCGCCGCCTGTGGGCCGTCGCCTGCTCGGTGGGCGGCCCCCCAGTAGGTGGCTGCGCACGCAGCTCTGTCACCTCGGCGCGCAGCCGCTCCAGCTCGGCGCGCTCGCCAGTGTTAAGGGTGTCCCCGCCGGGCGTCGACAGGGACGTCCCGTCGGTCGCAGACACGCGGACGATCCTCCAGTGCTAGTCCAGCCAAGCGTGGGCCGACTAGGCGCCTGGCACATCACCCCAGGCGGGTGACATGCGGCGGAACCGGAGGGACGGTGCCGGCGAGCTCAGCGAGTTGCCGGGAAGATCGAGGCCGCCCGTCGAGGCTGCGACCAGAAGCAGCTTCGCGAGATCGATAGGCCACCAGCCGCAGCGCCGGCGCTACAAACTCGCGACGTCGGCTTGCTTGGCGCGGACGGCGTCGGCCGCCGCATGCAGCGCGGCGAGCTCGGCGTCAGTGAGGTCCCGCTCGACGACACGGTTAACCCCGTGCGCGCCGAGCTCGGCCTCGACGCCCAGGTAGACCCCGGAGATGCCGTACTGGCCGTCCACCCAGGCGCAGACCGGCATGACCGCGCCAGAGTCCTCGGCCACGGCTCGCGCCATCCGGGCTGCGGCCGCCGATGGCGCGTAGTACGCGGAGCCGGTCTTCAGCAGCGCCACGATCTCGGCGCCGCCGTTGCGCGTCCGGTCCACCAGCTGGTCGATGTCGCTGGCCGGCAGCAGCTCCGCCAGTGGCTTGCCGTCGACGAAGCAGGCCGACGGGACCGGCACCATGGTGTCGCCGTGCGAGCCGAGCGTCAGGGTGGTGACGGAGCCGACTGGCACGCCCAGGCGCTCGGCGACGAAGTAGCTGAACCTCGCGGTGTCGAGCATGCCCGCCTGGCCGATCACCCGGCGCGCGGGGAATCCTGACACCTTCGCGGCCAGCGCCGTCATCTCATCCAGTGGGTTGGACACCACAACGAGGACGGCGTCGGGCGCGTGCTTGACAACCTGCTCAGTGACGCTTCGGACGATCTTGGCGTTGACGCCGATGAGGTCCATCCGGCTCATGCCGGGCTTGCGGGGCAGGCCAGCCGTGATGACGACGATGTCCGATCCGGCGATGGCTTCGTAGCCTTCGCCGGCCGGTCCGGTGGTCTGCCCGGTGACCTTCGTCTCAAAGCCTTCAACCGGCCGCGACTGGTTCATGTCGAGGGCCAGTCCCTCTGGCTTGCCCTCGACGATGTCGGTCAGCACGACCTCATCGAAAATGTCGTACTCGGCCAGACGCTGCGCTGTCGTCGAGCCGTAGAAGCCGGCCCCGACGACCGTTACCTTCCCTGTGCGGGCCATTCCCGTGATCTCCTTCTGCAGCTGCGATGCCCCGATGTGAGCTAGGTCGTGCAAGCAGGTCAGGACCCGGCCATGGCCGCGCGAAGATTTGCGTCCAGCGCCGCCAGGAACTCCTCGGTGGTCAGATACGGTGTGCCCGCCCCGACCAGAAGCGCCAGGTCCTTGGTCATCTTGCCGCTCAGGACGGTCTCCACGCACACCCGCTCCAGCGTGTCGGCGAACCGGGTGACCTCAGGCGTCCCGTCCAGCTTGCCGCGGTGCGCCAGGCCCCGCGTCCACGCGAAGATCGACGCGATCGGGTTGGTCGAGGTCGGCTTGCCCTGCTGGTGCTGCCGGTAGTGCCTCGTCACGGTACCGTGCGCCGCCTCCGCCTCGACGGTCTTGCCGTCCGGTGTCATCAGCACGCTCGTCATCAGGCCCAGCGAGCCGAACCCCTGCGCGACGATGTCGGACTCGACGTCGCCGTCGTAGTTCTTGCATGCCCAGACGATGCCGCCGTCGCCCTTGATGACCTGGGCCACCATGTCGTCGATCAGCCGGTGCTCGTAGGTGATGCCGGCCGCCTCGAATTCGGCCTTGAACTCCGCTTCGAAGACCTCAGCGAAGATGTCCTTGAACCGTCCGTCGTACGCCTTGAGGATCGTGTTCTTCGTCGACAAGTACAGCGGGAAGCGGCGGTCCAGCGCATACCGCATGGTCGCGCGCGCGAAATCGGCGATGGAGTCGTCGAAGTTGTACATGCCCATGGCGACTCCGCCGCCGGCGAACCTGGCAACCTCGAAGTCCATCGGCGCGGTGGCTGCGTCGTCCGGCTGGAAGGAGATGCGCAGCGACCCGGCACCCGGCACCACGAAGTCCGTGGCTCGGTACTGATCGCCGTGCGCGTGCCGGCCGATCACGATGGGGTGAGTCCAGCCCGGTACGAACCGCGGGATACTCGACACCACGATCGGCTCCCGGAACACCACGCCGCCGAGGATGTTCCGGATGGTGCCGTTCGGCGACCGCCACATCTTCTTCAGGCCGAACTCGGCAACCCGGTCTTCATCCGGCGTGATAGTGGCGCACTTGACGCCAACGCCGTGCCGCTTGATGGCGTTGGCGGCGTCGACCGTCACCTGATCATCGGTGGCATCGCGGTTCTCGATCGACAGGTCATAGTACTCAAGATCAACATCGAGATACGGCAGGATCAGCTGCTCCTTGATGAACTGCCAGATGATCCGCGTCATCTCGTCGCCGTCGAGCTCAACGACGGGGTTGACCACCTTTATCTTCGACATGCAGTCGCGTTCCCTTCATCGCGCCGGCCCCGTTGCCATAGCGGAAATCTCATGAGCTGGGGATTACTACAATCAAGCCTGCGACCAGCAGGCCGACGCCAAGAGCGCCGAGTACTGCGACATCGACAAGTCGCCGTCGTGACCCGAGCATCCCGGCCTTACCCGCTGGCAGAAGGAGCCTGGCTAGCGACCCCGCCAGCAGCGCGCCAGCTATTACCAACGTACCGCCCCGGACGGCCTGCCCACCGCCGCGTACCGTCGCCAGCCCGGCGATCACCCCGGCCAGGATGAGCCAGTACGGCGCCTGGGCGGCGATGCGTCGCCCGTTGCCGGCCGTGTCGCCCGTGCTGGCCTGCTGCGTCTTGGCCTCGCGGGCCTCGCGGGCCAAAGCCTTCGCCGAATGCTTCACCGGGCATCGAGCGGCACCCAGCTCAGGCCGCGATCTCCGATGTACTCGCTATCCGGCCTGATCAGCCGGTTGTCGGCGTGCTGCTCGAGCACGTGCGCGGTCCACCCGGCCATCCGGCTAGCGGAGAAGACCGGCGTGAACAGGTCCGTCGGAATGCCGAGGTAGTGGTACACCGTGGCGGCGAAGAAGTCGACGTTCGGGTACAGGCCCTTCTCGGCCAGCACGACCTCTTCCATCCGCCGTGACATCCGGTAATACGTATCATCACCAGACTCCGCGGCGAGCTCCGCCGACATCAGCCGCAGATGCGTGGCGCGCGGGTCCTCGGTCCTGTAGACGCGGTGGCCGAAGCCCATAATCTTTTCCCCGTCGGCCAGTCGCTTGGTGATCTGGCTGCTGACGGCTTCCAGCGGATCGCCCGCGGTCTGCCTGATCGCCTCCAGGCCACGCATGACCTGCTCGTTTGCCCCGCCATGCAGAGGCCCCGACAGCGTGCCGAGGGCGGCGACAACGGCCGAGTGCATGTCGGCGAGGGTGGCGGCGCAGACTCGCGCGGCGAACGTCGACGCGTTCATGGTGTGATCGGCGTGGAGCACAAGGCATGTGTCGAAGATCTCAGCGGCACGCTCGGCTGGCCGGCTGCCGGTGAGCTGCAGCAGGAAATTTGCGGCGACGCCGAGCGCTGGGTCGGCGGCGGGGAGCGCGCGTCCGAGTCGCGCGGCCTGGTAGGCGGCGATCAGCATCGGCTGCTGGGCGGTCAGGCGCGCGGCCTTTCGCTGGTTGGCCGCCGGGTCGTTGGAAGCCGCATCTGGGTCGTCGGCACTACCGAGCGACACCAGGCTCCGCAGCGCCGCCATGGGCGGCTGGCGGCGGGCGATGCCTGCCAGGTCGTCAGCCGCGAGAGCACCTACCTGGCGGCCAGCGGCGAGTTCGGCCCGGTAGCCGTCCAGGTCAGGGCGGTCCGGAGCTCGGCCACGCTGGAGCAAGAACGCGACTTCCTCGAAGCTGGCCTGGCCGACCAGGTCGTTGATGTCGTAGCCACGGTAGAACAGCAGCCCGGCGCGGCCGTCGATGTCGCTCAGCGCGGTAGAAGCTGCCACTACATCAGCCAGGCCCCGCGACGGCGCGTCTGCCATGTGCCCTCCTTGCCGACTATCCGCTCGGCAGTGTACTTCGGGGCCCTGGGGGTTCCTGACTTGCCATGCCCCCGTTATTGACGAATGGCCGGCATGGACTTTGCCTAACCGGGGTATCGCTGCGGTGACACGTCGCTAGCCGTCCCGACATGCCGGAGGACCGTCATGGAGACCCCCTACATCCGGATCGAGACCACCGGCGCGATCTTCAGGTTGCGGCCAGACGTGACGACGATCGGGCGCGGCAAGTCGGTTGATGTCCATCTCGACCACCCCAGCGTGTCGAAGCTGCACGCCGAGATCGTTCGCCGCGGCCCCTATGCATACGTCAGCGACCTTGGATTATCTCGGCACGGCACGCGGGTCAATGGCAAGGTCGTGGCCCAGCGACTGCTTGAGAACGGCGACGTGCTCTCCTTCGGCACGGAGCGCTGCCGGGTCGGCGGGCTGGCGAGCGAGGATGCGCTAGCAGAGACCGACCCGCGCAGGTCGGCCGTACCCGAGCTGACGCGCCGAGAGGTGGACGTCGTCGCCGCATTGTGCAAGCCGGCGCTGCGCGACGACGCGTTCGTCGCCCCGGCCACGGCCCGAGACATCGCGGCCGACCTGGTGGTGACCGAGGCGGCGGTCAAGCAGCACCTGCTGCGCCTCTACCAGAAGCTGAAGATCGCCGAAGGCCCGAACCGACGAGTCAGACTCGCGAACGAGATAGTGGCACGCGGGCTGGTCCGCCCGCTGCCAGTCGCCGCAGTCAGGGACAGCAGCACCCAGGCGGCGATGCCAACGCTCCCCGCGGTGCCTGCAGACGCCGCGCAGCTCGCTCCGCAGATTGCCAGCTGACGTCGCCGCGGCGACCGGCTACCTGCATCGAGCTGCGCTAGAGGCCGAGCCAGCTCAGCAGCCGCCTGCCGAGGCCGGCCACGTTCCCGGATAGGTGCCCAAGGCCAGGATGGAGGAGCTGGCCGGATTGCAGCTGGTTCCCGAGATGGCTGGCTGGCCAGAAGCCCGGTGCCAGTGTCGCGGCCGCCGCGATGACGGCGAAGGCAACGGCGGCGGCGCCGATCGAGCCGAGGACGGCGGCGGGAACCGAGCGAGTGACGCGACCGTAGAACCTGCTCAGCGGCCGCCGGGCGGCCGCCGAGCCAGGGCCGATGCAGTAGCAGGCGATGAGAGCGCCAGCGGCGTCGGCGCCTGCTCGCGACAACTGGTCTGGCCCGATCACGAGGACCGACAGGACCGCAGCGGCCACCGCGCACAGCAGTGCGAGCGGGGCGATCAGCAGCGAGCTCGCCACCGAGCGGCAGACAGCCCACGGGTAGAACAGCGTCGCCGAGATCGCGTCGCTGCGGCGCCGGCCGAGGCGGCCGCGGCGCCGGCCGAGCCAGCGGGTGGTGACGTCGCCAGCGCGCAGCAGGACGAGTGCGGCCAGCGCCGCAGCCGCGCCCGCGATCGGCAGCAGGACACTGACTGCGACGAAACCTGCCATGGTGGCCAGCACCAGCGGCAGCCTAGGCGGGAGCGGCTGCGCTCCCGCATCCCCGGCTGAGTGGATGCCTGGCTGCGCTCCGGTGAGCGCAGAGCCCGGCTGACCGGGTCCGGCGGGAGCAGGCTGCCCGTATGGCCATGATGCAGCCGGCCAGGGCTGCGCCGGCGCTAGCTGTCCGGGCACGCCAGGCAGCACCGCAGCCAGGCCGGCGGCGGGCGGCTGATCGTAGCGAACCGGCGGCAGCAAGTCGGCGAAATTGTCTCTGGGCAAGGCAGCGATCGGCTTGGTCCCTGGCCCGGATGCTGCTGGGTAGCGGACCGGCAGCGCGGGCGCACTGCCAAGCGCGGCCTGCTGGCCGTCGGCCAGACCGCGCAGCGGGGCCGCAGGCAGATCAAGGGCCGTGCGGGTGGCCTGGCCGGACACCTCGCTAGCCAGGAGGGCCGCGCCAGCCGGCGCGCGTACCAGGGCCCCCGGATCCAGGGCCGCCGTCAGGTCAGCCAGGTCCTCGGCCGATGGCCGCTTGCTCGGGTCCCTGGCGAGCGCGGCCAGCACGATGGGTAGGAGCGGCGCCGGCATGGTGTCAAGCTCAGGCTGGCCGTGGACGATGCGGTAGAAGATCGCCTCGAACTGGCCGGTGCCAAACGGCGGGCGGCCGGTCGCGGCGTAGGCCAACGTCGCTGCCCACGAATGGACATCGGCGGCGGGCCCGCTGGGTTTGCCCTCGATCACCTCCGGCGCAAGGTAGCCCGGCGTGCCCATGAACATGCCCGTCATCGTCAGGCGGGTCGAATCGGGCGCCTGCGCGATGCCGAAGTCGATGACCACAGGGTCCCCGTCGACCAGCATGACGTTGCCGGGCTTGAGGTCACGATGAACAACGCCCGCCGCGTGAATCGCCGCGAGCGCGCCGGCCAGGCCCCGGGCGAGGGCGGCGAGGGCTTGGCCGGTCAGCGGCCCGTCGGTCGCGACCACATCCTCGAGCGTCTGGCCTGCCACGTACTCGGTCACGATGTAGGGCGGACTGCCTTCGACGTCTGCATCGACGACTTCGGCGACGAACGGGCTACGCACCCGGCGCATGGTGTCGACTTCGCGCGCGAGCCGTCGTCGCGCTGTCGCCTCGGCGGGTATCCCCTGGCGGAGAACCTTGACGGCGACCTGCCGGTCATCAGGATCCTCGGCGAGGTAAACCACGCCCATACCGCCCTCGCCGAGCTGCTCACGCAGCCGGTAAGGGCCGAGGCGCTCCTCCCCCGAGTGGGCACTCATAGGCATATAGCCTAAGGCTCGCTGCTAGCGGCATTCCGCCTGACATTCCTGCGGCTAGCCGCCGGCGACCAGCCGCCGCAAGGCGTCGGCGGTAGCAGCGTTCTGCTGGCCGTGCCTGACCAGCGCCTTGGCCAGCTCAGCAAGCCACTCGCCCACCTGGACTGGCTGCCGCGATAGCACGACCCCCCTCACCTGGCGGCAGATCTGGGCGGCCGGAGCGCCGCCCTTCAGCCGCTCGAGGGTCATGATCTGGTCGCCGAGGCGGACAGTGATCTTTGTCACCTCACCTGGCCGGCCTTTCATCCGGTCCGATGCCGACCGGCTGCGGTCGACGGTGACGCAGTCGGGCGGAAGCGAGTCGCCCAGCGACTCGGTGAGCACCTGGGCATAGATCGCGATGTCGCTGCTGTCTGCCCGTAGCGCCGCCGTCAGCATGTCGAGCGACGGGCTGTCCGCCGGGTCCATCGGCTCCATCATCGCTGCCGCATCCCTTCCGGCCGGCTTGGTTGGCCGCTGAAAATCAGTGCCCGCTGAAGCTGGCCTTCCCAGGTCCATTCTCCAGGAAGCTGCGCATGCCCGCGTCGGCGTCCTCGGTCGCGAACAGGCCAGCGAAGCTGAGCCGCTCGAGCTCCAGGCCAGTCGCCAGGTCTGTCTCCAGGCCCCGGTCGATGGCCTGCTTGGCAGCTGCCAGGGCGATCGCCGGACCCGCTGCGTAGGCGGCGGCCAGCGCGCAAGCGGCCGGGTAGACCTCGTCATCGGGCACCACCTTGTCCGCCAGGCCGATGGCCAGCGCCTCGGGCGCCTCGACGAAGCGACCGCTAAAGATGAGGTCCTTGGCCCTGGCAGGCCCGATCAGCCGGGGCAGCCGCTGGGTGCCGCCGGCGCCCGGGATCAGGCCGAGCAGGATTTCGGGCTGACCCACCTTGGCGCTCTCACCGAGGACCCGGAAGTCAGCGCACAGGGCCAGCTCAAGCCCGCCGCCGAGGGCATAGCCGGTAACGGCGGCGATGACCGGCTTGCCGATCTGTGCCACCGCCGTCAGGGCGTCTTGCAGCCTGGCGCTGTCCGGCAGCATCTGCGCGTAGCTGGCCGCGGACATCTCCTTGATGTCGGCACCCGCCGCGAAGAGCTTCTGGCCGCCATACAGGACGACCGCGCGCACCGCATGGTCGCCGGCGACCTGCGCGGCTGCCACGGCCAGCTCGGCCTGTACCGCCGCGCTGAGTGCGTTCATCGGCGGCCGGTTCAGCCTGATGGTCGCAATTGCGCTGTCGGTCTCGACCGTCACCAGCTCGCCCACGATGCACCTCCCGTGCCGAGCCATGATCCTACGCAGCCCGGCAGCAAGCGGCTACGGCCCGGTGTCGGCGTCGGCGTGGCAGTCGTGCTGGCAGGCCGGCGACTGGCAGGCGCCGGGGCCGGCTTCGCCGCCGCAACGGCCGAGGAGGCAGGCCGGCGACAGCACGAAATCGGGCTCCGCCGGGCGAATCGGCGACGTATCGCTGGCGAGCGCGAGATCGGCGGCGCGTGCGAGGGCCTGCGCCGCTGGCAGCAGGCGAGAGGCGAGGCTGAGCCTGGACACCCTGCTGAGGCACCGGCCGGCGCCGATGGCATCGGATCGCAGGAAGGCGGCCAGCGCGTCTAGGCACGCCTGCTCCTCCGCGGTGCGGGTGTGCTGGCCGCCGCGCTTGCGGCTCCGAGGCTGCCGCGTCCCCTCCAGGGAGAGCGACACTCCCATCTGCTGCCCCCTCCGCGGCTGGCATGCAGACGAGTTCTTGAGCTCCGCCTGCCTGCTCACGCTACTGCGACGTGCTGCGAAGGATCAAGACTTCGCGCGAAGTTATTGCGAACGTCCATTTGTCCTGAGAAGGCCATCTACCTGGCCATATGCAAAACGTAGAGGCGGCTCGCCTCTGGACATGGTGCGAAGTCTGTGCGAAGGTACGAGCATGCCTGTTCGGCCAGAGCCGCCCCCGTGGGGCGTCGTGATCACCGCGGCGCGGCAGCGCGCCGGCTTGTCTGCCCGCGAGGCGGCGCGGCGCGCGGGCATCAGCGAAGGGCGCTGGCGGCAGATCGCTGGCGGCTACCAGGTCGTCAGCCCCGGCATCTACGCACCGGTGCGCGGCCCGGCCGCCACCGTGGCCATGATGGCTGCCGTGGCGGGTGTCACACCCGCCGAGCTGCACGCGGCCGGGCGTGCGGATGCTGGCGGGGAGCTTGCCCGGCAGCAGCAACGCTCGCACGGCGAAGAAATGCTGGAACGCGTCCGTGCCCTGGATACCAGCCAGGCACGCGAGTTGCTCGCCACGATCGCGATGCAGCTCGGCGTCCGGTTGTCTGCGTCGGACGACGACGGTGAGCGCACGTACGGGACCTGACGAGTCGGCCACCCGCCGCGGGGCGGCACGGCGAACGCCTGGCGATCGCCGAGCTCAGATGAGCTGCGCAGCGATCACCAGGCGCCGTCGGCGTTGCTGGTCTCACAGTGCTGG
>DATHQE010000213.1:0-2068 GCA_035483035.1 Streptosporangiaceae bacterium | reverse complement strand
GGGGGTCTGTTATGTCGCGAAAGATGGTCGACTGCCGCAAGGTGCCCAGCGACATTAACTGCACGCTTGCGATCGCCGGCACTGAGGACGAGGTTCTCGACGCGGCCGTCGCGCACGCCGTGTCGAAGCACGGTCACGAGGACACGCCAGAGCTTCGGCAGCTGATCGCGTCAGGTATGGAGGACGTGGAGCCCGCCCTGGCCTAACCTGCGGTCGAGGTGTTCTGGGATGGTGCCACGACGGCGGCCCCGTAGGGCGGTCCCCGGTCGGCGGCGCGGGCGCTGGCACACTTTGTCAGATGACGCCGTGGCGCATCCGTGATTATCACGACGACGACCTGGACGCGGCCGTGCGGCTCTGGGACGACCCCGCCGCAGGCACGGCCGCGCCGGTCTTCGGCGTCTCCGACCTGATCTCGGCCGTGCGGGCTGGATCGCCCGCTGTCGTGGCGGTCGTCGGGACGGATGTGGTCGGGATCGTGGTCGCGACCCTCAGTGGCGACCGGGCGCTGGTATTGCGTATCAGCCTGGCGCCGGGCTGGCGACGCCAGGGCATCGGCAGCGCCATGCTCACGGAGCTTGAACGGCGGCTGGTCGCGGCCGGGATGCACCGGGTCAGCTGCCTGCTGGGCGACGAGGCCGAGATGGGCTCCGACGCGCTGAAGCACTGCGGGTACACCAGCCGTGGCGGCATGTTGCTGTACGAGAAACTCGAGCCAGTCGGCCCGGCCGACGCCGGCATCCTCGAGCAGCTGGGCGGCCGCATGATTCGCGCCGGGACCTGGAGCCAGCTGGGCGGCATGGCCAGGGAAAAGGAGCTGATCGAGCGGCGGGTCATCCTGCCGCTCGCGAACTCTCAGCTATCTGGCCGGCTAGGGCTGGTGCCGCCACAGGCCGTCATCTTGTTCGGGCCGCCGGGCACCGGTAAGACCACGTTCGCCAAGGGCGTCGCCTCCCGGCTCGGCTGGCCGTTCGTGGAGCTGTTCCCGTCCAGGCTCGCGGCGGACTCGCCGGCCGGCCTGGCGTCGGCGCTACGAGAGGCGTTCGCGATGATCGCCGAGCTGGACAAGGTCGTGGTCTTCATCGACGAAGTGGAAGAGATCGCCGGGCGGCGGCAGCCGGGGACAGTGTCGACCGCCCTGGGCGTCACGAACGAGATGCTGAAGCTCATCCCGCCCTTTCGTGAGCGGGACGAGCGACTGCTCATCTGCGCGACTAACTCCGTTCGCGACCTGGACACCGCGTTCTTGCGGCATGGCCGGTTCGACTATCTCATCCCGATCGGCCCGCCCGATGACCAGGCGAGGCAGGCGATCTGGGACCGGTACCTCGCAGGCATGCCGCACGCCGACATCGACCTCGGGGCCGTCGTGGCGCGGTCCCGGCTGTTCACCCCGGCCGACATCGAGTTCGCCGCCCGGCGAACAGCTCAGCTGGTGTTCGAGCGGATCATGTTCGAGCACGGCGAAGAGCTGACCACCACAGCCGACATCCTGCACGGCATCGAGCAGACCAGGCGCACGCTGACCCAGGACATGGTCGCCCAGTTCGAGCAAGACATCGAGGATTATGCGCGGCTGTAGCCAGGCCGGAGTCCGGCCGAGCGCTTTGGCGGCTTCGCTGGCCGATCGCGTCTGAGCCGTCGCCCGGTCGTCCGGCGCTTTCGTCGGCGTTAGCGCAAGTCCCGGCAGCGTCGGCCGCATGCCTCGCACCCGTTCGCGGCTGCTGCTAGGCGCCGTCTCATGTGATCTGGTATGCAGTGCTTTGATATATAATGTCCGGCTGCCGCGCACACGAATACGCGCCTCAGGACAGCCCTGGGCTGGCGCGATCGTCTTGGGTTCGGGAGCTCCGAGAGGCTCGCGGCTGGCCGTCGGGCGAGTGTGCGGTGTTAGCGGTGGTTTGCCCCGCTGTGGTGGTGATCGGGTTACCCGCTAGTAGTGACCTGGGTCTCATTTGTTACCCGCCAGTAGTGAGCTACGTCTCATCGCGGAACCGGCATGCCATCACCGCCCGTCGAAACTCCCGTCACTCACCGTGACACCCCGGCGGCGCCCCCGTGCTGCCGG
>DATHQE010000212.1:0-2618 GCA_035483035.1 Streptosporangiaceae bacterium | reverse complement strand
CTTCGCCGACTGCAGCTCCGAGGTGATCTTGCTGAGCGGCGCCGCGTCGGTGCACACCGACTGGTTGAGCTTGAAGATCACCGTCGTCGGGTTCGCGGTGGACTGCGGGAAGTGCTTAGTCAGCAGCGTCTGGCCCTTGGCGGAGTCGTATCCGGCCGGCGGGTTCGTGCTGCCGCCGAAGCCGGCCGCCTGGTAGCCGAGGACAGCGAAAGCCAGGCCGCCGAAGAACACGACACCGACCATCAACGTCGCCGTCGGGTGCTGGACGATGCGGCCGGCCACCCGGCCCCAGATACCGCTGCCGCCCTTGCCCTGGATGCTCCAGGGCAGCAGCTTGGGCTTGCCGAAGATGGCCTTGAACGCGGTGCGCTTGACGGCGAGCAGCGACAGCCGGATCGACAGCAGCGCCGGGAGCAGGGTCAGGCCGGCCACCAGGATGACCGCGACCGCGATGGCGAACGGCCAGGCGAGGTCGGAATAGAAGGAGAAGCTCGCCAGCAACAGGGTCAGCACCGCGGCGATCACGGTCAGCGCCGAGGCGCTGATCGACTCGCCAACCTTCAGGACCGAGTACTCGATGGCTTCCCGCGCGGCCGGACGAGGATGCACGACATCGGCCGCCGCGCTGCGCCATGAGCCCCTCTTGCCGGGGAACGGCTCGCCCTCGGTGTCATGCGGGCGCAGCCGTAGTTCCTCCCGCACCCGGAACACCAGGAATAGTCCGTAGTCGGTGCCGGCGCCGATGACCAGCACGATCAGCAGCAGCTGAGCGATCGGCGAGACCTGGAGCCCGTGCTTGGCGGCCTCGGCCACCAGCGGGCCGGCGATGGACACCGATAGGAGCGGCGGGAGGACCGTGGTGATCGCGAGACTGAGGGAGCGGAAGATCAGCACGAGCAGCAAGACGACAAACAGCGCCGACAGGCTCTGCACCTTGTTACCTGTGTTGCCGGAGGCCTTTTGCTGGTCGACCTGGACGGCGAGGTCCCCGGTCACGTGCGCGTGCAGGTTCGACGGCAGGTGGGCGCTGGTAATCTGCGCGCGCAGGCCGTCGACCAGGTTCTTGGCATACTGAGGGTTACCGCTGCCGGCCACGCTGGCGAGCGCGATGAGCTGCTCAGCCTGACCGTTCGTCGACCGGCCGGCGTTGACGACCTTGCTGATACCAGGCACGGTCCCGAGCTTCGACGCCAGCCGGTCGAGCGCCGCCACATCGGCGGATGTCAGCGATCCGCTGGTGGTCGCCGCGACGACCGGGATCGGCTGCCTGTTCGACGTGCCGAACGGCGCCGCGAGCGTCGCGGCCTGCGAGCTCGGCGCACTGGGCGGCAGGAACTTCTGGTTATTACCCTGGGTCACGCTCGATAGTGCCGGCAGCTGGGTTGCCGCAAGAACTGCCCCCGCGATCCAGAGCAGCAGCACTAGCCAGCGAAAGCGAACACTAAACCGGCCGATCGCCCCGTAGATCGCATCGACGTTCATGAGCACGAATCCTACGGGACCAGACGCATTGGACGGGTGTCGGGCAGCGCACCGCCGGCTGAACTCGCGGTGCCGCGGCGCACGTGGCAGTGCCCGCGCAGCCGCCCGTCCGCGACCGGATTATCCGGTCGCGGACGCCGGTCCTGCTGGCGCCGCCTGCGCGTCCGGCTGGACATCATCGGCGAGCGCGTCGACCGCGCCGGTCAGCTCGCGCAGGGCCGGCAGCGACGACACCAGGGTCCGCTTACTCGCGGCCGGCAGTGCCGTAAGAGCGGCCGCCAGGATGCGGGAGTTGACTTGCTGCCAGTCGGCGACGACCGCATGCCCGGCCGTCGTCAGGTCGAGCACGGCGGTACGCCGGTCGGCGACACCGCCCGTGCGGACCACGAGAGCAGCCCTGGCGAGCCCGTTCACGAGCGTCGCGACCGAGCTTGGCGCCAGCCGGAGCAGCCTGGCGACCTGGCCTGGCCGGGCGGCTGGGTTCTCCGCCAGGCAGGACAGGAACTCCAGCTGAGCCACTGACAGTCCGCCGGGCAGCGCCCCGCCCGGCCCGTAGGCGCGCGCGGCTCGCCGCATGGCGCGGCGCAGCCTGGAGACGGCGTCGGCGAGCGCCAGCCCGGCCGGATCCGGCTCGACGGCGCCCGCAGCGGTCTGCGGGGACATGGGCCTCAGCATAGCCAGCGCGCCGGCCGCGGCCGGCGCGGCGAACCGCTCGCCGGGGGCCAATATCCGCCGTTGGCGCGCCATCGGGCCGCATCGCGAATACCCTGCCGTTAGCGCTGGTCACCAGCTCGGATCGGGACCGGCATCTGTGGCCGAGCCAGGATAGTCAGGGACATGCCGGGCGCGGTGCTGGCCTGTCAGCCGTAATGCCGGCAGACTCGGCTAGGGCAGGTCCGGGCTCCGCCTCCGCGCGGCCGGGCAGCCGCAGGAAGGACACCGATGCAGGAACTGCGCCTCGTCGCGGTCAGCGAGGACGGCAGTTACGCCATCCTTGCGGTGCCGGGACGCAGCGGTCGGTTCCTGTTGCCCATAGATGAGCGGCTGAGGACGGTGGCCAAGGGTCAGTTCTCCCGGCTCGCGCAGTACGAGATCGAAGTGGAGAATCCGTTGCGACCCAAGGAGATCCAGGACCG
>DATHQE010000211.1:0-9923 GCA_035483035.1 Streptosporangiaceae bacterium | reverse complement strand
GCCGTCGTGACCGGGATGACCGGCAGGTTCTGGGCGACGTAGCTCTCGATTGGGGCGAGGTCAGCGGTCTGCTGCGCCACGGTCGAGTCGCCGGCCAGCTTGGCGAGCGCGGCGTCCATCGTCGCGTTCTTCAGGCCCTCGTAGTCGCCACTGTTGGCCTTGCCGTTGTTCAGCGCACTGTTCAGCCAGTTGTTATACAGGTTGTATGGCGTCAGGCCGTTGTTCGACCAGTGCTCGGCCAGCGAGAAGTTACCGGTTGCCATGTCGGCGTTCCAGGAGTCCACGCTGATGCCCTGGAAGCTGGCGTTGATGCCAGCGGCCTTGAGCTCCTGCGCGACCATGCTGCCGACCGCGGCGTAGTCGGTGTAGGCGGACGGTGCGATGAGGGTGACAACGACCTCCTTGCCGTTCAGGGCGAAGTAGCCGCTGGAGTCCTTCTTGTAACCGGCCTGGGTCAGCACCGCTGCGGCGGCTGACGCGCTCCCTGTCGCTGAGACGGTGTCCGAAGCAGCCGGAGCGGCCCAGGCAGCGAACGTCGGCAGGGTAATGCCGCTGGTGTTCGTGACGGGGTTCTCCAGACCAGCCTCGCCCTCGGAGGCGAGCAGGTTGCGGTTGACCGCCAGGCTGATCGCCTGCCGGACAGCCAGCTGGTTAGTCGGCCACTGGTTGAGGTTCGGCATCAGGGCGTTGGTGCTGCCCGGCGCCTCCCAGAAGTGGTGGTAGGCGGGGGCAGTGTTGACGAACTGCTTCTGCAGTCCGGGGATGAAGTTACCCGTCCAGTCGATGGCGCCCGAGTACAGCGCGGACAGGGCACTGGTGTTGGAGGTGTAGACCGGGAAGTAGACGCTCGGTACCTTGACCATCGAGGCTTGCCAGTACGACGTGTTCTTCGTCAGGGTGTACCCCTGCGGGGTGAACGTCTTGAGCACATACGGCCCAGTGCCGACGGGCTTGGCGTCCGTAAAGGTAGTCGGGTTGCTGACGCTGCCCCAGATCGACTGCGGGAGGATCGGCACGCCGGCAACCTCTTGCAGGTTGAGGTACTGCGCCGAGCTGAAGTTGACCGTGACCGTGTTGCCTGAAGCGGTCGCGCCGGTGATCGGCAGCCCGGCCAGGTTGATCGCGGCGTTCTTCATCACGAGGTTGTAGGTAAAAGCGACATCGGCCGGCGTCATTGCCGTCCCGTTGTTCCACTTCACGCCCTGCCGGATCGTGAAGGCGATGGTCTTGCCACCGTTGGACCAGGTGTACGCCGTGGCCAGCCACGGTGTGTACTTCGGCGGCGCGGCGATGTCGAACTGGAGCAGCGGCTCGTAGATCAGGCCGGTTGCGCCCATGCCGAACGGCGCGGCGGTCGACACGAACGGGTTGAAGTCGTCGGTGATCGTGGTCTCCGGAGAACTCTCCATGACCAGGGGCTTCAACGTGCTGGTCGAACTGCCCGAAGGCGCCTTGCTCGACGAGCACGCGCCGAGTCCGGCCGCTAGCAGGCCGGCAGCCGCGATGGCCACCAGCCCTCTCTGCGTCAGGTGTGTACTGCTCATTTCAGCCTTTCTTTGTCGAGGTAGTAATGTCCCCCCTGAATTCGGGGGTTGCGAGTTAACTCGTAAGGTCCCCACCCCCTCTCGGCTCGGAGTAGAGGGAAGGGGCTGCGACGTCGAGGCGCCAGCACGCGGCGGCTCTCGACCTGGAAATCTGGATCAGCGGCGGTGCCTCCGCGCGGCATTTGTCGACCGCGAACGGGCACCGGGGGCTGAATGGGCAAGCGCCCTCAGGTGCCGGGCCGGTGGCGATGCTGACGGCCCCGTTCCCGGTCTGATGGTCTGTCCTGGCGCCCTTGCGGAGCGCGCCGCCGAGGTTGTCCGGATCGGGTGCGGAGCTGACCAGCAGTTGCGTGTACGGGTGCGCGGGTTGCTGGGTGACTTCCTCGGCCGGACCTTGCTCGACGATCTGTCCGGCGTACATGACGAGGATCTCGTCGGCGAAGTAGCGCGCTGAGGCGATGTCGTGGGTGATGTAGAGCATGGCCAGCTGGAGGCGCTGCCGCAGGTCATCAAGCAGGGCGAGCATCTCGAGCCGAATCGAGACGTCCAGCATCGAGACCGGCTCGTCCGCCAGCAGCACCCGGGGCTTGGCGGCGAGTGCCCGAGCGAACGAGACACGCTGACGCTGGCCGCCGGACAGCTCGTGCGGGTACTTCCCCAGGTACTTGTCAGCCGGGCTGAGCCGTACCTGCTCCATGAGGGCGGTGGCCTGCTCGCTGAGCTGCTCCCTGGACATCCGGCCCTGATGCAGCCGCAGGGGCCGCTCGATGTGATAGCGCACAGTGTGCGCCGGGTTAAGCGAGGCAAACGGGTCCTGGAAGACGTACTGGACCTCGCTCTTGTAGCTGCGGAACGCGCGGCGGCCCGACAACTCGACTGGGTGCTCGTCGAGCCGGATTGTGCCAGTGGTCGGGTGCTCCTGCCCGGCCAGCATCCGGGCCACGGTCGACTTGCCGGAGCCGCTCTCGCCCACGAGCGCGACGACCGCACTTCGGTACAGGCCGAGGGAGACGTCGCGTACGGCGTGCAGGACATGCCCGCGGCCGAGCCGGAAGTCCTTGCCCAGTCCTTGCGCGTCCAGTGTCAGCGTGCCGCGAGCCGCGGCCGCTGATTCGACCACGGCCGCCTGCTCGGTGTCGGGTGCCTGGCTGGTCATGACGTCACCTCTGTCGTGCCGGCCGGAGTTGGCAACGGCGTCACGGCTGGGCTCACGGCTGAGCTGACGCTTCCGGCCCCCGCGGGCAGCCGGTCGCCATCCCCGCCAGCGGGGTCGTCAGGTAGCACGAACGGGCAGGCGGTCACGTGGCTCGGATCCGCTGACGTGCGGACCTTGGCGAGGAGGACCTCGATCTCCTTGCACGCATCGGTGCCCTCGGTGCACCGTGGCAGGAACGGGCAGCCTGGCGGCGGGTCTAGCAAGTCCGGCGGAGTGCCGGGAATGCCGGTGAGATCCCGGCGCGGGCCGCGCAGTGACGGGAACGAGCGCAGCAGGCGCTTGGTGTAGGGATGGGACGGCTCGTGGTGGATCTCCGCCGCGGTGCCAATCTCCATCAGCTGGCCCGCGTACATCACGGCGATCCGATCGGCGAGCTCGAGCAGCAGCGACAGGTCGTGGGTGATGAACAGGATCGCGAAGTTGAGGCGTTCCCTTAGCTCGAGGATCTGGCCGAGGATCTCGCGCTGGACCACGACATCTAGAGCCGTCGTCGGCTCGTCCATGATGACGACTTCGGGGTCGGTGGCTAGCGCCATCGCAATCATGACCCGCTGGCGCATGCCGCCCGAGAGCTCGTGCGGATACGCGCGCAACCGCGATCGCGGGATCGCGACCAGGTCGAGCAGCTCGGCGGCTTTGTCCGTCGCCTCCTGCCGGGACACCGGCAGGTGCGCGCGGATCACGTCGGTGAGCTGATCACGGATGCTCAGCACCGGGTTGAGCGCGTTCATCGCGCTCTGGAAAACGATGGCGATCTCCCGCCACCGCAAGCTCATCAGCTGGTCTGCGCTGAGCTCCAGCAGGTCGGTCGGGTTGTCCATCCGCGCGCCCTGGTACCGCACGCTGCCGCCGGTGATCACTGCGGGCGCCCGAAGCAGCCGGGTGGCGCCGTAGGCGAGGGTGGACTTGCCCGAGCCGCTCTCACCCACCAGGCCTACGACCTCGCCTGCGTGCAGGTCCAGGCTGACGCGATCGACCGCCCGCACGTCGCCGGCCAGCGTGCGGTAGGCGATAGAGAGATCGCGAATTGACAGCACAGGCTCGCCAGAGAACCGCCCGCGGCCCCCTGACTCTCCCAAGGCGGGAACGTGGCTGCCCAGGTCGGTCGTCATCTCTGCCCCCTGCTTGGCTTAGGTGCGCCGACCCGCGTCGCCCCGTCGCGCGAAGCAGCGCGATCGGCCAGGTAGGCGCTGCGGGAGAACGAGCGCATGAAGGCGGTCACCGCGGTTGGCCGCGGGGCTGGCGTGGCGTGCAGCACCGGGGTCGGATCGGAAGGCCGCAGCCGGCGTCCGTTCACCTTGGCCCGCTGGTTAGCGTCCCGCAGCCGCGGATTGCCGAGCTCGTCGATGCCGGAGTTCAGCAGCACCAGCGCGAGGCCCATCAGGGCAACTATCAGGCCCGGCGGAACGAACCACCACCAGGCACCCTGTGACAGCGCTTGCTGGCTCTGGGCCCAGTACAAGATAGTGCCAAGGCTCCAGTTCGCAGTGTTGGTCACGCCGATGAACGCCAGGGCCACTGACGCGCCGATCGCGTACAGCACTGTGTTGACGAAGTTGGCGGCGATGAGGCTGACCTGGTTCGGCACGATCTCGAACGCGATGATCCGCCAGCCGCTCTCGCCGGTCTCGCGGGAGGCGGCGACGAAGTCACGGCCGCGGATCGCGAGCGTCTGGGCCCGGATCACTCTCGCTCCCCAGGGCCAGCCGAGCCCCGCTAGCACCAGGATCGTCGCGGTCTGCCCGGTCCGCGGCAGGTAGCCGAGCAAGACGATGAGCAGCGGCAGCGCGGGGATCACCAGGAACACGTTGCTGAGCAGCGACAGGCCATCGTCCCAGAGGCCGCCCAGGTAGGCCCCGGACACCCCGACGAGTACTGACAGGAAGGTGGCAATGAGACCGACCGCCAGGCCGAGTTCGAGCGTCAGCCGGATGCCGGTCAGCACCTGCGATAGCACGTCCTCGCCCGCCTGGGTGGTGCCGAGCAGGTGCGCGGCGGATGGCGGAGCAATCGACAGGGCTTGATTCGGGTTCTGATAGCTGGGGTTGTACGGCTCGAGGATCGGCCCGAAGATGGCGGCCAGCACGAACACCCCGAACAGGACCACGCCTGCCTTGGCCTTCAGCGGCAGGCGGCGCCAGCGGCCAAGCTGGCGGGCCGGCGCTGCCAGCCCGGTCGGATCAGTGGCGAGGATCGTAAGCGCGGCGGTCATCAGGCTGCCTCTCTCGTGCGTACCCGCGGATCGACGGCCACGATGACGAGGTCGACGATCAGGTTGGCCAGCAGGACGGCAAAGGTGATCACGAGGAAGATCGCCTGCGTCAGCGGGTAGTCGTTCGACGTGACGGCGCTCAGCAGTAGCAGCCCGATGCCTGGGTAGGAGAAGACGATCTCCATGACGATGGCGCCGGAGACGACGAAGCCGAGCGCCATGCCGAATCCCTGCAGCTGCGGCAGGAACGCGTTCCGGGCCGCGTAGTTGAAGATGACGCGCCGGTTTGACAACCCCTTCGCCTGCCCGGCGAGCACGTAGTCCTCGCCGATCGTGGTGATCATGACATTGCGCATCTGCAGCATCCAGCCCGCCACCGACGTGATGACGATGGTGAAGGCCGGCAGCACCGAGTGCCAGATCGCGCTGCTGATGAAGGCCCAGGTCCAGCCGGGGACCAGGCCGGTGCCGCCGGCGTAGCCCTGGCCGATCGGGAAGATATGCAGGACCTTCACGGCCAGCAGCCACAGGAGCACGAGGGCCAGGAAGAAGTAGGGGATGGCCTGCACGAACATCAGCCCCGGCAGTGCCCGGTCCAGCCAGCCGCCGTTGCGCCAGCCGGCGAAGATGCCGAGGAACGTGCCGAGGAAGAAGGCGATCACCGTTGCGGTACCGACGAGGATCAGCGTCCACGGGATCGTCTGGATGAGCAGGGATGACACCGACGCCGGGTAACTGGACACGGAAATGCCGAAGTTGAGGTGCACGACGTCATTGAGGTAGCTCAAGTACTGGGACCAGAGCGAGCCCGGATGGCCGACGCCAAGCATGGCCTCCAGTGCGTGGTACGTCGACGCCTGCAAGTTGGGGAACTTGGACATGATCGACTCGACCGCGTTGCCTGGCATTGCCCGCGGGAGAAAGAAGTTGACAGTCAGCGCGACCCAGGCGGCGACCACATAGAAGGCCACCCGGCGGATGATGAAGGGCATCCCGCTGCTCCTAACTCTCGGAGGTCGGACGGGCGTGGCGGCGGCCCCTGGCACTGGGACCTGCAGCCGCATGGCTGGCGGAAGCTGGCTCGGCAAGCGTGCGGGCAGCAGGGGCCCCTGTGCGCGCCGCGGTGGCGAGGGTGCGCGCGGCAGTGCCGGGCGGGCAGCCGCAGCTCTTTCGCAGCACGAGTTCGGTGGGTAGCAGTTCGACTCGGGTCGGCAGGTCGGGCCGGGCGATGCGGTCCAGGAGCCGGGAGCAGGCTCGTTCGCCGAGCAGCCGCATCGGCTGGTGGATCGTCGTCAGTGACGGGTCGAACAGGCTGCCGGGAAAGATGTCGTCGAATCCGGTGACAGAGAGCTGGTCAGGGACGCCCACTCCGCCGCGGGCGAGGGCCTGGAGCACGCCAATGGCCATCTGGTCGTTCGCGCACACGATGGCGTCCGGCAGTTCGCTGGGGTCGGCCAGCAGCTTCTCGCCAGCTTCCTCGCCGCTCTGCGCGCTGAACCGGCCGCAATGCGAGCCGATCAGGACGGTGCCCGGATGGGACTGGATGACCTCGTTGAGTGCGATCCTGCGCTCCTTAGCGTCCGGAGCGCTATGCGGTCCGTCGATGTGGAAGAGCCGCCGCCTGCCGTGCTCCTCAATCAGGTGCGTGACCAGTGCTGCCGAGCCCGACCGGTTGTCTGCGGTGACCACGTCGGCGGCATGCTCGTCGGGGTCTCCGGCGACGACCACGACCGGCAGGCGCTCGGCCAGGCGCGCCAGCTCGGCCGAGGGGACGATCCCCTCGCCGATCAGCAGCCCGTCGACCTTGCCGGACAGCGTCTGCAGCCGGGCGAGGTCGACGTTGTTCTCCTCGCGCAGGTACGTAATCAGGAGTGACCAGTTGTGATCGCGGATGCGCGCTTCGACACCGCGCAGGATCTCGTCGTAGAAGAGCAGGCTCATGCTTTCGATGTCGTACTGGTGCGGTGCCATACGTTCCACGCAGACCAGGCCGATGACGCTCTTTTGCCGGCGCGACAGGCTCTGCGCGGCGCTGTCCGGGACGTAGCCAAGCTGATCGATGACCTCGCGCACCCTAGCCCTGGTGCTGTCTCGCACCCGGTCCTGGCCATGAAGGACCCGCGACACCGTTGCGGTTGACACGCCCGCCAGCCGGGCCACGTCGTAGAGCGTGACGGTGCTGGAGGTCACCCGGCCGAGGTCGGCCGTCTGAAGGTCCAACGGGCCGCGCGCGGGCGGCACCGCCGTCGCCTCTGGCGCGCCGGACGCGTCTGGGTCGCGCACGTCAGGCGTGCTCATCCCAGGCCCGAACGGCGCTGATTGTCGGTGTCTAGAGCCATGCACTGATCCCCTACTGGCTGGGGCTAAAGCCCCTAGATCTGTAGATCTAAGCGCTTACATTGGCTGATCTAAGCGCTTACACTAGGACTCGCCTTAGGGGGCGTCAAGGCCTGAGATTTAAGACGGACGCAACGTTCTGGTAACACAAGGAGTGTCAATGACCGCAGCGGGATCCAGCGCCAACGGCTCCCTTTCCTTTCCGCCGGGCTTCACCTGGGGTGCGGCGACAGCCGCCTACCAGATCGAAGGAGCGGCTAACGCCGACGGACGAGGGGTGTCCATCTGGGATACGTTCAGTCGCGTGCCCGGCAAGGTGAGCAGGGGCGACACAGGCGACGTGGCCTGCGACTCTTACCACCGCTACCCCGAGGACGTGGCGCTGATGGCGTCGCTCGGGCTGCAGGCCTACCGCTTCTCGATCTCCTGGCCGCGCGTCCAGCCAGGCGGCTCGGGCCAGGTCAACCAGAAGGGCCTGGATTACTACCGCGCCCTGCTCGATGAGCTGGCCAGCAACGGCATCGACGCGGCGGTCACGCTGTACCACTGGGACTTGCCGCAGGAGCTTCAGGACCGCGGCGGCTGGGCGGTGCGAAGCACGGCCGAGCGGTTCGCCGAGTACGCGTGCATCATGGCCGAGCAGCTGGGCGACCGCGTGTCGCGCTGGATCACGCTCAACGAGCCGCAGGTGTCAGCCGATCACGGTTACCGGACCGGCGTGCATGCGCCGGGCCTGACCGATGCCGCGGCCGCCGCGGCGGCCACCCATCACCTGCTGCTTGCTCACGGTCTTGGCACCCAGGCGCTGCGCAGCGTGCGCCCGGCGACCCCGGTCGGTATCACGCTCGACATGCATCCGGTGCGGATCGCGGCGGACACCCAGCCGGAGCTGGTCGAGGCCGCGCGGGTGGCCACCGACGCAGAGCTGAACGCGCTCTTCCTCGAGCCGCTCCTGCACGGCCGGTATCCCGAGCACGTCAGGCCCTCGCTGCTGCCCGCCCCCGACCTGATTGCCGACGGCGACCTCGAGACCATCCGGCAGCCCATCGACTTCCTCGGCGTGAACTACTACGCGCCTGTATACCTGCGCGCAGGCGACCCCGACGACCTGCGGCGCGACGAGGAACCCGCCCGCTGCGAGCTCCCGGGCGTCGTCGAGTACCTGCCCGCCGATCTTGAGCGCACGCCGATGGGCTGGCTGGTCGACGCTGACGGTCTGTATGACCTGCTGGTTCAGCTGTCCGACGCGGCACCCGGCCTGCCGCTGTACATCACCGAGAACGGCTGCGCGGCCGAGGACTACGTGGATCCCGACGGCGACGTCAAGGATGTCGACCGGATCAGCTACCTGCACCAGCACCTCGACGCCTCGGCGCGCGCGATCAAGGCCGGCGTCAACCTGGCGGGCTATTACGTCTGGTCGCTGCTCGACAACTTCGAGTGGGGCTGGGGCTACCAGCGGCGCTTCGGAATCATCTTCGTCGACTTCGAGAGTCAGCGGCGTATCCCCAAGGCGAGCGCCCGGTTCTACTCAGAGGTCGTCCGCGCCAACGCCATCCCGCCGTACTCGGAGGTGGCTGTATCCAGCTGAGCGCCAGCCGCGGGCGACGACTCTGACGGTTTCGTACCCCAAGCCTGCGAAATCGTCTCGCGCTTGACTGAACCCGTCAGGGTCTCGCTCTCGGCTGTCGGCAAATCGCCGAAAATGCGCGGCGGAATGCTGGGCGGCATGCTCGCGGTCTGCATCCATAACGCACTGTGATCGTTGCGCTTCGGGGAGTAGGCAAATGGCCGGCTCGGCGACCTGCGCCGCGACTCATAGGGCGCCAGGGTGGATCTGCTGCCCTTCTTTGGTCAGCACATCCAACTTCACGCCCAATGGCGAGTCACCTGGAGTTGTCGTCAGGCGTTTGCTGCGACGTGGCGGAGGATCGTCTCGGCGACGAGCCCGGGCGCGCGCACGGTCGGGTAGTGATCAGCGCCTGGCATCCTGATCAGCTCACAGCCGGGGATCCGCTGAGCCGCTTCCTCGTTGCTCGCGATGAGGCTGGGGTCGTCCTTGTCGCCAACCATCAGCACTGTCGGCGCTCGCACGTCACCGAGCCGGTCAAAGGTCGGCTCGCCGTCAAGCTCGAACTGCTCTTCGCCGTCCCAGGCCCGCATGGCGGAGCGCATCAGGTCGGTCACGAGCGGGTCGTCACCGGCCCGTCCCCACACCTCGAGCAGCAGGCCCACGATGCCCTCGTCATCGCCAGCCTCGGCGAGCGCTTCGCAGGCGGCGTCGAGTTCGGGCGTGTCCGGGTAGGCGTAGCCGCCGATGCCAGGACACAGCAGCACGAGAGACGTCACCCGGCCGGGCTCGGCGAGCGCGAGCTCGAGCGCCGTGCCGCCGCCCATGCTGCAGCCGGTCACGTGCGCCCTGGTGAGGTCGAAGTGATCAAGGACGGCTAGCAGGTCCCCGAGCAGCGTGAATTCCTCCGTCGCCGCCGGCGACCGGCCGAACCCGCGGACGTCGTAACGGATCACCCGGCACGCCGATGCGAGGTCCGACCACACGGGATCCCAGATCCGCGAGTCGCCGACACCCTCATGCAGCAGCACGAGTACGGGCCCG
>DATHQE010000210.1:0-5145 GCA_035483035.1 Streptosporangiaceae bacterium | reverse complement strand
AGCGAGCTCTACGCGCATGCGCCGGAGATCCTCGACCACTGCGACCAGATCGGCAAGCTGTACGGACTGCACGACAACGCCCTGTTCCACACGCGGGTTACCGACCTGGAGTGGGACGACGCGGCCAGCCGGTGGATCGTGCGCACGGACCGTGGCGACGAGTTCACGGCACAGTTCATCGGGATAGGAACGGGGCCGTTGCACGTCCCCAAGCTCCCCGGCATCCCTGGCATCGAGTCCTTCGCTGGCCATTCATTCCATACGAGCCGGTGGGACTACGCCTATACCGGCGGCGACCACTCGGGCGCCCCGATGGATCAGCTCGCCGGCAAGCGCGTCGCCGTCATCGGCACCGGCGCGACGGCGGTGCAGTGCGTCCCGCATCTAGCGCAGGCGTGCCGCGAGTTGTTCGTGTTCCAGCGCACCCCATCCTCGGTGGACGTCCGGGGGAACCGGCCCATGGACCCGGAGTGGTTCGCCGATGTCGCGACGCCCGGCTGGCAAGACCGGTGGCTCGACAACTTCGTCGCCAACATGTCCGCCGCCGAGCTGCCCGCTGACGACCTCGTCAGCGACGGGTGGACTGACCTGGCTAAGCGGATCCGGGGCAGGCTGTCGGCGCCGCGCTCCGGCCCGGCTAGCTTCGAGGACCTGCTGGCCGACTTCGAGAACGCCGACCACGAGAAGATGGACGAGATCCGGGCGAGGGTCGACGCGATTGTTGCGGATCCGGCGACCGCGGACGCACTGAAGGCCTGGTACCGGCAGCTGTGCAAGCGGCCGTGCTTCCATGACGAGTACCTCACCGCCTTCAACCAGCCGTCCGTCCACCTCGTGGACACCGACGGCAGGGGAGTGGAGCGGATCACGCCCGCCGGGGTAGTCGTGGCCGGCGTCGAGTACCCGGTCGACTGCATCATCTACGCGTCGGGCTTCGAGGTGGGCACGGAGCCGACCCGCCGGTACGGGTTTGACCTGACCGGCCGGGACGGCGTGCGGCTGTCGGAATACTGGGCCGACGGCATGCGCAGCATGCACGGCGTGCATGTGCACGGCTTCCCGAACGCCTTCCTGGTGCAGCTCGGCCAGGGCGGCAACTTCGTGGCCAACGTCCCGCACAACCACAACGACGCCGCCAAGACCGTCGCCGCGATCGTCCGCCACATGAGCGACCGCGGCCTCGACCGGGTCGAGGTCAGCCGCGACGCCGAGGATGCCTGGATGGAGCAGCTGGCGCCCAATCCGGTCATGACGTCGTTCCTGGCCAGTTGCACGCCCGGCTACTACAACAACGAGGGCCAGGGGCCGAGCCGGCATTCACTGCTGGTCGGGTACTCGGACGGCGCGCCGGCCTACTTCCGGTACATCGATCAGTGGCGGACGTCGGGCGAGTTCGCCGGACTGGACTTCAGCGCGCGCTGACCAGCCAGGGCGGGCTCGTCTCGGCGGTCACGCCGCCGTCAGCTAATACTGCCGGGCGGCATCGCAGACGCCGCAGATAGCATGCGACTCGTGATCTATTCCGGCCTGATCTACGCCGAAATGCCGGGCTACCGGCCGCTGCTGCTCGACTTGCACGTGCCCGACGACGCCGATGACGCCGTCGGCGTGCCGGTGGTGGTCTGGATACACGGCGGGGGCTTCACCTCCGGTGACCGCAGGTACCTGCCACTGACGATGGAGCCGGGCTCGGTCTTCGCCGCCCTGACCGAGGCTGGCCTGGCCTGCGCTACTGTCGACTACCGCCTGGCGGCGGAGGCAGGCTGGCCCGCGCAGCGCGACGACGTCGCCGCCGCGATCAGCTTCCTGCGCGCAAGAGCAGGGGAGTACGGCCTGGACGCGAGCCGGCTCGCCACGTGGGGGGAGTCGGCCGGAGGGCATCTGGCCCTGATGGCCGGACTGACTGATCCGGGCATAGCGGCGGTTGTGGCCTGGTATCCGCTGACCGATCTGGCACTACTTCCGGCGAGTGCGTTCGAGGGCGGCGCGCAGACCCGGTTGTTTGGCCGCCTGGCGGCGGATGCGCCTGACGTCCTGGCCGAAGCAAGCCCGATCACTTATGTCAGTGCCGCTTCGCCGCCTTGCCTGCTAGTGCACGGCGACGGCGACGTGACGCTGCCCGCCCTGCACAGCGAGCACTTGCACCAGGCGCTGATCGCGGCCGGCGTGGAATCGGCCTGCCAGATCGTGCCCGGTGCCGGCCACTGCTTCACGGAATACGGCGACGTGCCCGGGCTGATCGCCGGGGCCGTTACCTATCTCAAGGGGAAGCTCCGATGAGCGCAGCTGCCGGATTCCAGGACGTCTCGCCGACGATCCTCGCCGACATTCTGGGGCGCGGCCAGGTCATGGACATCGGCGTCCGCCCGCTGTGGTCACCGATGAACCGGGTAGCAGGTCCGGCTTTCACCGTGCGCTGCGCGCCAGGCGACAATCTCATGCTGCATGCCGCCATCTACCGAGCCCAGCCTGGCTCCGTCCTCGTCGTCCAGGCGGGCGATGCGGACTACGCGCTGGCCGGCGGGAACGTCTGCGCGATCGCGCAGCGGCGCGGTATCGCGGCGCTGGTAACCGACGGGGTGATCCGCGACCTTGCCGAGGTGCGCGAGATAGGCTTTCCGGTTTTCGCCAGGGGAGTGATCCCGGCCCCTGGAGCGAAGCTGGCTGCCTCCCCGCTGAACGGCCGCGTCCGGTGCGGCGGCGCCGGCGTCGACGCCGGTGACATCGTGGTCGCGGACGAGGAAGGCATCGCGGTCGTTCCTGGTGCCCGCGGCGAGCAGGTCTTGCAGGAGGCCCTGGCCCAGCTGGAGCGCGAGGAGCGACAGTCACTCGATGCGTGGGAGGAGACGCATCGTGCCCTGGTCGACAGGCTCCTCGCCGAGAAGGGTCAAGCAGGCTGACGCACAGCCCGGCCGGCCGGGCGTGAGATGGTGGCGCGGTGGGGAAGCTGCTGGCGTTCGTGCTTCCGCTAGGCCTGGACTCCTTTGCGGTCGCCGCAGCCATCGGGGCCAGCGGCACCACGGGCTGGCGGGCGCGCCTGCGCATCTCCCTCATTTTCATGATCTTCGAGGCGGGGATGCCGCTGATCGGTCTCGCCGCCGGCGGCGGCCTGGCTCGGGTTATCGGCGTCGCGGCTGACTACGTGGCCGCCGCCGCGGTGATCGCGCTTGGCGGCTGGATGCTCATCCCGGACCGCAACGAGGACGAGGAGGCCGCGACTAGGCTGGCCGCCGCCACCGGTCCGGCCGTCATCGCGCTCGGGCTCAGCATCAGCCTGGACGAGCTGGCGATCG
Organism: Streptosporangiaceae bacterium; assembly: GCA_035483035.1. Taxonomy (GTDB): domain Bacteria; phylum Actinomycetota; class Actinomycetes; order Streptosporangiales; family Streptosporangiaceae; genus JAJYUU01. The sequence continues at coordinate 1,852 of DATHQE010000210.1, read as the reverse complement.
GGTTCAGCCTGGGCCTGGCCCGCCTGCCGGTGGCGCCGGTTATCGCAGCGATCGCGATTCAGGCGGTCGTCGCTAGCCAGCTAGGCCTGGCACTAGGGAAGGTGATCAGCGAACGGTTCCGCCAGCACGCCGAGCAGGTCGCAGGCCTGGCGCTGATCGCGCTCGGCGGCTATCTCGTCGCCGAGCGAGCTATCGGCTAGGTCGGCCACTCCGCTCGCCCGTGTAGCCAGAGCACACCGGCCATCGTGGCTGGGTCGCTGCATCTCTTTCTGGCGACAGTCCGCCGGCCCAGGGCGGCAAATCTTCCATATTCGCCGCGAAAAATGTACAGTCCATGCGTTCGGTCTCCACCAAGGGGGCGTCGGCCGTGCGGTACATCTGGGGCTTCTGTCTTCTCCTTGTCCTCGGCCTGGCTTTCGCGACCGCGGCCGTGGTCCTCGGTGTGCTCGCCGTCGGTCAGGGCGTGCAAGTGTCCGCCTACCACAGCGCCACGGTGTGCCTGGCCGGCGCCTCGTCCGACGCGGACTGCCTGCAGACGGTGGCGGGATCCGTTACTGGCGTCACTGAGATCGGCGGGAAGAACGCGGTATACGCGTTGAATGTCGAGACCTCCGCGCGGACCCTGCATGTCACATTTACCTCGGACAGCGCGATGCTGGGCTACGCCGTCGACGGCGTTCCGGCCGTCGTGACCATGTGGCGAGGTATTCCGGTCTCGGTCTCGGCCGACGGCCGCAGCCAGGCGACAGCGACCGTGCCTGACACAGCCTTCGCCAAGGACCTGGCGGACTCCGCTCAGGCGGGCGGCTTGGGCGTCTTCTTCCTCCTCGGCGCCGCGGCGATGCGACGGAACCGCAGGGTGGGCCGGTTGCCGATAACCCGGCCGATCGTCGCTGCTGGGCTCATGGCGCTGGCGTTGGGCGCGGTCGTCGTCCTCTTCGGGGGCGTTGCTCTTGACGGGAAGCCGTCCCGACTCGGCCCCGACGCGGCAGCGACTGGCGCTGCGCTCGTCGTCGTGCTGGCGCTGTCCGCGTGGCTCGGGATCGCCGCCAGGCGCCGGCACCGCCGCGACCCCGCGGCGCTCCCTCTTGGCGCGCAGGTGCCGCCGACGGCTGCGCCGGGGCGAGTGCCGAGGCCAGCGATTCCGCTGCGGGTGCGCCTGCACCCTGCCGCCTGGAGTTCCCGGCTCCGCGCCTTCGCAGCCGGATGGATACCGGTGGTGCTGACGGTCGCCGTCCTGTTTGGCGTCCTCCTCACCATCCAGGACGGGCCTCCGGCCCGCGCGTACCGCCATGCCCCAGCCTGCATCGGTGAGGCAAACCTTGCCACCTGCGTAGGCGACTTCACCGCCACGGTCAACGCGGTGCGCACGGGCTCGCAGAGCGGCAACGATAACTACGCGGACGTCTCCTATGTGACCGGCGACGGCGTCATCAACACCTGGGCTACCTTCGACGGAAACGGCAACTCCCTGGCACGCGCGGCCAATGCCGACGAAGAACAGCGAACTCCGCTTACCATCAAGGTCTGGCGTGGCTCGATCGTCGGCGCTGACCTCGGTGGCACATGGCACTGGGCGGAGAACAATCCGCCCGGCGACGCGGTCCCGTCTGTCTTCCTCGGCGTCAGCTTCGCTCTGCTGCTGCTCTGGGTACGAGTGCGGATTCATCGTCGGTCAGGATCGAAGGCGCCCGCCGACCGCCGCTTGCTGCTCCTGGAGGATGTCGCCCAGCCGCTGACGGCCGCGGGCGCCACCGTGCTGCTCGCTGACGGCTTCTGGCCTGGTGCAATCGTCGCCGTGGCGAGCTTGGTCTGGCTCGCGCTGTCAGTCAGGCGCAGCACCCGCGCGCGC
>DATHQE010000209.1:0-2341 GCA_035483035.1 Streptosporangiaceae bacterium | reverse complement strand
ACGGGCGGCGAGCCGGTCAGGGCTGCCGAGTTCCAGCCGCAGGCCGTCCAGGCGCATGGTGAAGACGTGCAGCCCGAATTCCAGCGTGAAGCTGCGCGCCCCGCACATCTGCACGAGTTCCGGTACGAGCTGCGCCGCGGTCTGGGCGGCGTAGGACGCGGCGAGTTCGATGTCGCGGGGGTCTGCGGTGAATGCTGCCTCACGCACCATCCAGCGTGTAGCCTCCGCCGATACCGCTGCCTCGGCGAGCCGGTGCCGTAGCGCCTGGAATGTCGACAGGGTCCGGCCGAACTGCTCTCGGACTCGCATGTGCGCTGCGGTACGGGAGATCGCAGCGGCGGCGTTGCCTGCTATCTCGGCGGCGGTGACCAGGCTAAGGCGGGTGCGCCATGCCTCGCCCATGCCCGTCAGCCGGGTGCCGTCGAGTTCCTCAGCGGCAATCCGCGCGTAGGGATAGCCGAATCCAGAACGCACCCTCGTCACGGACTTGGCGCCGTCGTCGACGGCGATCAGGTCGTCGCCATCGACGAGGACGACATGGTCGGCCACCGACGCGTAGCGCACCGGGCCGTGCCTGCCGCGAACGGCGACCGCCACTCCGCCCGGGGGAAGAAGACCGTCAACGTCGATGACGCCACGCATCCCGTAGGTAGTGGCGACGCCCAGCTCTGCGAGCCGCTCGGCGACCAGCACCCGCTCAAGCAGGTCAGACCCGTCGAGCACACCCGCGTCAGCCAGTGCCCGGTCGAGCTCTCGGTCGTATCCTGCGGCAACGGCGAGCGCGAAGGCCCGCTCGATGCCGCCCGACGCGTCGATCACCCGGTCCACCGTGGCGACAACACGCTGCTGTGATGCGGAGAAGTCGTAGTCCACCGTCTACCTTCCTGACCCCAGCAGGGCGCGAGCGATCGTGTTGAGCTGTACCTCGACGCTGCCGCCGCCGAGGCCGGCGATCATCGCCGTCTTGAGCTGGCCGTTGCCCATCGAGTCGCGCTCTAGGCACTCGTCCTCGAGCAGGTCGAGGGTGAGCTCGGCGACGATGCGTTCCGACCGCACGATGGCGACGCGCGCCAGGCTGACCGCCAGGTCCTGGGGCTGCCCCTTCGCGCGGGCGTCGATCGCCTGGTAGACAAGCAGCCGGGCAGCCTTGCAGGCCGCCTCGGCCGCCACCAGCCTGGTCCGGATCCCGTCACGATCTCGCCAGTCACGGGTGGCCGCCATCTCCGCCAACCGCTGCGTCATCAGCGCGGCCCGTGCATAGCGCGGGCCGCCGATGCGCTCGTGGGCGAGCGCTTCCCGGATGACCCGCCAGGCGTCGTTCTCCGGCCCGAGCCGGCACGCAGCGGGTATGCGCATGTCGCGGAACGTGAGCCGGTTGAACTCGTGCACGTCGAGCACGCTTGGGATGCGCTCAATGGTGAAGCCGGGCGTCGCCGTGGGCACCAGGAAGATCGAGATTCCCTTGTTGCCTGCCGACCCGGGATCCGTTCGCGCGAGCAGGAAGCAGAACTCGGCCTCCTGGGCGTAGGACGTCCAGACCTTCTCGCCGTTGACGACATAGAAATCGCCGTCACGCACGGCGCTGGTCTGCATGTTGGCGAGATCAGTGCCCGCACCCTGCTCCGAGAAGCCCTGGCACCAGGTGACGTCGCCGCTGGTGATCCGCTGCAGGTGGTACTTCTTCTGCTCCGGCGTCCCGGCCGCGATGATCGCCGGGCCGATCCAGTTCACGTTCATGTACTGCGAGCCGCGCGGTTCGCCGGCGCTCCACAGTTCCTCGCCCGAGATGATGAACTGCCACGGAGACGCATCACGCCCGCCGTACTCGGCCGGCCAGTGCGGGGCGAGCAGCCCCTTCTCGGCCAAGGTGCGGCAGAACTCGAAGGTGAACTCGGTCGCGAACTCCTCACCGGGGATGAGCTCCGACCAGCGGTCTGGCACTTCGGCTGCTATGACGGCGCGAAGTTCGTCGCGAAAGCGGCGCTCTTCGGTCGACCACTCAAACTCCACGCGACCTCCCGATGTTTTCTCTTGTCTATCTTAGTAATCTATCATCACGAAGACAAGTCCTGACCAGGCGCCGAGCGGCGAGCGGCGAGCGCGGCCAGGAGCAGCGATGGCCGGTACCGGACGGAATTGGTGCGCAACCCATCCGCCCGGTACGGCCACCACAGGATTCGGCTTACTTTGTTTATCCCTTACGTCTGCACCCTGTCGTTGCCGAGGTCGGCCGTGCCAATGAACCGGCCCCGTGGATCGAACGACGCGGCGTGCGGGTGAGCCGAGTCCTGGCGCGGGTTCGGGCCGCTGCCGGTGTCCGTCCACTCGCTGATAATCGGGC
>DATHQE010000208.1:0-4734 GCA_035483035.1 Streptosporangiaceae bacterium | reverse complement strand
GCATCGAGGCCCGCGAGCAGTTGCCCGACATAATCCGCCTCAACGCTCGTCAGCGCCGGATTGATGCGCTTCTCGTCAGCGACGGTCGACCCTCCGCTGACGGTCGGCGTCGCCGAGCAGAAGCTGCCGAATCCGTGCGTTGGATAGACCGAGGTGCTGTCGGGTAGCACGGCGGCGAGGCGAGCCGCCGAACCGAACTGCGCCTTCGTCAGGGTCATCTTGTGCTCATCGCCAAGCAGGTCAGTCCGTCCGGTAGAGCCGTTCAGCAGCGAGCCGCCGGTGAACGCCGCCAGCACCTGGTCACCGTCGGCCAGGGCGTACGACACGTGCGTGAACGTGTGGCCAGGCGTGCCGATGACCTGAATCCGCATGTCGCCCACCGTGACGAGGTCGCCGTCGGCGACGGGCGTCCGGCCGAACGACACCCGGTCAGCCGCGTTGACGTGGTACTGAGCGCCCGCCGCTCTCGCCAGCGCCAGCCCGCCAGTCACGTAGTCGTTGTGGATGTGAGTCTCGAAAACGTGGGTGATGCGCAGGCCCCGCTCGGCCGCGGCCCGCTCGACCCGGTCGAAGTCCCGCTGTGCGTCGACCACGAGCGCCACAGTGCCGTCCGTTGCCAGGTAGCTGCGGTCGCCGAGTTCGGGCGTGTCGATGGCAACTATCTCAATCATCTCTGCTGACACCTGCCCGTCAGCCGCCGCGCGCACACCGGCATGCCGTCACCCCGCGGCTCTGCGGCCGGTGTACACGCCGCGGGGACGGATCGGAGTATTGCGCTCATATTCCTCCAGCGCGTGCGCGAGCCAGCCCGCTGTGCGCCCGGTCGCGAAGATAGCTTCGCCCGCACCGCGGATCATGCCGGCGACGCCGGCGAGAACCGCCAGCGCGAACTCGATGTTCGGCTCCGGCAGCGCCCGGCGGCGTGCCTCTTCTGTCACCGCCGACGCGACCGCGAGCTGCGGCGACGCAGGCGCGTACGCGGCCACGAGCTCGAGCAGCAGGTTTGCCCGCGGATCGCCGTTCTTATAGACGAAGTGGCCGAAACCAGGCAGCCGCTCGCCGCGGCGGAGCACGTCGCCCACGACCCGCGGCGCGTCAGCGGGCGAGCTGGCCGAGCTCAGCATCAGCTCGGCGCCGAGCGCCGCGCCGCCATGCAGGGCCCCTCCCATCGCGCCGAGCCCGGTCGCGACGACCGCGTAAGGATCGGCCCGCATCGAGGCGGCGACGCGCGCCGCCAGCGTCGACGCGGCCATCTCGTGGTCGGCCAGCAGCACGAGGGCCGCGTTGAGCACCCTGACCAGGCCGGGCGGCACTGGCCCGGCGCACAGGTGCGCCGCGAGGCGTCCGGCGATCGGACCCGACAGCCCGGCGAGGTCCGGCCGCTCCCCGTGCGCTGACGGCCAAGGGTCGACAAGCTGGGAACGGGGCCGACCCCGTCCGCCCGCGTCAGCCCGCTGAACTGGCTCTGGGCTGAGCGCCGGGTCATCCGCACCCGATACCGCGGTCGCCGGCAGCGCGCCGATCATGCCGGCGATGAGGGATTCGCCCGCGGCCATCACGGCGGGCCGGTCCAGGTGCAGCCGGAACTGGTCCGTCGCCGCGAGCGCAGGCACGATCACCTGGAGCCGCTCGAGCGGCAGGGTCCCGGCAGGCAGGCCGGCCTGAGCGGCGCGCCCGGCGGCCAGCGCCGCGGCGGTCGCCTGCCAGCCGCCCCCGGCCATCCCGGCGTCCGCACTGGCGTCAGCGCCAGCAGCGCCGCCAGCGCCAGCGCCCTCAGCGCCAGCCGCCCGGTCAGCGGCAGCAGGCCCGTCAGCGGCGGCGGCCCCGTCGGGGTCAGCACGCCCGCCGGGATCGCTGCTTGCCGCCACCGCGTTGCGGCGCGCCGGCAGGCTGCCGCTCCACAGGAGGACCGCGACGTCCTCGAAACTGCAGCGCAGCGCCAGCTCCGTCGCGGCGTAGCCGCGATAGCGCTGCGTCTCAGGAGTGATCTCGGTGAGCTCGGACTCGATGACAAGTTCCGCTGGGCCACCGCTCCTGCGCGGCCGGCCCTTACGGGCCAGTTCCTGGACCTCGTCCGCATCGAACATGCTGGCCCGGCCGTCCGCCTCACGACGCCTGCTCAGCACGCCCCGGCTCACGTAGGCATAGAGGCTCGCCTGCTTGATGCCCAGCCGCTCGGCGGCCTCGGCCGCGCCGATCCAGTTGGTCACCTCGCTCCCCTCCCCTAGTAGCGAGATTGATTATAATCAATATTGACAGCCTAGCGCCGGCGCCATCAATAATGGAAGGAAATCCCCCTGATCGCTGGCTTGAAGGAGACCCATGAGCGCCTCAGCAGACGTTGTCAGCGGACCGTACGAGGCACCCGCCGGGCTAGCCGGGGTGTCGGTAGCCCGGACGCAGGTATCCGATGTACTCGGGCGGCTCGGCTTCTACCATTACCGCGGCTACAACGCCGTCGATATCGCCCGCCGTGGGCGCGTCGAGGATGCCTGGCACTTGCTGCTGCGCGGCGAACTGCCGACGCCGCAGCAGCGGACAGCGTTCGCCAGCGAAGCGGCCGGCTGGCGCGAGCTGCCAGCCGGCGTGGCTGAGTTGCTGCCAGCGATCGCCCGCCAGAGCCCCGCCGGCTCGCTGTCGTCACTGCGAACGGCGATCTCCCTGGCCGCCCAGGCCCTCGGCTGCAGGCCGTGGACCGACCAGACCGAGGAAGAGACCGCGGCGCAGGCGGCCCGCCTGTCGGCGCTCATGCCGGTCCTGGCCGCCGCGCTGTTCCGGCTGGCCAGCGGCCTCGACATGATTCAGCCGCGGGCCGACCTCGGCTACAGCGACAACTACCTCTACATGATCACCGGCGAGGAGCCGGATGCCCGGAGCCGGTACGCGGTCGAGCGGTACCTGATGCTCACGATCGATCACGGCTTCAACAACTCGACGTTCACCTCGCGCGTGATCGCGTCCTCAGGCGCTGACCTGGGCGCCGTCGTGTCCGGTGCACTCGGGGCACTGTCCGGGCCGTTCCACGGCGGCGCGCCGGCCAGGGTGTTCGACATGCTCGACGCGATCGGCTCGCCGGACAACGCCGAGCCATGGCTGCGCCGCGCGATCGAGCAGGGCGACAAGCTCATGGGCTTCGGCCACCGGATCTACAAGACCGTCGACCCGCGCTCCCAGTTGCTGCACGAGGTAGCCAGGGAACTGCACAGCGATCGGGTGGAGTTCTCCGAGATCGTGGAGAAGACTGCGGTCGAGCTGCTCGCCGAGCTCAAGCCCGGGCGCGAGCTCTACGCCAACGTCGAGTTCTACGCCGGCGTCGTGCTAGAGGCGGCGGGTCTGCCGCGGGAGATGTTCAGCGCCACGTTCGCGTGCAGCCGGATCATCGGCTGGATGGCCAACGTGCTGGAGCAGATCGGCGACAACCGGATCTTCCGGCCGCTCGCACATTACGACGGACCGGAGGCACCGCGAGAGTTCCCGGCATCCTGGCAGCCCGGCCAGCCCTGAACTGCAGCTGAACCTCGCATATTACGGGTAGCTGGGTCTTGCGATATGGTTACCCGTATGAAGACCACGGTTGAATTGCCAGACGACCTCTTGCGCGAGGCCCAGCAGATCGCCAGATCTGAGGGGACCACCCTCAGATCTGTGCTCGAAGAAGGCTTGCGAGCGGTCATCAATCGCCATAAGACCGCGCAGCAGTTCGCACTCCGCGATGCCAGCGTCGACGGTCGCGGTCTTAACCCGGACCTGGCGGAGGCACGCTGGGAGAGGATCAGGGCGATCAGTTACGGAGATCGGCTGTGATCGCCGTCGATACCAACGTCCTTGTGTACGCGCACCGCCGCGACTCGCAGTTCCATCAGCCAGCAGCCGAAGTGATCACACAACTTGCCGAGAGTCCCGCCCAGTGGGCGCTGCCGTGGCCCTGCCTGCACGAGTTCTATTCGGTAGTGACTCATCCGCGCATTTATGATCCGCCGAGCACCCCGGCCGCAGCCGCTGACCAGATCAGCGCGTGGCTTGAGTCGCCATCGGCGGTTCTCCTGAGCGAGGGAGAGACTTACTGGTCTTCACTTAGCCCATTGCTCAGTGAAGGAAAGGTGAGCGGACCGCTCGTACACGATGCCGGGATTGCGGCGCTCTGCCTGAGTCACGGCATACGCCAACTCTGGAGCGCCGACCGCGACTTCAGCCGGTTCCCTCGACTCAAGGTGACGAACCCGCTAGTGACGTCGCACTAGCCGCCGAGCTGCTTGCGGTCGCGCGCCCGGCGCAGCCGACGGCGCTGCTCCGGGGACAGCATCCGGTAGGCGATGACGGGGATGGCGACCGCAGCGGCGATGACCGCGATGGCAAGCCACGGGTTGATGATGAACAAGATCAGCCCGATGGCGACGCCGATAAGGCCATACCTCAGGTGCGGTGTCATGCCGGGCTCCCTTCGGGGGACTGCGCTCCCCTCTTCTGATGTCAACTATCCCACGTAGCCGGTTAGTTCCCCGTCCGCCTGCCACTCAGCTACCTGGCAGCTGCCGGTCAGCTGGCAGTCAGCTGGCGGAACGCGAGGCCCTCGGACCAGCTTCCTGGGCGCGGCCAGATGGTAGATGATGACACCCATGACGATTTCCCTCCCGGTCGGGGCCGACGCGAACGAGCTGCTGTCCCGCAATCCCCTGGCGCTGCTGATCGGCATGCTGCTGGACCAGCAGGTGCCGTTTGAAAAGGCGTTCAGCT
>DATHQE010000207.1:0-4842 GCA_035483035.1 Streptosporangiaceae bacterium | reverse complement strand
CGGCAGCTACGTCGCCTGGGCTGTCGGCCGGTATAGCGGTCAGACGGCCTGGCGCCGGCTGACCAGGTTCGTCGCCGGGAGCGGTGATGGCATGGCGAGGGCGCAGCGCTGGTTCGACAGAAACGGCGCGCGCTCCGTCTTCATCGGCCGGCTCCTGCCCGTGATCAGGACGTTCATCTCGCTGCCAGCCGGATTCGCCAGGATGTCGCCGGTGCGCTTCGGTCTGTACACCGTGGCTGGCTGCGTGCCGTGGATCGGCGGCCTGGCCTGGGCAGGCTGGGCGGCCGGCGCGAACTGGCATCGCGTGACAGGTCTGGTGCAGGAAGCGGGATACGTCGTCGGCGCCATGGCCGTCGTGGTCGTGGCCGTCGCGATCAGCGTCGGCGTTCGTGCACGGCGCAGGCACCGGAGGGCGGCGGCCGACGTGGCGGCACGCCTCGGCATCGGCGATCACCTGGAACGCCGCGCGCCCGGCGCGGCAGCAGGCGGAGTCACGCATCGGAAGGCGGGCTAGACATGCGCGGCGCTGCCGTGCGAGAGGCCTTCGATTTCGCAGGACGGTGGCGGTCGCATAGCTGTGCTGGCGGAGATCTCTGCCAGCCGGTCAGTCTGAAGTGCAGAGTTAGGAGCTGGCATGTCGGAACCAGAACCGCCGGACGATCGTGAGCGGTCGCCGGTCAGGCGGGCCTTGTCGCGGGTGGACCGGTTGGCGTCGCGACCGCTGACCGCGCTGCTCGTGATCGCCACTGATCTGGCGTGGGTTCTGCTCAGCCTCACTCTGGGGTTTCCCGCCATGGGGGAGCGCATTTTCCAGACACTCGTCGCGGCCCTCACGCTGGCCATGGTCTTTGTCATCCAGCACACGCAGGCACGCGAGCAGGCAGCCACGCAGCGGAAGCTCGATGAGATCCTGCAGGCGCTGCCCGGTGCCGATAACTCCTTGCTGATGCTGGAGCATGCTTCCCACGATGAACTGCGGGCAACCGGAGACTCGCATCGTGAGATCCGCCAGGCCGCGCTCGCTGAGCAATCCGGCGCGGCCACTCCGGCAGGGTGACGCCCTGGTGGTTCGGCCGGCGCGTGGCTGGCACCGCCTTTCAACTTCTCAGGACGGCGGCGGAATGCCCGCTCAGCCTGTTCGCGTATCGGCGGCCGTCCGGTTCCCGGAAACCCAGCTGTCATTCACCGTTGGGGGACTGAATCAATGTGTCAATCGCTGCATCGCGGGAAGCTTGCGCGAATGTCACCGAGCCCGCTCCAGCGTCAGCGCCAGACCTTGGCGCCACTCGCCATCGTCACAACGGCAGCTGTGGTCTTCACGATCCTGCTCGTCCTTGTCCGGCTGCGGTGGCAGCCGCTCGAGTCGGTCGATCATGACGCAGCCACCCGCCTTAACAACCTGATCGCCGGTAGAGGCACCGTCGTGACAGTGGTCAGAGACATCACCTTGCTGGGCAGCACCATTGCGCTGTCAGTGGTCATCACCGCCGCCGCGGTCCTAGTTGCGCTGCGGCGCCGCTGGCGGCTGGCGATCTACCTCATCGTTACCGGAGCCGGCGCACTCATACTCGATCCAGTGCTCAAGGACCTCGTCGGCCGGCTACGCCCCGTCCTGGCACATCCCATCGCGCACGCGCCCGGAAACAGTTTCCCTAGCGGCCATGCGCTCGGCTCGATGATCTGCTACGGCGCGGTGTTCCTGGTCTTCCTGCCCGCCGCCCGCGGGCGGCAGCGAACCTGGTTCGCCATCGGGATCGCCATCATCATCGCCCTGATCGGGATCAGCCGCGTTCTCCTGGGCGTGCATTTCATCTCCGACGTCATCGGCGGCTGGGCAATCGGGATCGCCTGGCTCGGCCTGACCTCTTTCGCGTTCGAGCTGACCAGACGCGCGGCCGGCCATCCCGTCAGCGATCCAGTTACCGAGGGGCTTGAGCCGGAGGCGCAGCACGATCTCAAGCCAGCACAGCCCGAGCCGGCCACGCCAGGCTCGCTGCCACGCCGCACGCGAGCAGCAGCCGGTATAGCAGTGGCCTGGGTCCTGATACTCGGCATCATCGTCGGGATCGGCGAGCTGATCAGGAACGTCGGCAACGGCAACGAACTCGGCGACACCACGATCCCGCACTGGCTCGCGGCGCACCGCACCCCCGACCTGACTCGGTGGAGCCTGATTTTCACCACGGTCGGAGGGACAGCGGGGATCGTGACTGCTATGGCCGTGATCTGCCTTGTCTTCGTGGGCGGGACAAGGAGCTGGCGGCCGGCTGTCTACATCGTCACTCTCATCATTGGCGAGCTCGGGCTTTTCCTCGCTGCCGCCGCCGTGGTCAAACGGCCGAGGCCAGCGGTTAGCCACCTGGATCACCACTTGCCGACGTCGTCCTACCCATCCGGTCATGTAGCAGCGACGTGTTGCGTCTACGTCGGTCTGGCCATTCTTGTCATCGGCCACGCCAGGGGCTGGTGGCGGTGGCTATTCCTGGTCCCGGCGATCGCGCTTCCGCTGCTCGTCGCTGTGTCCCGGATGTACCGCGGCGAGCATCACCCGACTGATGTGCTGGCCAGCATCTGTTTCGCGGCATTGTGGATCCCGGCCGTTTCGTTCCTCATCAAGCCCAATTCGGCCGGGCACGTCATGGCGAGGCCAGGCAGGCAGGGCAGTTACCGTGCCGCTGATGAACCTCTTGCGAGGGACAAGGCGGGCAAGCCGCTACCCGCGTAGCCAGCCGGTTACCGGGCGCTCGTTCTCATACCTTCCGCCACCTGGCCTCGCACAGCCCGTACATGCCGAAGATGATCAGGCCGACCGCAGCTACGATGAGCGCAAACTCACCGAACGGCTGGTCGCGCAGCGTATTCAGCGCCGTGTCGAGACCGCCGGCCTTGGACGGCTGGTACTTGACGGCCGCATCGATCACCAGCGCTCCGGCGAGTGCGAACACCAGGCCGCGCGCGACCGTCCCGATCACGCCGAGCCGGACGACAATATGTCGCGTCCGGGGGCTCATCTCGCCGGTACGCAGGTACTTCACGAACTTGCGCTTCACCCCGCCCATCACCAGGACCACGCCGACGACGACGACAATGGCACCGGCCAGGCCCACGGCCCACCGGCCGCCGGGGTGACTCATCACCTTCGCGGTCCAGTCCTGCTGCTGGCCGGACTGGCTGCGCTTCGCGCCGCTGATCACCGAGAACGTCGTCACCGCGAGACTGGCGTACACCACCGCGCGTGCCAATGACTTCAGCCGCGGACCTGCTCCGTTCCCGTCGACCGCGACGCCGAACGCAGCCTCGCTCAGCCGCCATAGCGCGTAGGCGGCGAAGCCGATGCATAGCAGCCACAGCGAGACCAGGCCGTACGGCTTCCCGGACAGCAGCTGAAGGGCGCCGCGCTGATCGGTTTCCTGCGTGGTCTTGCCCAGCGCCACCAGGATCGCGACCCAGCCGATCAGGATGTAGATCACGCCGCGGGCCGCCAGGCCCGCCCTAGCCAGTAGCTGTGCGGGCTGGCTGTCAGATGCGCGCCGGGCCCTGGCGGACACGCGCGTCGAAGTCATTGATCGCATAGGACCTGGTCGCCTCCCAGAAGCATCGAAGAACCGCCTCACAGCCGACCGGCTACCGCTCGTACACGGCGTGCCGAGCGGTCATGTGTCTCGCCTCTACCGCGTGACCTCTCAATGAGCGGCTTCCAGGCCGAGCTGTGCCGGGCCCGGCACCTGTGACGGGTTCCGGCCAGCTCGATCCGCGGTAGCTACCGCGGCCGATCGTCGCGGTAGAGGGTGCTTTCCTGGAGGTCGTGCGGCGCCTCGTCGCGGTAGGTGCGGCGTTCTTCGACGACTTGCGGCGGGGGCCTGCGATCGTCGTACCTGGGGGCGCGGGCGCGCCGCCGGTTCGGGTTCAGCGGGCTCCATACGAGCAGCGATAGCAGTAGCCCCAGCACGCCGGCGAGCAGCACGATCAGACCCACCGAGTGCACGTTGATGCCGTGCGTCTGCGTCGTTGTCACGGCGTAACGCAGGATGGCTCCTAGGGCGATCAGCGCGATGCACGTGCCGGTGCTCATCACCCGCCCGCCCATCGGCTGGCCGGGCGCGCTCATCGTCCCGCCTCGTCGCCAGGCATACGCGTGCTGGTGGCGGTGGCGCCGTCCGGCCTGCCTTCGGCTGCGTTAAGAATGGTCATCTGATGTGCTCATAATGTTCAGCCTCTATCGGGTATCTGAGAACAGTGGCCGCCGGCTCTGCAGCTGCTTATACCTCACTGGCCATTCCGGGCACAAAAAAACCCGGACCTGGCCGTTCCGCAAATATGCGGTGCAGCTGCCGTGGGTCCGGAGCAATCTCAGAGTATCCGACAATGAACCCAGCGTCTACGGTTTATGTTGCCAATTAATAGAGACGGCCTGATCATTTCCCCTGTACGAGAGGCCGCGGCTCCGTTACCGCCGTACCTACTCCTGAACGACGTCGGGCCGGGTGTCTGGCTGTGCGGCCGCGGTCTGTACGAGGACGGCGCGCAGCAGCGCCACCATGCCAGAAGCAGAGATGCCCAGATCGACGGCAACCTGCCGGTGCCCCTGACCTCCGAAAAGCACCAACCCGAGCACGCCGCGCTCGCTGGCATTCAGGCTGCCGGGACCGACCGAGTCGGCGAGACTCCCTGCGCGCCCCGCCGGGACACAGGCGGTCCATGGAGGGCTGCCGGCTAGTTCCATGCACCGCCGGTAAGCAGAGACCGCCAAGCGGCCACGCGCTTCCTGGCCGCCGACAACTGCGGCGGGCCGAACGCAATCCTCCACGATGATGTCGCTGACAACCTGCTCGGCCATCTCAG
>DATHQE010000206.1:0-35094 GCA_035483035.1 Streptosporangiaceae bacterium | reverse complement strand
TAGAATGAGGTCGTGATCCGCCGCCAGCGGCCTGCTGAGGACGCTGGATGCGGGCAGCAGGTGCCCGAATCGATGGCGCGGCTTTTTCCCGGTAAGCTAGGTCAGCCCCAGGGCTATGGCGGGGGCCAGTCGGCAGTGCCGACCTGGACTAAGCCTGGCGGGCAGGGCGGCGGAGTAGCTCAGTCAGGCAGAGCAAGCGGCTCATAATCGCTGTGTCGCCGGTTCAAGTCCGGCCTCCGCTACGGAACCTAGCCGGGAGCCGGCCTTACCGGGCCGCTGCCCTGCCGGCTTCCGATGATTGGACGAGTAGAAAGGCGCGCCACGTGGCTGCGACTGACGTCAGGCCCAAGATCACCCTGGCCTGCCAGGAGTGCAAGCACCGCAACTACATCACGCGCAAGAACCGGCGCAACGACCCCGACCGGCTTGAGCTGAGCAAGTACTGCCCGTTCTGCCGCAAGCACCAGCCGCATCGCGAGACGCGCTAGCAGCACGCGAGCTGGCTGCCCAGGCTGGAGTGGCATGGCCATCAACCGCGAGTACGCCGGTCGCGTGTTCCCGGCGTCGGAGCCGTATGAGGTCTCTCGCGTCAAGATCGCCGAGTTCGCGGCGGCCATTGGTGACGCTAACCCGGTCTACCGCGACCGGGCGGCGGCTCAGGCCGCCGGGCACGCCGACGTCATCGCGCCGCCGACTTTTGCCATCGTGATCAGCATGGCCGGCTCGGGTGCGGCCCTGGCCGACCCCGGCCTGGGCCTGAACTACGCGATGGTCGTGCACGGCGAGCAGCGCTTCACCTACACCCGGCCGCTGGCGGCAGGGGACGTGGTGACCGCTCAGGTCACGCTGACCGAGATCCGCGATGCCGGGCGCAACGTCATCCTGACGACGAGCACCGATATCACGACCGTCACTGGCGAGCTAGTCTGCACCGCTCACTCCACCATCGTCGAGCGCGGCGCGTAGCCGCCGGCCGCGGCCCGGCGGGTGACCGGGCGGCGGCCATCCAGCAGAGAGGGTTCGCGGCGTGAGCGAGCAGGTCACCTACGACGGCGTCGAGGCCGGCAGCCAGATCGATGTCGTCAGCTACCCGGTCACCAGGCTCAGCCTGGTTAAGTACTGCGGCGCCTCCGGCGACTTCAACGTGATCCACTGGAACGAGCGGATCGCCAAGTCCGTCGGACTGCCCGACGTGATTGCGCACGGGATGTTCACGATGGCCCAGGCCGGCCGGTTCGTCACCGACTGGGCCGGACCTCGGGCGGTCGTGACCGAGTTCGGCGTCCGGTTCTCCTCGATGGTCGTAGTGCCCGACGATGACGGCGGAGCTTCGATCCAGGTCAGCGGCCAGATCGAGGAGAAGCTTGACGGCAACAGGGTGGCGATCGCCCTGATCGCCAGGGCCGCCGACACCAAGGTGCTCACTCGGGCGCGCGCGATCGTCCGGCTGCCCTGACACCGTGCGACCCCGTTCCCTCCCGGTGCGGAGGCGCCCTGCCTGGCAGGTTTGAACGCCGGCGGCGCGGGGAGTAGCACGCCAGCCGCCACCGGGCGGCCGGAAAGCAGGTAATTCAGATGAGCACGGCTCCGATTCCGAATGAGCCAATGCGCGAGCGGCCCGGCGGTCGGCCCCGCCCGGAGCGGCCGCAGGTTGACGCGGGCAGGCTCTGGGCGGGCGGCGTGGCGACGGCGGTGGTGGCCGGGCTGGTAGCCGTCGTCGGTGTCCTCGTCTGCCGGTGGCTGTTCGGGATTCCGCTGCTCGCGCCGAAGCAGGACGGCGCCTACGGCGATGCGCACACGACCGGCCTGGTGCTGCTGGCCGCTGCCGCGGCACTCGCCGCCACCGGCCTTGTCCACCTGCTGATGCTGAGCACACCGCGGCCGCTCACATTCTTCGGCTGGATCATCGCGCTGGCGACGGTGCTGGTCGTGCTGCTGCCCTTTAGCACTAGCGCGCCGCTGACCGCCAAGGCCGCGACCGCCGTGGTGGGTCTGGTACTGGGCGTCGCGATCGGCTCGCTGATCAGTGGGGTCGCAGCGCGCTCGGTTCGGACCCCGCCGATGGGCGGCGCCTACCCGGCGGCCGACCCGATGTACGACGAGCGGTCCCTCAGCTGAGCGTCCAGGTCAGCTGAGCGACCAGGTCAGCTGAGCGACCAGGTCAGCTGAGCGAGTAGGGGAGCTTCACCAGGGTCAGGAAGAAGTCGTCGATCTGCCCGATAACACCGACGAATTTCTCGAAATCGACCGGCTTGCTGATGTACGCATTGGCGTGCAGGGCGTAGCTGCGCAGGATGTCCTCCTGGGCCTGCGAGGTGGTCAGCACCACGACGGGAATGGCCAGCAGGTCGCGATCGGCCTTCAGCTCGGCGAGCACCTCGAGGCCGTTTCGCCGGGGCAGGTTCAGGTCGAGGAGGATCAGACCGGGAGTCGGCACGTCGGCGTAGGCGCCAGTCTTGCGCAGGAAGCGCATGGCCTGCTCGCCGTCCCCGACAACGTGCAGGTTGTTGGGGATCCGATAGTGCTCGAAGGCTTCCCGGGTCATGAGCACGTCACCGGGATCGTCCTCGACGAGCAGGACGTCAACGAGCTCCAGCCCGACGCGCTCAGTCATACGATGGCTCCTCATCGTCAGCGGGCGTGACAGGCAACGTGAAGCAGAATCTTGCCCCGTCCTGGTAGGCAGTGTCTAGCCAGATCTTCCCGCCATAGTGCTCGACGATTTTGCGGCACATCGCAAGCCCGATGCCGGTTCCGGCGTAGGTAGCCCGGTCATGCAGCCGCTGGAAGATCACGAAGATGCGGTCCGCGTACTCAGACTCGATGCCGATCCCGTTGTCGGCGATCGAGAACAGCCAGAAGCCGTCGTCCTGCCGGGCTACCGAGATGGTGATGACCGGCGAGCGATCACCGCGGAACTTGATCGCATTACTGATCAGGTTCTGGAACAGCGACGTCAGCAGCGAGAACTCGGCGCGCACCGACGGCAGCTCGGCCGTCTCGATGACCGCGGCCGACTTCCGGATCTCGGTCGCCAGGTTGACCCTCGCCTGCGACAGGGCGCTGCCGGCTGACACCAGGGCCGCTTCCCGCTCGATCCGCCCGACCCGGCTGAATGCCAGCAGGTCGTCGATCAGCGCCTGCATCCGCTTCGCGCCATCCACGGCGAATCCGATGTACTGGTCCGCCCGCGCGTCCAGCTGGCCGATGTAGCGGCGCTCGAGCAGCTGGCAGAAGCTCGCGACCTTGCGCAGCGGCTCCTGCAGGTCATGCGAGGCTACGTAGGCGAACTGCTCAAGCTCGGCGTTGGAGCGCTCCAGATCGAGCGCCCGCGCCTCCAGCGACTCTTTGGCGGACTGGACGGCGGACAGCTCCGCCAGGATGCGCTGGCGCATCCTGTTCACGTCCACGGCCACGGTGTGCACCTCGCGCGGACCGCTCGGATCAACCTCATGCCCGAATTCGCCGCTTGCGACCCGCCGGGCGTCGGCCGCCAGCCTGGTCAGCGGCGTGATGGCGGCGGCGCGCAAGCCGACGCCGAGTGCAATGATCACCAGCAGCAGCGCGACCGCGCTGGTGATCCCGATGGAATCCAGCGCCGACGCGGACGAATTCAGCTTGGCGATGGCGGTCTTGCGCTGCGCGCTGATGTCACTCTGGAAGGCGGCCAGCGGTGAGCGGACACTATCGAACGCCGCCTTGCCGACCACGTCGTTCGCGCCGGACGGCGGCTTGCCGGTCGCCGCTACCATGCGGATGGCGGGCTCGGCGTAGCCTGACCGCCAGGCCGTGATCCGGCTCAGGGCCGTGGCGAGATCGCGCTGCGCGGCCGGGAGCCCGACGAGCACCGGGCGCAGCGCCTTGACCTGCGCCGACTGACTTGCCACGCCCACCGTGTAAGGCGCCAGGAAGGATGGCTGCGTGCTGAGCAGATATCCCCGGACGCCTGTTTCCTGATTCAGCATCGCGGCGTAGAGCTCGGCGCCGTGAACGGCCGCGGGATCGAACTTGTCCACGACCTGGGCGCGACTGGTGCTGAGGCTGTGGAGCGTCACGGCCCCGAGAACGATGGCCGCGATCAGGACGGCGCCGAGCGCTGCCATGCCCACGCCGATGATCCGGCCGAGCGGCCAGCGGCTGGCGGCGTCCTCGGCCGCGGCAAGGCGCGCCATCGCCAGCTGCGGTCGCTGTGGTCGCTGTGGTCGGTCCGGTCGCGATCCGCCCGAGCCGGACCCGGCCGGCTGCCTGACCGGCTCGCCGCTCATGGACCTGCCGGCGTACAGGTCACGGCCAGTACAGCGAGGTCGTCATCGAGGTCGCCGCCGTTGAGCTCGCGAGCTCTGGTGATCACCGCGTCGATCAGCAGCTCGCTAGCCGCCCGATCCGGTGGCGCGCTAGCCGAATGCTGGGCGCGCTCTTTCTCGATCAGCCTGATCAGCCCGTCGCTTCCGAGTCGGTCCGCCCCGGCCCCGATCTTCCCCTCGATCAGGCCGTCGGTGTACATCAGCACCGACCAGGTGTCGCCCAGATTGACCTCGGCGCTCGGCCACTCAGTCGTGTGGCCGATGCCGGGTGGCAGGCTGACCGGTGCCTCGAGCTCTCGGACGGCGTCCGCGGTGATCAGCAGCGGCTGCGGATGGCCGGCCAGGCGCAGGTAGCCGCGGGTCCGGTCGGGCACCACCGACAGCATGCAGAGAGTGGCGAACAAACGATCATGCTGCCGTTCGTGCTCGAGCACCTGCTGGAGCGCGGACAGCGTCTCGTCCACCGGACGGCCGGCCAGGATCATGGTCCGCCAGGCCACCCGCAGGCAGACACCGAGTGCCGCCTCGTCCGGGCCGCGGCCGCAGACGTCGCCGACCATCGCGTGCACCCAGCCGTCAGGGGCCTCCACGACGTCGTAGAAGTCCCCGCCGAGCAGCATCTGCTGCCCGCCGGAGCGGTAGCGCGCCGCCACGCTCAGCCGACGGTCGGTCAGTACCGGCGACGGCAGCAGGCCGCGCTCAAGGCGAGAGTTCTCCGCCGCGTAGAGCCGCGCCTCTCGCAGCTGGCGCTGCGTCTCCTCGGCCCGCTGGCGTTCCACCGCGTACCGCACGACTCGCTGCAGCAGGAATCCGTCAACCTGGCCCTTCACCAGATAGTCCTGCGCGCCGGCCGCGACGGCTTCCTCGCCTAGGTGCTCGTCAGACAGTCCGGTCAGGACCACGACCGCCAGATTCGGCCACAGGTCCTGGAGCCGCCGGACACCCTGCAGCTCGCGGGAGTCTGGCAGCTCGAGATCGAGTAGGACGCACGCCGCGCTTGCCGCGACGCTGCGTGCGTCGGCGAGGGTCCGCACCCGCGTCATCACGAACGGCTCGCCGGCATCGAGGAGGAGCTCCTCGACAAGAAGCGCATCCCCGTCGTCGTCCTCGATCAGCAGCACGCGCATGCGCTCAGGCGCGACTGGCTCGGGCAGCGCAGCGCGCAGCATCCCGCCTGAACTGACGCCTTCAGCCACCATCTCGACCCTGCTCGTTCTCGTTTGCACTAGGTGCAAAGGCACCGGTCTCAGCGTGAGTCAGCATAAGGCGGACTGCCGCCTTGGTCGCAGCTCACCATTAAAACTACTCAGCATGACCAGCCCTTCCGACCTGATCAGGCCAGCCCGGGGTCCCTGGCGATGTGCAATCCAGGCGATCGGGGGTAGAGCGGCGCGGCAAGTACGCGCGCAAGGAAACGAGGTTGACATGGTCACGGTGACGAGGGCGCTCGCAGAGCGGATAGCTGCCCTGGCCGAGTTGCTGCTCTGCGACGACAGCTCAGATGCGCAGCTCAGCCAGCTGGCGGAGCTCTCACTCGAGCTGGTGCCCGGCAGCGCTGCCGTCGGCATCGTGGTCGCCGGGGACGACGACTGGGCACATGCGGGGTCCGATCCCTCCGTCGTCAGCTTGCACCGCAGGCAGCTAACCGGCGGGACCGGGCCCGTCGCCGACTCGCTGCGATTCGGCGAGGCGCGCCGGATCGACGACGCCAGCGCCGAGGACCGCTGGCCAGAGATCTGCTCAGCCATGGCAGCCGAGGGCCTGCTGAGCTGCCTGGTACTGCCGTTGCGCACCGACCGGGCGCCGGGTGGTGTGCTGGCGATTTACGGACGGGAACGGGGTTGCTTTGCCGGCTCTGGCCATGACCTCGCGCTCCTTTTCGCTGCTCAGGGTGGTGTTGCGCTGCGAAACGCCACGCTGTACCGCAACTGCAGGCAACTGGTCGACAACCTGCGCGTAGCTCTGGAGTCACGGGCTGTCATCGAGCAGGCCAAGGGAATCCTCGTCGCCGAGTACGGCTACTCGCCCGACGTGGCATTCACGCGGCTGTCCGCGCTCTCCCAGAACACCAACAGGAAACTCAAGGACATCGCCGCCGACCTGGTCGCTGGGAAGATCAACCGAGACCAGCTCGCGAGCGAGGCCTGAGCCGCGGCGCCGTGGCTCAGGCGGGCCACGGTGCGCCTCGGTCATCGTCGGGTACACGCGGATAGCTTGCGGCAGGCCGGTGAGCTTGAATGTGCGCAGCACTGACGGGGTACTGGCCACGATACGGAGCTCAGCGCCCGCGCGCAGCGCCTGATTCGCCGCCGCCATCAGGAGGCTGACACCAGCGCAATCGCAGAACGATGTGCGGCGCAGGTCGGCGATGACGACGGGGCAGCCAAGCCTGACCGCCGCGACGAGATCAGCGCGTACCTGGTCGGCGTTGGCGATGTCGACCTCGGCCGGCAGCGAGACTACTGTCCAGTCGCCGGTACACCGGGCCGACCGGACGGTCTCGCTCTCGGCGTCAGCTAGTTCGCCATGTTCAGACACGGCCAGCACCCCAGTCGGACGAGGGATTGTGCCGGGCCGCGTCTTTGACCCGCGGCGGCGCCGTCATTGGTGGCAGGCCGCTGAGTAAGAGGTAGCACTCTGCGGACCGCATCCGCAAGCTAAACCCGGACATAACTTCCCCGACGGCGTCGCGCACCCGCCTAACACCCAGGGGAAAACAACCGCGCCAGCCGCCTAAATGTGTTTTTGACCGGCTAGTCGGCCAATAGCAGTTAGTCTCCCGATCAAGACCGCCATTGTCGGTGCTGGGATCACATGTAGCAGGAGGAACGCACGTGCAGAAACGAAAAATTGCGGCCGGCGTAGCGGCAGTCGGCCTCGGGCTCGCGGGGGCGCTAGCGGCGGTTAGTCCGGCGCTCGCGGGACCGGTCAGCGTCAATGGCATCACCACGCACACCGTCGTCACGACGGCGTCCGCGCCTGCCGGTAACACGGGCGAGGCAATCGCGAAATGTGGTACCGGTCAGCTGCGCACCGGCGGCGGCTACGTCATCAACAGCACGGTTACCGACTTTCAGGTTTTCATCGACGCGCCGCTGAACGGCAAGTCCTGGCTCGTCGAGCTGGTCAACAACGATGCCCAGCCGTTGAGCTTCTCGGCGTATGCGATCTGCGCGAAGTCCGTCCCCGGCAAGAAGGGCGTCACGGGATACATCACGCATGTGGTGAACTCGTCGGTTGACGCGCCGCCATTGATGACCCAGGAGGCGGACGCCAGCTGCCCGGCCGGCGAGCTGCTGACCGGCGGCGGTTACGAGGTGGAGAACGTGAGCAGCAACTGGAGCGTTTACCTCAATGCGCCGTCCGCGAGCAATGTCTGGACTGTCGAGATCGACAACGAGGTGCCGGTCACGACGACGTACGACTCGTCCGCGGTGTGCCTGGCTAAGAAGAACGGCAATCCGGTTACAGCCCTGGCGGTCAGTACCGTCGACACGATGGCGACCGTCCCGGCGATGTCCGTCCAGACCGCTGATGTGTCCTGCGGCGCTAACGAGCTGATGACCGGCGGTGGCCACGTGATCCAGAGCATCGGCCAGGACTGGATCATCCCGGCCAATGCGCCGATCACTGGCAACGACTGGCAGGTCCAGGTCGCCGACCTTGACACCTTCTCCCGCGTCTTCTTCTCGATCGCGCAGTGTCTGGCAGCGGCATAGTCAGCAGGCCCTGACCCACGGCAGGTAAGCATGTCGTGACGGTCACAAGAGCGGGGCAGGAGGCTCGCCTCCTGCCCCGTTTCTAGTCCTGCGCCCGGCGCTGGCCGGCCCCGCCATGGGTCAGGGCGACGTCGCGCCACCGGAGTTAGCCGGGCCGGGGCTCGCGCTCTGCGTGGGCGGCACCGTTGATGTCGGCCCCGAAGACGGGCTGACGGTCGGCGTCGTGCTGGCGCTTGGTGACACCGTGGGGGATGGCGAGGTGGTGGCGGGAGCGGGGTGTCGGTGATGCCGGGCGGGCTGGGAACTGTGCTGAGTTGGCGCCGTCACCAGGCCGGGCGGCTGGACCGGATGCTTGCCTGGCGTGAGCAGCAGAGCCACGGCCGCCACGATGACGGCGCCTACCGTGATGATTCCGCCGGTGGCTGCGCCCCGGACAAATGCGCGGCGGTCTGACGTCCGCTTCCACTCTGACGTCCGCCACGCCCGCAGGTCCGCCGGCAGCGCGGCTCGCTGCGCCGCCCAGCTGTTAACCGGCGCAGCGGCCATGCCCAGCGTCGGGAACAGCAGCAGGCCAGCCAGCAGCGGACCCGCCAGCTCCGTCGCCCTGGACAGCGCGCAGCCGATCCCGGCAAAGCCCAGCAGGGCAAGTGCTGACTCAGCCCAGTTCGCGCGCAGCGCCTCCCACCACTTTGCTTTCTCGCTGGTCTTCGGCGTCCGCAGGAACGCTGCCTTCCGGGCGAACAGCGCAATCACGGACGCCCGCGCCACGACCAGCGATGTGGACTGCCAGATGAAGAACGCGCCGAGCGCGTCGCGCCACGACGCGCCAGTGCCGCGCCGTAGCAGCGCCACGGCACGGACCAGGCCGAGCAGCACGAGCACCGGCACGGTCGCGACAAGGAACACTGTCAGCTTGCGAAACAGCTCGCCGCCGCCCGTCGCCAGGTTGGCGGCGCCGGCCAGCAGAAAGACGAGAAAGACGAGCCCGAGGAGGTCGCCGTACCACTGCACCGCACCTGCCAGGTAAGACCATCGCTGCCCGGTGCTCATCCGGTTCGCTGCGGACTCCCGGCCCGGCAGCATGGCGCGCCAGTGCATGCGCAGGATCTGGATGCCGCCAAAGCACCACCGGTACCGCTGACCTTTCAGGGCCTCGAACGTCAGCGGCATGATCCCCTGGCCCCACGACTCGTCCACATGCAGGCCGGACCAGCCGGCCCGCAGCAGCCGAAGCGATAGTTCCGCGTCCTCGGTGATGCACCACTCGTCCCAGCCGCCGAGCTGTTCCAGCGCCACCCGGCGGATCAGGCCCATGGTGCCAGCGAAGATTGCGCCGTCCCGCTCGTTGCGCGACGGTTGCGAGACGGCGAAGAAGTACTGGTAGGAGTAGAACAGGCGGCGGTAGTAGCGAGACCGGGACCAGCCGCGGTAGTCCTGCGGAGCCTGCGTGAATCCCACCCAGGCATCGGCAAACAGCGGAGCGCACCGGCGAAGGAAACCAGGCTTGAGCTGATAGTCCGAGTCGACCACGCCGATGACCTCGGCCCGCTGATCTGTCATCTCCCGTAGCGCATAGTTCAGGGCACCCGACTTGTAACCGGGCCAGTCTTCTAGATGCGCAAACTTCACGTGATGCCGCTTGCACCAAGCCTCGACCGGGCGCCACAGCGTCTCGTCATCGGTGTTGTCGTCGATGACCACGATCTCGTACCGCGGGTAGTCCAGCCGCGCTAGCGAGCGGAGCGTGTCCATCACCATGTCGGGCGGCTCGTTATGTGCCGGTACGTGCAGGCTGACGAACGGCAGGTCATTGTCCGGGACGCGGCCCGGTTCGGGCCTGTTCAGCCGGCGGCGCCAGTGCTCGGATCCGAGCGCGTCGCAGATCTCCCACAGGTAGGCGCAGGCGAGGATCGCGGCGAACAGTTCGAACAGCCAGAGCAGCAGGCCCCCGGCCGTGCTGGCGAGGCCGAGGTGGCTGTCGAACGTCCACCTGAGCACGAACGCCAGGTAGACGACGAACAGGAAGATCGTCGATGACCAGCAGAGGTGGCCGCGAGCGTTCCACCGCCTCGTGACGGGCAGCCAGACGAGGCTCGCTACGACGATGCCGGCCGCCCCGTCGATGGCGAGATGCTGCGAGTCGCCGAGGAGCCGGAGGGCGCCAACAACGGCACCAGCCAGCGCGATGGTGCCGATGATCGCGAACGCAAACCGCCGGATGGACGGCCACGCCCCGGACGTGCGAGCCCGGCGGCGTGATTGCACGAGCAACGCGGCCGTCCCAATGGGAGCGGCGATGATCCCGGCGAGAACGAGCGCTGCGAGCACGAAGACCTTTCCGTCGGTTCGAAGCGGGTCGTCTCCGCAGCCTAAGCGACCGACGGAGCGCCGCCGCCGGTGCTAGACCTGGCGCCAGCGCGCCTCGCAGCACGAATAGACGCCGAAGATCACCAGGCCAATCGCGACCAGGCCCAGCAGCCATGGGCCGAGGGGAGTGTCGGCAAGCGCTCGAAGCGCCGAGTCGATGCCTTTCGCCTGACCGGGTTTGGCTTCGACGGCAGCCACGACGAGGAAGACGCCCACGGTGAGGAAGACCGCGCCGCGGGCCAGGCCGCCAGCCTGGCCAAACCAGGTCACGGCTCGGCGCGTCGCAGGCGAAGCCGAACCCATGCGCAAATCCCGCAAAAACGTGCGCTTGTATGCCTGATAGCCAAGGTAGAGGCCCACACCGCCGATGATGAGCCCAGCGATCGCCACCGCGGCCTGACCGCCCTGGTGCTGCAGCGCGGTGGCAGTGAGGTCCTGCGACTGCCGGTTAGTCGACGTAGGCGCGCCGAGCCCAAGGGCATACCGCAGGATGCTGTACGTGAGTACGCCGTAGATCACGGCCTTCACCAGGCAGATTAGCCGGGCCGACGTCTTGTGCCCGTCCGGTCCGGCCGCGCCGAAGGCGGCCTCGGACAGCCGCCACAGCGTCAGGCCGGCAAAGCCGATCGCCAGCAGCCACAAGATCACCGTGCCGAACCGAGTTGCGGCGACGAGCCGGAGCGCGCCGCTGCGATCAGCCTGCTGGTGAGACGTGCCAAGCGCGATCTGCACGGCGATGATGCCGATGAGTCCGTACAGCACGCCCCGCGCGAGGAGGCCCGCGCGCGCCAGTCCAGCCATGAGCCGGCTGCTGGCCGCCCGGCGTCCCGCAGATCGTGCGCCAGCTGATCTTCGGCGTGCTGAGCGTGCGACCATCGTGATCTCCCACGGGGCTGGGGGCACAGCCGTGCGCTGCGCAGGGGCTGCACGCATCTGCCCGCGGGGTCACACGGCAAACGTCAGGACGGGAAGGGGCCGCGATCGTGGGTGCGGCTGACGTGCCGCGGGGCCCGCGCTCAGAGCTCGTCGACACCCGTACTGGCGAGCGGCGGCGAACTGGCCTCGACCGCTGGGGCACCGGCTGAGGCAGCGACTGGCACCGTCAGGCCGGCCCTGGCTGCCTTCCTGGCATCGATCCAGGAGTCGACTAGCGCCCACTGAAGCCGGAGCCACTCTCGCCGGCCGTTGTCGGTAGCTGGCAGGGTGCGGCCTGGCTGAAACCACCAGCGGACAATCATCGGACTGGCGGTGACCGGCAGCGCGCGCCACACAAGGGCGGGGCTGACGAGGTCTTCCAGGCCCGTGTGCGCGACCACGGCGACGGTCAGGTCTGCCCGGCCCGACATGCAGGCGAGCATGCCGGTCGGCTGCGGCGGCAGGACGTTGCGATTCTCGGCCGCGTCCGCAGCGGCCTGCCGTCGCCCCGCGTGCAGCAGCCGCGCGATCGCGCGGCTGTGGCGGCCGGGGGTCCAGTTGCCACCTTCGGGGAACAGCAGGATGGCATCATCCCTGCTCATCGTCCGGGCCAGCGCGGCGAGGCGCTCGGGTGCCTTGCCCTCACCGCGCCGGATGAAGCAGGATGGCAGCCGCCCGAGCAGCAAGTCGAGGCCGGGATCCCAGCGCAGCGATTCCTTCAGCACGATTGCTGGCCGACGCCGGTACCGCGATAGCAGCAGCTGCACGAGCGCGAACGAGTCCCCTGGCCCTCCGTGCCGGGCCAGTAGCAGCAGCGGTCGGCCGGCGATCTGGTCGTGGTCGGGCGGCTCCTCCAGCTCGACGCGGAAGCCGAGCAGCGGCCGAGCCGCTGCCACCATCAGCGCAAGCGCCCGGGTGAGCGTGGCCTGATGCAGCCGCGACCAGCGGGCCAGATCGCGGTGCCGGGCAACCGGGTACCGCAGCCAGCACCCAGCGCACCAGAGCACCAGGCTCGCGTTGACCACCAGGTAGAGCGCACTGAACAGGCACAGCCGAGGAAGCCGGCGCCGCCGGCTGAGCGGCGCGACCAGCGTCCCGACCGCCGACACGGCGAGGAGCAGCAGCGCGAGGCACGCCGCGAGCGGGATCCAGAGCGGATCTAGCACGGCCCGGCGAACAATGGCGGGCGGTGGCCTCATGCGGTGTCTGCCTGGCTGGACAAGTACTCGGCGGCGGCCTGGTAGCCCCGCTGCACGCGGCTCGCAACTGCCTTGGCGTGCCGGTAGCGCAGGGACACTAGTGGCATCTTCTCCTCGCCGCTCGGCAGCACGTGGACTCGGACCTCGGGCGGCAGGTTGGCCATCTCCTCGACGAACCGGTGCCGCCGCGCGACCTCGAAGGAGGTCAGGCACACGTCCCACAGCGACCGCGGCGGGCTCAGCGGCTGCTCGATGCGGCCCACATGGAGCACGTAGATCTCGGTCGCCCCGAGGGCCAGCGCTCGTCCGATCGGAATCGAATGCACCAGACCGCCATCGAGGAAGTGCTCGCCGTCGATGACGACCGGCGGCAGCAGCGCCGGCACCGCGCACGATGCCATGACGGCGTCGGTCAGGCTGCCTGCGCTGAACCAGTGCGCGACGGCCCGCTCGATGCTGGCCGCGACGCACTGGAACGGAATGGTCAGGTCTTCGAACGTGGCAGGCAGATGGCTGGTCAGCAACTTGCGCAGCGGCGCTGGCGAGTACAGGTGGGTACGGTAGCGCGCCAGCGTGCTTGCCCTGGCGAGCACTGTCTCGGTGAACAGGCCTTCCTCGCCGAGCGAGCCCCACAGATCGGCGAGGACGTCGACTCCCTCGGTTGTCGGGTTCGCCGCGATCGCCGCCCCGTTGAGGGCGCCTACGCTCGTCCCGATCACGAGGTCGGGCTCGAAGCCGGACTCGAGCAGCGCGCGCAGCATGCCCACCTGAGTGGCGCCAAACACGCCGCCGCCGCCTAGGACGATCGCCGAGCGGCCGCTCAGCGATGCGGCATCAGCGAGCATGGTCCTCTCCATCGCGGTCCGGCTCCTAGCTTTCCCGGCGCGTGGACGTGTAAACGGCGGCACCCTGGGCAGCTGTCGGCATCTACGCAGAAAGGTGCCGCTATGGCGACACGGTCCGGTCTCGGAGACTGGTGGAGCCTGGCGGCGTGCCGGGCGGCGGACCCCGAGTTGTTCTTCCCCGTCGCCGCCGTCGGCCACGGCGCCAGCGAGGTCTCGCGCGCTAAGGCCATCTGCGCGCGATGTACGATCCGCCGGCGATGCCTGGAGTACGCCCTGGAGACCCAGCAGCCGGATGGCATCTGGGGTGGCGCGAGCGAAGCGGAGCGGCGCCAGATCGTCGCCCGGCGTCGAAGGCTCGAGCCGCAGGTCAGCTGAGTACACTCCCGAGTTCGCGGACCACGGCCGCCCGCGTCACTCGGCGGGCGGGGTCCCGGCGCGCAGGACCAGCATCGTCAGGTCGTCGCGCAGAACGTTGTTGCTGAAGTCGAGCACGACCTTGCGCATCTCCGCCACGATGTCGGCGGCGCGCCGCCCGGCCAGCTGCGCGAGGCAGTCGGCGAGACTGTCTTCCAGATACGTCGCCTGCTGGCTGCGCGCATCAGCCAGGCCGTCTGTGTAATAGAACAGCACGTCCCCGTCGGAGAGCTCCAGCTCCACCGTTGCTGGCTCCGGATCGGGGAAGATCCCGAGCGGGACGCCGCCGCCTGGCACCTGCTCGGTCCGGCCGTCCGGCCTGATAATGAGCGGCGCGGGATGGCCCGCGTTGGCCAGCACGACCTTCAGAGTGCCACCGTGCCAGCTGAGGTGGGCTGCGCTTGCCGTCACGAACCGGCCGCCGAACTCCTCGGCCAGCATGATGTCGTTGGCGCCCCGCAGTACGTCGGCCGGATTGGCGGTCGAGTGCGCCAGCACCCTGATCGCGTGCCGGGCTGTCGCCGTCGCTGCGGCCGCGTCCTCGCCCTTGCCGCAGACGTCTCCGATCGCGACACCCCAGCCGCCGGGCGTGGGGTAGACGTCGTAGAAATCGCCGCCCACCTCGCGGCCGCGCGTCGGTGCGAGGTGCGCGGAGGCAATCTCGACCCCAGGCACCGGCTTGAGCACGGGCGGGAGCAGGCTGGCCCGGAGCGCGTCGGCTGTCTCGGTCCGCTGCCTGAGCACGCGCCGGGCCGCGATGGCGAGGCCGAGCAGGGCGCCGATCTCCTCCGCGACCGCGGCATCCGCGATGCTGAACTGGCCGTCGTCCGCCCGCCGGATCAACGTCACGACACCGAACCGGCGCGCTCCGTCGGTCATCGGCACGGCCAGCACTGAAGCGCCGCCGAGTAGGGCCAGCAGCGGCGGCCCATGCTGGGGCTGCCCTTGCTCAGGCGGGCCGAGGGCGCGATCGTCGTCGACGTGGGTGAGGACCAGCGTCTGGCCGGATTCGAAGACCTGATCGGGAACCGTGCCGGGGCCGGGGTCAGCGGCAGCAGCCAGCTGGGCCAGGCGCGCCGAGTCCGGGTCGTCGGGCCCGGCGACGTAGTGACGCCGCAGCTGACCGCGCCGC
This sequence comes from Streptosporangiaceae bacterium, assembly GCA_035483035.1. Classification (GTDB taxonomy): domain Bacteria; phylum Actinomycetota; class Actinomycetes; order Streptosporangiales; family Streptosporangiaceae; genus JAJYUU01. Next base: position 20,199 of record DATHQE010000206.1, on the reverse strand, counting down.
CGGACGTCGACGATTGCCCAGGTAGCCAGCGCACCGGACAGCATTCGGGCGGACCGCTGCAGCAAGACTGACTCGCTGACCGTACTGCTCTCCAGTAGCTGCCGCGCAGCCGTGGCGAGCAGGTCGAGCCGCCGCACCGCTGCGATCGCGTCGGCACTGGCCGCGTCGGCACTGGCAGCAGGCGCCGTGACATCTGGTAGCTTCGGGGCCTCGTCCGGAGTGACCGCGACAAGCAGCCGGTCGGCATCGCCCCGCACGGTTAGCGGCCGGATCTCCAGCTGGCAGCGAACGAGTCCAGTGTCGGCGAGCATGCCGCAGCCGAGCCGGGTGCCGATGCTGGTGCGCGCCGCAGCGGCTAGCTGTGATCGCAGGGCCGCCCGCACGGACGGTTCGACCAGCGCGGCTAGCGACCTGCCGGTCGCGTATCCCGGCCCGACGCCGAGCAACTCGCAGGCAGCGGTATTGGCCCGCAGCACCGTCCCGTCGTGATCAACGACGTAAAGCGGCACTGGGGTGTCGGTGAAGATCGCGTGCAGCAGGCGGCGATCCGAATGCTGCCCGCTCAGCGGCTGGCCGCCCTCGCCTAGCGCGGCGGGATTGCCGGCGGCCTCGTCGAGCGCCGCGACGGCGCCGTCCAGCTCGACCAGCGCGGCCGCCAGCAGCACCTGCTGGTCGGCCTGCGGCAGCGCCGCGGCCTGCCGGAGCGCGGCGGCCCTGGACCTCAGGTCGCCGAGGTCGCCGGGCGCGGCTGAGTCAGGCGCGGCCATGTCGCTGCCGATCCGCCGGAGTTCGCCGGGCCCGGCTCGCGAGGTCGGCGAGCTGGCCGACACTGTCGCGGGCGGCGCGGCCGGATCGGCCGCTGTGCGCGTCGATGACCCGCCTCGCGACCTCGGTCGCCCGGATGTTGCTGCGCTGCGACACCTCGCGCATCCGCTCGAGCGCCTCGTCGGCGCTGCAGCCGAGGGCGTGCATCAAAATGCCCTTGGCCTGGTCCACGATCGCCCGCGAATCCGCGGCGCCCCGCAACTGGTCGGCGACACGCCGCGAGTCGCCGTAGTCAGCCACGGCGCCGACGATTGCCCCCCCGTAGGCGACCAGGAGCTCGGCGAGCTGAAGCCGATCGGGATCCAGCGCGCGCGGTCGCAGGCCGACGAGGGTCAGGGTCACGATCGCCTGTCCGCGGTAGCTGAGCGAGACGCTGCTGCGGACGCCCATGCGGAGCGCCGCGCCGCTGAACTCGGGCCACCGCGTCTCGGTCAGGGTGTCGGTGCAGATCACCGCGGGGCCCCTGGCCGCGCCCGAGCCGCTCACATCACCCGCGCTGGCCGCCGCCGGGTCTTCTCCGGCTACCGCGTCGAGCATGGGACCGCGCCCGGCGGCTACCTGGATGGCAGCAAGCCGGGACAGCTCCGGTTGGCTTGCGGCCTGGCTGGTGAGCTCCCCACCGCGCCAGACGGTCACGTCGGCCGCGGCGCAGCCGGGCACCTGGCTGGCCGCCAGGGCCGTGAGCTGGCTCAGCGACCGCTCCTCGGTAGCCGCAGCCAGGCTTAGCAACGACGCGGCGCGGTCGGCGAGATCGGAACTCGGCACTTGCTTCCTTACGCTAGGGGCCACCGGGCGCGGTCGTCTCGGCCTGGGCGCGCAGCGCTTCCTCGACGGTCGGATAGAGCGTCAGCTTGTCGGCCAGGCCAGTGATCCACAGTGTCTTGGTGTACCGGTACCGAGCCCCGGCGAGCGCCAGCATCCCGCCGGCCGACTCGAGCTTCTTCCAGTGCCCCACGATGACGGCTAGCCCGCTCGTGTCCAGGAAGTCGACAGCGCCAAGATCGAGGATGATCCGCCGATTGGTGCTCTCGGCGCGGGTCAGGCTCTCGTCCAGCTGCGGGCTGGTCACGATATCCAGGTCGCCATGGATCGTGATGACCATGCTGTCACCACGGTTCTCGGCGGAGAACCCGGTTCCTTCCACGCTCCACCCCTGGCTAGTAATCCGCGTATTGACCCTCTACAGGCCCATAGTAGGAGCGCGCGCCCACCTGGCCCGTTGCATATACCGTAATGCGACGGGAAGGTACCGCGGGCAGGCAGCGGCAGTGGCTGGCGACGCGTGGGGGTGAACGGTGACGAACCGGGCCGGGCGCGGTGGCGGATTCCGTCACGCGGCCTGGTTGTACCGCTCTCGCGCCGAGTACCTCGGCGGTGTCAGGAAGTTCGTCCAGGCAGGACTCGCGTGCGACGAGCCGGTATTCCTCGTGGTCCCCGGCTTGGAGCTGCTGGGCGACTGGTTCCCCCGCGGGCCGAGCGTGACAGTTGCTGATATGCGGGAACTGGGGGGCAATCCGGCCAGGCTCATTCCGGCACTGCGCGCTTTCGCAGACCGCTTCCCTCGTCGGCGGGTGCGGTATCTGGGCGAACCTGCCTGGGTCGATCGTTCCGGCGCCGAGCTGCTGGAAGTCGCGAGGCACGAGAGCCTGCTCAACCTTGCCTTCGCCGACACGCAGATCAGCGCCCTGTGCCCGTATAACGCGACCGATCTGTCGCCCGCGGTGCTCGCCGACGCCCGTGGAGTGCATCCGACGCTCCGCAACGAACACGGTGAGCGCGCCAACCCGGATTACTGTGGTCCGGGCGGCTGGCCTGACAGCCTGGCCAAGCTGCTCGTCGCCCCGGCTAGCGCGGAGATGCTGGTCTACGAGGGAGACCTGCGACCGGTCCGAGCGCTGGTCGCGGCGGTCGCGAGCCAGGCCGGCCTGTCACCAGCGCGGTGCACCGATCTGGTGATAGCAGCCAGTGAGGTCGCCGCGAACACGCTCCGGCATACCACCGGGGAGGGTGTTGTCCGGCTCTGGGAAACCGATGCCGAAGTGCTCTGTCAGATCGAGGACCGCGGGTACATCACTGACCCGCTGGCGGGGCACTGGCGACCGTCCGATGACGTGCCGGGCGGGCAGGGACTATGGCTAGTCAACCAGCTTTGTGATCTCGCGGAGATCAGGTCGAGTGAGCTCGGCACCACCATTCGGCTGCACATGTACCGCCGATAGGCAGCCAATTCGTCGCGGGCGGCGGGTTTGCCTCACGCCGCGTGGGTAGCTGCAGAGCCGCAGCGACGAATGGCTTGGAGTGACGAACATGAGCTTGCCAGCAGCCCAGCAGCACACCCTTGACGCGATAGCTGACCGGCTGCGACGCAGCGAGCCCAAGCTCGCCGCCATGTACGCCATTTTCACCCGCCTCTGTTCCAGTGAGGCCCTGCCCGGCCGAGAGCAGCTGCGCGCCAGTCGCGACCGCCTGACCTGGCGCTCGACGGCGTTCGCCGGTTACGTCGTGATGTCGTTCGTGGTCCTCCTTACAGTGGTCGGCGTCAGCTGGCACGGGTCAGGGGGATGCGGATCGGCGTCTGTTCAGCGCGCGGCTGCCTACGGGCGACTGTCGTGCCCCGCCACCGCGGGACCAGCTGTTTTTCCCGGCAAGTAGCCCTGCTATCTCGCGCCGCTATCTCGCGCCGAGCTGACGAAGGGCCAGGCGCGCTCGGGGCGCACCTGGCCCGTCCTTCGAAGTGGAACTGCCTCAGCGAGCCATCGGGCCGGCGCGCAGTAGCTCCTCGTCGAGGTCAGCGACCCGCTGGCAGAAGTCCCGGTAACTGCGCAGCGTCGAGCGCAGCTGTTCGGTGTCGCCCAGATCGCCAGCCGGGCCTGCTGGCAGCCGACGGCGCAGCGTTTCGACCAGGGCACTGACGGCGTCGTCAGCAGCCGCTGCCGCGCGGTCTACGGAGCCTTGCGGGTCATCGACGAACATGGCCTGGATGTCATGCCACTGCTCGCTGAGGCCCGGCTCATTGCCGGCTGGCTCACTGCCGGCTGGCTCACTGCTGGCCGGGTCATTACCGGTCGGCTCATTACTAGCCGGGTCATTACTGGTCGGCTCATTACTGGTCGGCTCCATCAGCGCGTAGCCGTCCTCTGGCGCTGTAAGGCGGGTGACTTCTTCGACGTCACTGTCATCCAGCACGACGATGTCGGGGTCGAGCTCCGACCTGGTGTCCGGAGCTACTGAGCTACCTGCTGGCTCGGTTCGGCTTTCAGACTGCGGCGTAAAAGGCTGCGACGTCACGTACTTACCTCCATTGCGGGTCGTTGCTGAGCGCCGGGGTGGGCTCGGCCGCCGGAACGCCTGTGCTGTCTGCGCCCGTGCTGTCTGTGTCTGTGCTGTCTGTGTCTGTGCTGTCTGTGCCCGTGCCGTCTGTACCCGTAGGTGCTACGTCTGGGGTCTCGCCGAGCAGGTCAGAGAACAGCGCCCGGTAGTGAATCAGCGCCTGCCGCAGGTCTTCGGTCGCTACGTCGCCCGACGTAGCCGCGCTGGCGATCTGCTGGGCCGAGCGGAAGTGGCCGACCGTCGCGGCGTGCTCCACCGACAGGTCAGCGACAACCTGCTCGCTGTCGTCAGTCGGGTAGCCGCGCTCGGTCATCACGGTCACGACGAGGCCATAAGCGCGCCCGACGGCAGTCTGCGGTGAGTCGACGAACTGCTCCTGGATCACCGTCCAGTCGGCGGCGTACTGCTCCCTGGTCTCCTCGCTCAGTGGCCTGATGTCCAGCTTGCGGACGCGGCGCTGCCGGCCGGTCAGCTCGGCTTCGGCCCGCAGCCTGCTGTTCTGCTCGGTGACGGCCCGCTCGTACTCAGGCCCGAACTGCCGCTGAAGCCGGCGGCGCCGGGCGGTGAGGGCCGCGGCCGCGACCAGCCCAGCGACGATGATCACCGCCGCGATGACGATGGCAATAATTGCGCCGGACATGGGACCTCCTGAATTTGGGTCCCCACCTGCTTTCCTGATCCGGTGGCTTCAAACAATGGCAGCAGCGCCGGATCACACGCGCACGACCGCGAACGACGCTGGTGGCATGCTCAGCGCGTCGCCGACCGAGGTGACGCCGCCAGCCGAGCTCAGCAGCACCTCGCTGCCTGGCGCGCCAAGCGGCAGGCGCTGGGTGTCCGGGCCAAGGTTGGCCGCCACGCGCAGCCGGCCGCGACGGACCAGCAGCCACCGCGCAGCTTCGTGCCAGCTCGCCTCGATCCTGCTGACGTCCGGATCGGTCAGTTCTGGCTGCTGGCGCCGCAACGTGATCAGCGCTCGGTACCAGGCAAGAATGTCGAGATGCCGCTGCTCGTCTAGGTCCGCCCAGTTCAGCCGGGAGCGCTCGAAGGTCGCTTCGTCCTGCGGATCGGGCACTTCGCCCGGCCAGCCGTGCCGGGCAAACTCGGCCCGCCGCCCCGCGGCCACGGCCTGCCCCAGCCCTCGGTCCTTATGATCGGTGAAGTATTGCCACGGCGTGAGCGCGCCCCATTCCTCGCCCATAAACAGCATCGGAGTGAATGGCGCCGTGAGCACCAGGCCGGCGGCCACCTTGAGCAGGCCGGCCGGCCTGCCGACGGCCATCCGGTCGCCAGCCGCGCGATTGCCGACTTGGTCGTGGTCCTGGAGATAGCCAACGAACCGATAGCCAGGCACCCGGAACACGTCGACCGGGCGGCCGTGGGACCGGCCGCGAAAAGACGACCTGGTCCCGTCGTGGTAGAACACTCGCGTCATCGTCTTCGCTAGCGCCGCCATTGAGCCGAAGTCGCGGTAGTAGCCCTGCCGCTCGCCGGTGATGGCGGCGTGCACGGCGTGGTGGAAGTCGTCGTTCCACTGCGCGTCAAGGCCATATCCGCCCGCTTCCGGCGACGTGACCAGCCGGGGATCGTTGGCGTCGGACTCGGCGATCAGCACGAGCGCCCTGTTCAGCCGCGCCGCCAGCGCCCGTACCTCGGTGCTGAGCTGCTCCAGCAGGTGTACCGCACCGTGATCCTCGAGGGCGTGTACCGCGTCGAGGCGCAGTCCGTCCAGGTGGTAGTCGCGCAGCCACATCAGCGCGTTCGACACGATGAAGGCCCGGACCTCGTCGGCACCCGGCTGGTTCAGATTGACCGCCAGGCCCCATCCGGTGCGGTGTGTATCGCTGAAGTAGGGGCCGAAATCGGCGAGCCGGTTGCCAGGCCCCACGTGGTTGTAGACGACGTCGAGAAAGACTGCGAGCCTGCGGGCATGGCAGGCGTCGACGAACCGCTTGAGTCCGTCCGGCCCGCCGTAGGGCTCATGGACGGCCCACAGCCCGATGCCGTCGTAACCCCAGCCGCGTCGGCCAGGGAACGCGGCCACAGGCATCAGCTCGATCGCGGTGACGCCCAGGTCGACCAGATGATCGAGCTGCTTCACCGCTGCATCGAAGGTCCCGCCGGCGGTGAAGGTGCCGATGTGCAGTTCGTAGATGACCGAGCCCGGCAGCGGGGTGCCGGGCCAGCCCGCGTCTGTCCACTGGAAGGCGCCATGGTCGTAGCGCTGGCTAGGTCCGTCCGGCCCGGCCGGCTGGCGCAGCGACCTCGGGTCCGGAAGCAGGGCGCCGCCGTCGAGGCGGAATGCGTACAAGGCCTCCGGATCGGCGTCCGGCACCCGGACCGTCCACCAGCCGCCCGCGCCCGCCGTCATATCGTGCAGTCTGCCGACGACCTCCGCCTGTACCCGGCGAGCGGCCGGTGCCCAGACCCGAAACTCTGTTCGGCAGGATTCCATCACACGTGAGCCGCGTCGTCGTCCGCTCGGACAAGCAGTGCCACCGGCAGCTGCGCGAGCAAGCCGTCAAGCCGGAGCCAGCCGCCTGGCTGCGACCGGCTGGCGGGCGCCGCATCGTGGTGGACGCCGGTCAGCACGTCGTCCCAGCGGCCGGGCGCCACCCGCAGCGCGGTGTCCCGCCAGCCGCCCGCCCGCCGCAGGCCAACCGGCAGCCTCGTCGCCACCGTGACGGCCCGATCGGACCGGCAGAACGCGACCACGTGGGCAGCCGCGACACCGCTGCAACACGGCGGCTGGTAGTCGCCGGCGAACCAGCCCGGGTGGACGCGCCGCACCTGCAGGGCACGCGATGTCACGAGCAGCTTCGCGGCGTCGAGGCCGGCCGCCAGCACGGCAGGCTCGCTGTCTAGCGCCGCCAGCATCGCCTGCCGTCGCGCGTAGTCCACTGGCTGGCGGTTATCCGGATCAACCAGGGCCAGCCCGGCCAGCTCGCAGCCCTGGTAGACGTCGGGGACGCCGGGCATCGTCAGCTGCACCAGCTTGGCGCCCAGGGAGTTGGCCACCGCGTCGGCAGCGATCGAGGCGACGAAGGCGGCGATCCGGCCGGACAGTTCGGCGTCGGTGAGAGCTAGCCATGCGAAGCTGATGACTGCTGCCTCGTAGCGCGAGTCCGGCTCCGTCCACGATGTCGTCAGCTTGGCTTCGCGCATGGCCTTGCACAGGTAGTCGGCCAGCCGGTCGCCGTCGATCGGCCAGGCGCCGACCAGCGTCTGCCACAGCAGGTACTCGGTCGGTGGATCCGGCGGCTGGGTGCGGGCCAGCTGGACAGCCCGGTCGTGCCAGGCTGCGACTGCGCGCCCCCAGTCCGCCGGGATCTCTGCCAGCACGGCGAGCCTGGCCCGGACGTCCTCCTGGCGCTTAGCGTCGTGCGTGGACAGGGTGGTCATCGTCGCTGGCCAGTCCTCGCTCAGCCGCCGCGCGAAAGCGTGGAATTCTGCCGTGGACGCGGCCGGGCGATCAGGATCGGAGCCCACTTCGTTCGCTGATACCAGTCGGGTCCACCGATATCCGGCGGTGTCCTCGACGCCTTTCGCCTGCACCGCCGCGGATGTCTGCTGGAACCTGACAATCAGCTCGTCCCGGACGGCGCGCTGGCTGGCCGCCACGCCGCGGCCGAGTAGTAGTGCGGCTATGAGGTCGACGCCGGGGTGCAAGCCGGCCGCCAGGTGTCGGCGCGCTGCCGCGGCGGCCGCGCCGAGTTGCGCGATGCTGGTGGCCGGCGGTGGCTCTCCGGGTATCACATACGCCCGGTAGACGCCGAGCGCGGCGACCAGTTCGGCCAGGATCGACTGCAGGTGCTCTGCTGGGACGGCGGCGAGCGCAGGCTCGTCGAGCCGGTCGACCAGTCGGGCGAGGCGGCCGATCTCCGCCGCCATGAGCTGGTTGGCGATCTCGCGCTTGGCCGCGGCAGCAGCGGTGGCGAAGTCCGGTGGCCCGCCTGCGAACCGCTGGTACCCGGCGCCGAGCCGGTCGGCGCCGACCGGGCTGGTGAGGACCGCTCCGACGGCTGCCAGCGCGTCGTAGCCTGTCGTGCCCGCGCAGGACCAGTCGCGCGGCAGTTCCTCCCCGGCGGCGAGAATCTTTTCCGCGACGATCCAGTGGCCGCCCGCAGCCGTCGTCAGCTGGCGCAGGTACGCGTCCGGATCGGCCAGGCCATCCGGATGGTCGATCCGCAGCCCGTCGATGAGGCCCTCAGCGACCAGCCCGAGCAGCAGGCCGTGGGTGGCAGCGAAGACGTCAGGCTCCTCGACCCGGACCGCGATCAGCGAGCTGATGTCGAAGAACCGGCGCCAGTTGAGCTGCGTCGCCGCGGCGCGCCAGCTCTCGAGCCGATAATGCTGGGCGGCCAGCAGGTCAGGCAGCGGCAATTGCTCGGTTCCGCCTCGCAGCGGCAGCACGTGACCCTGGTAGCACAGCACTGGCGTGTCGTCGTCACCTGCCAGCGCCGCAGCGCCTGGCAGCTCGGCGAGCCGGGAAACCTTCAGGTCGTCCAGGCAGAACCTGGGCGGTCTGGCCAGGATCGGCAGCAGCATCTGCCCGTTCAGCGCCGCCCAGTCGATGTCGAACCAGTGCGCGTGCGCCGACTGGCGGCCACCGGCCAGGACTGACCACAGCTCGCGGTTGAGGTATTCAGGCGACGGGATGCCCATGTGGTTCGGCACGACATCCACCACCAGGCCGATGCCGTGGCGGGCTAGTCGACGGGCCAGATAACGGAACCCGTCTTCGCCGCCCAGCTCCGCTGAAATGCGCGAGTGGTCGATCACGTCATAGCCGTGCTGCGAACCAGGGGCTGCCTGGAGTATCGGCGACAGATAGGCGTGGGTCACCCCCAGGCTGGACAGGTAGCCGGCCAGGTCGGCGGCATCGGCGAAACCGAACTCTGCGTGCAGCTGAAGCCGGTAGGTCGACGCCGGAACGGTCCCGTGAGGTAGGGGGCGATCAGGCACGGCGAAGCAACCGCAGCGAGCGGCTGAGGAGGGTGATTATTTCTCCCGGCTTGACGGCCACGGCGTCGCCAGGCGGCAGCTGCGGATCGGCGGTGTCAATCTCGCCGATCCACTGATCGCCGAACTCGGCCGCCGGAACGGTGAAATCAAGATCGTGCTCGCCGGCGTTGAACATCAGCAAGAAGGTGTCGTCGGTGATCCGCTCGCCGCGCTGATCGGGTTCACTGATCGCCTTTCCGTTGAGGAAGACGACGAGCGACTTGGCAAATCCTGCGGCCCAGTCCTCGTCGGTCATCTCATCCGCTGACGGGGTCAGCCAGCGGATGTCACCGAGATGATCGGCCCGGCTGCGGCCGGCTTCCCCGGTAAAGAACCGGCGCCGCCGAAAGACGGGGTGGCTAGCCCGGAGCCGGATCAGCGAGCGAACGAAGGAATCCAGGAACGGCCCCGTTCCCTGCTTGTCGTCGGTGAGATCGGTCCCGGTGCCACGGTCAGCCGGCCAGTGCACCCAGGATGTGTCGTTGTCCTGGCAGTAGCCGTTGTTGTTGCCGCCCTGGGAGCGGCCGAACTCGTCGCCGGACAGCAGCATCGGGACGCCCTGCGACAGCAGCAGCGTCGCCAGGAAGTTGCGCTGCTGCCGGGCGCGCAAGTCCAGCACGGCCGGGTCGTCAGTCGGGCCCTCGGCACCGCAGTTCCACGACCGGTTGTCGTCGGTGCCATCGGCGTTGTCCTCGGCGTTGGCCTCGTTGTGCTTATGGTCGTAGCTCACCAGGTCGGCCAGCGTGAACCCGTCGTGGCAGGTCACGAAGTTGACCGACGCGATCGGGTGGCGGTTGTCGCTGTCGTACAGGTCCGCCGAGCCGGTCAGGCGGGAAGCGAACTCGGGCAGCGCGGCCGGCTCGCCGCGCCAGAAGTCGCGCACCTCGTCCCGGTACTTGCCGTTCCACTCCGTCCACAACGGGGGGAAATTGCCGACCTGGTAGCCGCCGTCACCGACGTCCCAGGGCTCGGCGATGAGCTTGGCCTGCGACACCACCGGATCCTGCTGCACCAGGTCGAAGAACGCCGACAGCCGGTCCACCTCGTGGAACTGCCGGGCTAGCGCCGAGGCGAGGTCGAACCGGAATCCGTCGACGTGCATGTCGAGTACCCAGTAGCGCAGCGAGTCCATGATCAGCTGCAGCACGTGCGGGCTGCTCATCAGCAGGCTGTTGCCAGTGCCGGTGGTGTCGAAGTAGTGGCTGCGATCCGGGGCTGGAGTCAGCCGGTAGTAGTTGGCGTTGTCGATGCCGCGGAACGACAGCGTCGGTCCGAGCCGGTTTCCCTCCGCGGTGTGGTTGTAGACGACGTCGAGTATCACTTCCAGCCCGGCCTCGTGCAGCGCCCGCACCATCGACTTGAACTCCGGCACCTGCTCGCCTAGCTGACCCGACGCCGAGTAGGCGTTGTGCGGCGCGAAGAACCCGATGCTGTTGTAACCCCAGTAGTTGGACAATCCGCGTTCGGCGAGGAAGCCGTCGCTGACGAACTGGTGCACCGGCATGAGCTCGACAGCCGTGACGCCGAGGCCAACCAGGTGCTCGATGACTGCCGGGTGGGCGAGACCCGCGTACGTGCCGCGCTGCTCCTTCGGCACCGCCGGGTGCAGCTTCGTCAGGCCGCGCACGTGCGCCTCGTAGATCACGCTCTGGTGATACGGAATGTGCGGCTGCCGGTCGTTGCCCCAGTCGAAGTACGGGTTCGCGACCACGCAGCGCGGCACGGACGGAGCGGAATCGCTGTCGTCAGGCTCCTGCTCCTGGCTGAAGCGATAGCCAAATACCGGCTGGCCCCACCGGACCCCGCCCTCGATCGCCTTGGCGTAGGGGTCGAGCAGCAGCTTGGCCGGATTACAGCGCTGCCCGGCGCCAGGGTCGTAGTCGCCGTGGACGCGGAATCCGTAGCGCTGCCCTGGCCCGACGCCATTCAGGTAGCCGTGCCAGATGTAGCCGTCGACCTCCGTGAGGGCGACCCGTTCCTCAGGACCGGACTCAGCTGGCCCGGCGGCGTCAAACAGGCAGAGCTCGACCTGGTCGGCGGCTTCGGTGTAGAGGGCAAAGTTCGTGCCCACGCCGTCATAGGTCGCGCCCAGCGGGTAGCTGACTCCTGGCCACGCCGTCCCCGTCATGAACTCCTCGCCTCGTTGCAGTGGCCGGCTCGCCGCGCCGGCCGTCGGTGGCCAAAGTGCCCGGCGTGGCGGCTCGCAAACGGGTTGTACTGAGGCGTTCGTCACATTTGCGCGTTCTTGCCATCGCGCCGCAAGCCGCTGGCGATGACGAGCCTAAGAGGCCGTGCCCTCACGCTGCTTGCCGTCTGGTACCAGTGGCTCGCCGTCTTGCGCCAGTGGCGCGCCGCCGGGCACCAGTGGCTTGCCGTCTTGCGCCAGTGGCTTGCCGTCTTGCGCCAGTGGCGCGCCGCCAGGCACCGGCGGCAGATCGTCAAGTACGCGCGGGCGCCCCTCGCCCGCGGCGGCGCGCTGGCGCCCGCCGCCGGCCTTACCTGGCGGGTCTGCCGCTCCGGGGTCGCGGGCCGGTCCATGCGGACCAGGATGCTGGAGCCGCTCCCGGGCCACGTGCGGTAGCTGGCGCAGCCGCAGGTCGCGGAACACGGGCGCCCTGGCGACCAGGATGACGCCACCGACGATCGCCGCGATGCTCGCTGCCTGGAGCGCGAGCAGCCAGGTGGAGACGTGCACGACGTCGCCGAAGACCACCACGCCGAGTACGATTCCCGCGGCCGGCTCGGCCGCCGTCACCGCCGGCAGCGAGGCGTGCAGCGGCGCGGCGTTGAAGGCATTCTGCATCAGCCAGAGCCCTACCAGGGTGGTGGCGACCGTGGCGTAGCCCGGCCATGTCAGCAGCAGGTGCGCCGGGTTGCGGCCGTCGAGGATCTGGACGCTCGTGCGGGTCAGGGCGTCGGCGATACCGAAGACCAGTCCGCTTGCCGTGCCGGTCAGTGCGGCGCGCACGACGCCGGAGTGGCGTCGGCCCACGTAGACCAGGATGGCCGCGACGAGCGCGATGAGTCCGGCGGCTGGCCAGTGCGAGACCGAGCCGAACGACTCGCCCGGCGAACGCACCGTCCTGGTCGCCGACAGGGCCGCGACGCCCGCGGTCAGCAGCACCGCACCGATGATCTCAGTCCGGCGCAGCGCCTGCCCGCTGAGGGGCACCGCCAGCACGAGCGCGAAGATCAGGCTTGTGGTGAGCAGCGGCTCGGTGATGGACAGGTCCAGGTGGCCGAGCGTCCAGGCACCGAGGAGATCCCCGGCGACCAGCGCCGCGAGTCCGCCCAGCCAGCGACGATTATGGACCAGCTTGGCGATCAGGCCGACACGGAGGAATTCGGCAGTCCGGACTTGCTCGGCGGCGTGCTGCTGGAGCACGAAGCCGAACCCGGAGAGCATCGCGGCGACGACGGTCGCCGCGACATAGACCCAGCTCATCGTCCGCGCTCGCAGTTTTGGTAGGTCACCACGGCGTCACCGGCTACACAGTACGTGCCGTCAGTCATCGACAGCACGACGGCCTGTGACCTGCGAAACCCGGATCGGATCGATACAACGCCAACGGCCGGCCGAGCGCCGATGTGCCCTCGTCCGGCGCCGCGATCCGTCATCTACCCATCGTTTCGCATGCAGGCTGTTGCTGGCGGTGTTTGCTGGCAGCACATCAGGTAAGCCTGATACTCATGAGCCAGTCACGGGCTGCGCGGTGAATCGGGACCGCGTCTACTTCATCCTGATGGGCGTCTGCATCGGCGCCGTCGTCCTGGCCTGGACCGTGGTAAGGCTCTTCTCCGTCACCGCCGCGGTCGTCATATCTGTCGCAGTAGGGCTTATCCCGCCTATCGCGGCCATCATCGCGAACGCTGGCGACGAAGGCTCACGCCGTCGCTAGCGCCGGCGGGGGGCCGGCGCTAGCGCGGCTCCGTCATTTGCGCGGCTCCGTCATTTGCGCGGCTCCGTCATTTGCTCGGCTGCGGGACGGCGCAATTCACCTTGGGGTTCGCGCCGACGTAGTTCAGTGGGCCCGCGGCGATCGTAGCCGCGACGGTGCCCGCGTGCGCGCAGCTCACAGCTCCGTTGTAGTAGTGCCGCTGCAGTCCTGCCAGCAATCCGATGACTAGCCAGACGACGAGTAGTACGCCGATGATCCGCATGATCGCCTCCGGTCACGGGGCGATCGCCATGATCGCCGCCTCGGCCAGAGCGCCTGCGGCCGATGCCCGAAGCGGGCGGCGGTCCGAGGCTGCATCTGGCCGGACGCAAGCTACCTCGCGAACCGGGACTTAAACGCCGCGGCCGGGCGAGCCATCCTGAGATGGGACCCCGCTGGCCCGGGGCTATTTGCCCGGAGACGGCGGGGCGGTCGGTGACTGACCGTCCGGCCCGGCTGGCTTCTGACCACTGTGCTCGGTCGGCACGACCTTCTCGTGTGCGAGGCTCGCGGCCTTCGCCGCTGCGCCGGCCAGGCCGTTGGTCATCCAGGCCAGCATTGGCGGCACTTCGGCATGCCACGTTCCCATGGTGTGACCGCCGCCAGGGGTCAGGACCAGCGGCACGTTGGCCAGGTGCAGCTGAAGTTCCTGTGCGAAGTACTCGGCATTGCTCGTGTCTGCTTTGTCACCCTGACCTGCGCCGAGCCAGAACTGGGGCAGGGTCGCGCCGGGTGCCAGCGCGCGTACCTCATCGGTCGGCGTGTTCTCCGCTCGCAGCAGCCTGTTGCCGTGGAACGGGTCGACCGACCGGGTCGGGTTGATCAGCTGGTCGGACATCGGGCTGAAGTATCCGCTCATCGACGCCGCAAAGCCGTACCGATACCGGTACCGCAGCGCCATGTTGGCGGCACAATAACCACCCTCGGAGTACCCGGCGATGCCCCAGGCACGACCCGGTGGCTGGACACGTACCACGCGCGAGATGGCCTGCGGGACATCCACCCCCAGGTAGGTCAGGTCTTGCGCGCCGCCAACCTGGTTGAGGCACTGCAGCGAGATCCGGTGGCCGCCGTTCGCGTCCGGCATGACGAGCACCACGGGCTGGGCCTGCCCGTGCCTGATCATGTCGTTCAGGGTCACCTGGATGCCAACGACGTTGATCCAGTCCTGCGGCTCGCCTGGCTCACCGTGGATGAGCTCGATGACAGGGAACCGGTATTTCGCGTATTGAGGCTCGAAGTACTGGGGCGGCAGGTAGACGTACACCGTCCTGGTGATGTGGCTCAGCTTCCCCGGCACAGTCAGGCGAAGCGTGTAGCCCTGCTGAAGGGCCAGCCGCAGGTAGACCGCTCGCGGGTCAAAAGCCAGCGTGCGATTGCCAGCGAGCAGGCTGCCCTCGGAGATCTGCGGCCCCGAGTTGGTGCTCTGGTTGGAGAAGTCAGCAACGGCCGCGCCCCAGGTGGCGTAGTAGCCGAAGTACTTGTTGACGGCCAGGATGCCGAACTGCACGGCCACAACGAAAGACAGGCATGCCGCGACAATCCGCACGGCCACATGCCTAGCTCGGACCAGCCACCATGTCAGCCCGCCGAATATCAGTATCAGCAGGAAAAAAAGCAGCAGGCTCTGCGGCTCAAACATGTGATGTCCCCCGGGGAATTTTGCGACATCTGCCCCAACTCATCAGCCAGCTAACGCCGACCTGATGCTGAGAGGTGCCCGCAGGGTCCCTCCGTGGCGAAATTCATAGCAAGCTGATACCCGTCCATTGCCTAGCCCCTTGCCCAGCCCCCCGAGGGCCAGCTCGTCCCGCCGGCCCCGCGGCACCCTGGTGACGATGGGCGCCGATCTGGCACCGGGCCATTGTCGCCGGCGTGCAGAGCCCCGTGCGCGCCGGCCCGCCAGAGCGCGCAGGCCGCAGCGGGCATGTTTGAGCGCTGCACAGCGGGCACGAATCCTCGCGAGCGGGTCCCCCTCCCGCCCACTGTAGGAGTGGAGAGAGTGACGATGGCAACGTCAGCGACGATGCGGCCCGGCGACTTCGACGAACTCGATGACGCCGAACTGCTGACCACGATCCAGTCCCTGCCCCATGGCGACAGCGCGCGCGACGCAGCGTGTGAAGCGCTCGTGACGCGGTACCGGCCACTAGTGCGGTCCTGTGTGCTGCGGTACCGGAACAGCACCGAGCCGCACGAGGAGCTGATGCAGGTCGGCTATGTTGGCCTGCTCAAGGCAATCAACAACTTCGATCCTGGCCTCGGCACGAGCCTGGCCGGTTATGCCCAGCCGTGCGTGAGCGGCGAGATCAAGCGCCATTTCCGCGACAAGCAGTGGCAGGTCCACGTCAAGCGCTCGCTCCAGGAACTGCGTCTTGAGCTGCGGAATGCCGCAGGCGAGCTAACGAACGAGCTCGGCCGGATCCCGTCGGATGCCGAGCTCGCGCAGCACCTGACTATCTCTGTCGACGACGTGCGCGCTGCCAGGCAGGCAGACCTGGCCTTCCAGGCCGCGTCCCTGGATTCACCAGTAACGACGCAGGATGGGTCAGCCAGCCTGGGTGAGTTGCTTGGCGACGAGGACCCGCAGCTTGAGCACGTGCTCGACATGCAAGCCGTGTGGGCGCACTGGTCAGAGCTGCCTGACCGGGAGCAGCAGATGCTTCTCATGCGCTTCTACGGCAACATGACCCAGGCCGAGATCGGCGCGCAGCTCGGCATCTCCCAGATGCATGTGTCCCGGCTGCTGACCGAAGCGCTGTCGTACCTGCGCGGGCACCTCATCGAGCCGGCCGCGGTGTCGGCATGAGTGCGCCCCGGCGCCCCGTCACCCTGGCTCCAGGCCAGTGTGTTCGGCTGCGCGAATCCTTAGCGAAGGGAAGCCCCCGATGAAGACCGCGACGGCGCTGACCGTCATGGCGGTAGGTGCCATCCTCGCCTTCGCCGTGACCGCGCAACCCTCGTTCTTCAGTTTCCACATAGCCGGCTGGGTGCTCATGCTCACCGGGATCGCCGGCGTGGCCATCCCGCGACGCGGTTACGGCTGGCTACGGCGCCGCATGGTCCTGAACACGGCTGGTCAGCGCAAGGAGATCGAGCTTCGGCAGCACAATCTCTCGCAGCTATTAGTGCCGGGCGGCCTGATCACTGAGCACCGGGACGCCGGGCCCGCGGACGCGGCGCCGGACGCTGCGGTCGAAAGTGACACGATCGAGCAGTACATCGAGGAATAGTGCTGGCAATCCGGACGAGGCGCAGCGGGTTTGTGCTCAGCCGCGCCTGGGCATAACGTTTCACAGCGGTGTCTACGACGAAGGCACGCCCTCACGTCAGCCATGACGTGTGCACTGATCACGCTGCAACGCAGTACGCGGTGTAGCACCGGTTATCCGGTGCAACCGCAGTACGCGGCGATCACGGTGCGACTCAGAGGGTGTGCCTTTCGCATGTCAGGCTCCCGATGGTGGTTGCGCAGTGTCGCTGGCGTTGCGACATCATCTGGAGGCACTTCCATGAGGATCGCCCTCATCGCGACCGACTGCCCGCTAGCGTCACCCGACGGATCCGGTAGCCAGCCGGGCCAGCACACCTTGCTGGCCCGCGCCCTCGCCGCGCACGGTCACAGAGTGACCGTCTATGTGCGGCGGGACAGTTCGGCCTGCCCCCGCACCGCCATACTCGGCCATGGCGCCTCGGCGCAGTACATCACCGCCGGTCCGGCCAGGCCAGTCCCGGCCGACCAGGCCGCCAGGTACCTGCCCGCCTTCGCGGACCGACTCGCCGCCCACTGGCGGGTCAGACGACCGGATGTCGTGCACGCGTTCTCCTGGACTGCGGGCCTCGTGGCACTCGGCGCCGCCCGCGGCCTGGACGTGCCCGTGTTCCAGACGTTCGAGTCGCTCGGCTCCGCCGAGCGGCGCCACCTCGCCGGTGCCGACGTCACGGCCAGCCGGGTCAAGATCGAGGCGTCGATCGGCCGCGCCGTGGCGACCGTACTGGCCCGCTCGGTCGCCGAGGCTGACGAACTGGCGAGGCTTGGCGTCCCTAATTCAGCCATCCGCGTCATCCCCTGCGGGATCGACACCGATCTGTTCAGCCCGGACGGTGCCCGGGCGAAATGCAGCTCGCGGCCGAAGCTGATCACGTTCGCCCCGGCCGGGGCCGCGCGAGGGCTCGAGTCCGTTGTGCGCGCGCTCGCTCTGCTGCCCGAGGCCGAGCTGGTCATCGTCGGCGGCCCGGACGCGCGGCACATGCCGCGGACCGGCCCGGTCCGCGACCTGTCGCGGCTTGCGAGCGCGATTGGCGTGCGCAGTCGGGTCACGTTCGCTGGCGAGGTCGCGCAGGCAGCGCTGCCCGCGCTGCTCAGGTCGGCCGACATCATGGTCGGCGCGTCACCGTACGAGCCGGCCGGCACGGCGGTGGTGCAGGCTATGGCCTGCGGCACGCCGGCGGTCGTGTCGGCTGTCGGCGCTCATGCCGACGCCGTCGTTGACGGCGTCACCGGCCTGCTCGTCGCGCCCGAGCACCCGGCGATGCTGGCGCACCGGGTCCGGATGCTGCTAGCGCGTCCGGCGCTGCTGCAGGCGTACGGCATCGCTGCGGCTGACCGGGCCCGGTCTCGGTATTCCCTGCAGCGGATCAGCCAGGAGACGGCCGCCACTTACGAGCGGTGCCTGCGCGCCCGGTCGGCAGCCGCGCTGGTCTCGGCCGAGGACGAAATGGCCGGCTACCCGGCCGAGCCGGACCTGTGCGAGGTGGCGGGGCTCGGCTAGCTGTCGCCCGACTGTCGGACTGAGTGCGAAGCCCGCACCACGTTCGCACTGCTGCGTGCGGCATGCTGGCAGGCGTGAGAACCACGACCGAGCAGGTCCGGCTGGCCGACTACACGACCTTGCGGCTGGGCGGCCCGGCCGCGCGATTCCTCGAGGCGGCAACGCAGGAGGAGCTGATCGAAGCGGTCCGGGCCGCCGACGCCGAGCCTGAGCCGGTGCTGGTTCTCGGTGGTGGCAGCAACCTGGTAGTCGCAGACGCGGGTTTCCCCGGCGTGGTCGTCCTCGTCGCCGGTGCCGGGCTTGACTTCGCCGCGGCCGGGGACGCCGTCGAGGTAACCGCGGCGGCTGGCCAGGACTGGGACGACCTCGTGCAGCAGTGCCTGGCCGCCGGCCTGTCCGGCATCGAGTGCCTCTCCGGCATCCCGGGGCGGGCTGGCGCCACGCCGATCCAGAACGTCGGGGCCTACGGCCAGGAAGTCGCGCAGACCATCACGTCGGTGCGCGCCTACGACCGGCTGATCGACCGGGTCGTCCGGCTCAGCGCCGCCGACTGCGAGTTCGGCTACCGGACCAGCAAGTTCAAGCGGCAGGCGACAGCGGGTGCCGGGCCGGCTCGGGGCGCGCGCGGCGCCGCGCTGAACCCGGCGACGGCGACGGGCCGATTCGTCGTGCTGGACGTGACGTTCCGGCTGACGGTCAGCCCGCTATCGGGTCCAGTCCGGTACGGCGAGCTGAGTCGCGTGCTCGACGTGCCCGTCGGCGGCCAGGTACCGCTGGCTGACGCCCGCGCGGCGGTGCTCGACCTGCGCCGGGCCAAGGGAATGCTGCTCGACGACGCTGATCCCGACACCCGCAGCGCTGGCTCGTTCTTCACCAACCCGATCGTGACCGCGGGCCAGTACGCAGAGCTAGCGGCCAGGGTCGCGGGGGACAGCGGCCGGGGGGTAAGCGCCGCTGACCGGCATCGCGGCACTGCTGAGTCCGTTATGCCGCACTGGCCGGAGGCGGACGGACGGGTCAAGCTGTCCGCGGCCTGGCTGATCGAGCAGGCGGGCTTTAGCCGGGGATACGAGCTCGCCGACGATCCGGGCGGTGTCCGGATCTCCACCAAGCACACGCTGGCGCTGACGAACGTCGGCGCGGGCCAGACTGCCAGCCTGATTCGGCTAGCGAGGCAGATCCGCGATGGCGTGCTTGCCGCGTTCGAGGTCGAGCTGGCCAATGAGCCGACGCTGATCGGCGTTCAGTTGTGACCTGCTCGCGTTAGCCTCCGCGGCCTCCGCGGCCTCCGCGGCCTCCGCGGCCTACGCGGCGCCAGCGGTCAGGGTCAGGCCTGCGGCGCAGCGAGCCAGGAATCAATGCCCGCCAGCAGGTCCTTCTGCACGGTTGCGGGCGCGGTGGACCCTTGGACCGACATCCGCGCCAGCTCAGCGAGCTCCGCGTCGGCCAGCCCGTAGACCTGACGGGCCAGTTCATACTGCGCCGCGAGCCGAGGGCCGAACAACAGCGGGTCGTCCGCGCCGAGCGCAACCTGGACGCCGGCCTCGAGCAGCGGCAGCAGCGGCACGTCGTGGGCGGTGGCCGCGACTCCGAGCGCCACGTTGGACGTCGGGCAGACTTCCAGCGTGATCTGGCTGGCCGCGAGGCGCCGCAGCAGGATCGGGTCTGCGACGGCCGACACGCCGTGCCCAATCCGATCGGCATGCAGTTCCTCGATACAGGCCTGCACACTGGCTGGCCCGGCGAGCTCGCCGCCGTGCGGGACCGATCGGAGGCCCGCCCGGCCGGCAATCCGGAACGCCGGGACGAAGTCGGCGATGGCGCCGCGGCGCTCGTCGTTGCTGAGGCCGAAGCCGACGACGCCCCGGTCTGAGTAGGCTGCCGCGAGCCTGGCCAGCGTGCGAGCCTCGAGTGGATGCTTGGTGCGGTTGGCGGCCACGATGATCCCGATGCCGACGCCTGTTGCCTGCGTGGCCGCCGCCGCGGAGTCGAGGACGAGGTCGAGCATCGGCGTCAGCCCGCCGAAGCGGTGCGCGTAGCCGGACGGATCGATCTGAAGCTCGAGCCAGCCCGAGCCCTCAGCGCGCTCATCCTGCGCGGCCTCGGCGATCAGCCGCCGCACGTCTGATGGTGTGCTGACGACAGATCGGGCGATGTCGTACAGCCGCTGAAACCGGAACCAGCCGCGCTCGTCGGCCGCGCTGAGCTGTGGCGGCCACTCCTGCGTCAGCGATTCGGGCAGGTGCACACCATGCCCACCGGCCAGCTCCACCAGCGTCGCGTGCCGCATCGAGCCGGTGAAGTGCAAATGCAGGTGCGCCTTCGGTAGC